>PMBR01000068.1 GCA_003152995.1 Chloroflexota bacterium | reverse complement strand
GAACGGTCGACTTCCGCAACACGGTCCTCATCATGACCAGCAACGTTGGGTCGCAGTTCATCTCGGCGTTCACCGAGCGCGGAGACGCCGCGCGTGGCGACGCGGGCGACGCGGCGCGTCGTGCCGACGCCGTGGCATACGACCAGATGAAGAACCAGATCACCGAAGCGCTGCGGGTCCAGTTCCGGCCGGAATTCCTGAACCGGATCGACGAGGTGATCGTCTTCCACTCCCTCAACGACGCGGATCTGGCGGCCATCGCCGGCCTGCTGGTGGCCGATCTGCAGCGCCGCCTCGCCGGCCAGGAGATCGTGCTGGAGCTGACTCCGGCCGCGCTCTCCTTGATCGTTCGGGAAGGCACCGACCCGGCGTATGGGGCCCGGCCACTCAAGCGCACGATCCAGCGGCTCGTCGAGAACCCGCTGGCGCTGGCACTCCTGCGCGGCGAGTTCAAGCCCGGGACGACGCTCGTGGCCGACGCCGACTCGATCGGCGGAGTGCTGGTCTTCCGTTCCGGCGACGCCACCGTCGTGACCGACGCCACTGCACGCCGCGATGCCCGCAAGCGTTCCGCCGCGCCCGAACCGGTGGGCGTGGACGCGGCCGTGGACCGGGTCTGGACACCGACTCACCCCGGCGGCGACGAGGGTCCGAAGCGGGTGAACTGAGCGGCTGTCAGGCGACGCCTTGGACTAACAAGGACGTCGCTAGACTCGCCGGAGGAACCAGAACAGGAAAAGCCCCACGGCCGCGGCTCCGAGCAATCCCGCCGAGGCGGCGGCAATGTTGGCAAGCCCCGCTCTCCAGCTCGTCCACTGACGTCTCGCGATGACAGCGCGACACCAGAACTCCGCCTGAACCGCCAATGCGTTGGCTGGGAAGAGAATCGCCGCAGTCAGAACTGTCGCGAGTGCGCCACGAGTGCTCTGGACGATCGGGACGGCCTCGAATGCCGCCACTCCCAAGCCCATGGATCGGGCCAAACTCGCGCCACGAGAATAGGATCCAAGAATGAGATTCGAGCTCGTTCGGGAGAGGCTGCGGGCGCTGCCGCGGGAGATGCCGGCGGCGCCGGCGATACTGACGCCGATCCGCATCGACTTGCCCGAGAGTCTGTTTCCGCCGCGGCCGATGCCGTCGATCAGGCAGGCGGCGGTGCTGGTCCTGCTATTCCCAGACGACCTCGGCGAGGGCCGCGTCCTGCTGACGACGCGCGTCCCGCACCTGAGCTCGCATGCCGGCGAGGTCAGCTTCCCCGGCGGTTCGGCCGAGCCGGGCGACGCGGATCCGGTCGCGACCGCGCTGCGCGAGTCGGCCGAAGAGATCGACCTGGACCCGAGAGCCTGCGGGCTGCAGGTGATCGGTGCGCTCGAGCGCTTCACGATCCCCGTCTCCGGGTTCCGGGTTACGCCGGTTGTCGCGCTTGCCGAGCGCCGCCCGAACTGCCACGCGGACCCCCGCGAGGTGGCCCGCATCATCGAACCGCCGGTCGAAGCCTTCCTGCCCGACGCCCCGGTCGAGCTCGAAGAGCGCGTCATCCGCGAGCGGCTGATTCGCTACGGCGTCTATCCGGTCGAAGGCGAGCGTGTCTGGGGCGCCACCGCCCGAATGCTCGGCCAGCTCGGCGCGCTGCTGGCGACGGTGCCGGCGATCGATCGGCCGTCGCGGTCGCCGCAGGAGCGATCGACCGCGGAGCCGACGTCGCGGGTCGAACTCGAGCGCCCGGTCGTCCGCCCGGCCACACCCGCCGACTGGCCGGCGATCGACGCGTTCGTGGCCGCCCTCGCGCCCGAACTCGCCCGCTCGCTGCCGCCCGCCTCCGAGTTGTTCGTGGCCGAGGCCGCAGGCGAAATCGTCGGTCTGGCCAGCTGGGCGCCGTGGGATCGACCCCGCCCGGCGGACGCGCCGCGTGGCTTCGACGGGCTCACCTTCGAGGAGGACGACGCCCAGCCGGCGGAGTTGACTCTCCTGGCCGTATCCCCGCACCTGCGCGGCCGTGGCATCGGCCGGAGCCTGACCGACGCCATCGCCGCGGCCGTGTGCTCGGCCGGCTGCCGGCGGCTGCTGGCCTGGACCCTCGCCGACACGGAGATTCATCCTTCGTCGGTCGCGGCGCGGGCCTTCTTCCGCTCAAACCGCTTCGAAGACTTCGCGGTTGACCGCCGCTACCTGGCCGGCGGCGAGGACCGTCTGCTGCTGAGCCGATCGCTCGACTGATCTCGGTCGCGGACTCGTTCGGTCGCGACCGGTGCGCCAGAAGGAACGGGCCGCGCGGCGCTTGGGATGCGATAGGCTTGCCCCGCCAGCTCCTGAGGGATTGCCGCCTCCGAGAGCGGGCCGACCGACGAGGAGGGATTCCGATGATCACGCCGGGATCGAACCGTGAGCCGACTCCCGCTCAAGCCCGCAGGCGTGCCTCCAAGTTGCTGATTCTCGCGGCCCTCGCGCTGGGCCTTCTCGGCTGCGCGGCCGTCGGGCTGGCGGCGGCCGGGCCTGCGAGGGCGGTCGCGCCGACGGCGACCCCAAAGGTGACGGCGACCGCCAGGCTGACGAAGACCGCCAAGCCAACGATCAAGGTCAAGTCGACGGTGGCTCCCGCGCCGACGGTGGCTCCCGCGCCGACAATGTCGCCCTTCGTTCAGGGCCGCCACGTCTACGACTACGGGAAGATCCTGTCTGCCAATTCGGCGACTACCGCCGAGGCACTCGCCGCGCATATCGAGACGGTCGGCGGCGGACGTGTCGTGATCTACACGGCGGCCAATTCCTCGGACCTGCCGGACCACACCGCCCTGGCCAGCCTCTGGCACGTCGACGGCATGCTGCTGGAGGGCTCGGGCACCAACTATGGGGATCTCTACCTCGGCGCCACACTGCAGGGCAAGCTCAGCAAGGGACAGACCAGCAGCATCGACTCGTCGCCAGGGATGCAAACCCTCGAGAGCTGGATGCTGAGCAGCCTGGCTCGCGCCGACGCGGCTGTGAGCGGAACGCACGTCTTCGACGGCGCCGGAGTCCTGGACGCGACCGGGAGGCAGAAGGCCGAGACGGCGGCCAAGGACCTGTCCGACAAGCTCAAGGCGCCGGTTTACGTCGATATCTCGCTCGGCGGGGACGACCCTTCGAATGCAGCCTTCTTCAACGGCGCCCACCTGAGCAGCGATTTCGACAACGCCCTGGTGATCGCGCTGGCCGTCTCAGGCAAAGAGATAGCGGGCTACATCGACTCGGCCGGAAGCCTGTTCGACGCCTACAAGACGGGCAAGCCGTGGACCAACGACACCATGTCGAACCAGACCGTCGCCAACGGGGACGTCCAGGCGGCGCTTCTGGTGGCGATCGGCGCCGTCCAGAACGGCTCGGCCTTCGACATCAGTCCGACGGCAGGCGACATTCTGCCGGTCGTGATCTTCGTCATCGTGGTCGTCGCTTTCTCGATCACGGCGCCGTTCCTCTGGGGTCCCTGGCTGATGCGAAAACTGACCGGCACCACGGGCCCCATCAAGGGCGGCTTGCCGAGTGACGCAATCATCGAGAGCATCACCGACACCGGTACGACCGTGTCGATGCCGGAGGTCGGCCCCGAGGCGCCGGAGTACAAGTTCGGCTTGCAGGTCAATCCGCCCGGTAGCGCCGGCGTGCCGTACTCGGTCGAGGTCAAGGCCCTGGTTCCGCGGCTTTACATCCCGATGGTCGTGCCCGGCGCTCGCGTCGGCGTCCTGATCGACCCGACCAATCCGATGAAGCTCTCGATCGACTTCAGCCGCATCAATCAGGCCCCGACGTCGGGCGAGGGCGCCGATCCAGGTGCCGGCATGAGCGAGGCCGCCGCGATCTTGAGCGGAGCCGGATCGATAGCCGGAACCGTCATGGAGAACCCCGGCGGGGTCACGGTCAGGTTCGACGCCCAGGGCAATCCGGTCAGCGGCGTCAACGACATGGTCGGGGCCGTCCAGAGCGGAGCGATGCCGACGATCAAGGGCAAGGCGGCGACCATCCTCGCCACCGGAACCCACGGCACGGCCGTCATCACCACGTGCCAGCCGCTCGGCAAGACCGTCCGCGACCTCGACCCATCGGCCGATCCCTCACGTCTCGACGATCCGATTTGGCTCTTCACCCTCGACGTCAGCCTCGCAGGAATGAAGCCCTTTCCGGCGATGTTCGGCCATCGAGTTCCCATCGCCAAGCTGGCCCAGGTCGCACCCGGCGTCCACCTCTCGGTCGCGGTCGACCAATCGAACCCATCGCAGGAGGTCGCGATCGACTGGGACAAGTCGCCGATCGGCGGGCCGTACTGATCTTTGGGGCGCTCCCGCTCGGCGGGGTAGCGCTGCCGCTCGGCGGCGGCCGTGCCGGTCTGAGCCTGGCGGCCGTGCCGGCCTGAGCAGGGCGCCGCGTCAAGCGGATGCCGCTACCGCGAGAGCGTTCCGAGCCAGATCGTCCAGTTCGTGGCGCCTTGCAGGGATTGGGTCGCCGTCGTGACCAACACGCCGCTGGAGCTGAACGCGGCGGCGACGCTGCCGGCGACGGCGGTATCGATCGGTGGCTGCGGGCCGCTCAGCGCAATCGACTCCCACTGGCGGCCATCCGTGGAGAGCCACGCCCCCGGCGTCTGGAACGAGTCGGCACCAATGGCAAGAATCCGGTTGCCGTCGGAGAAGAGACCCTGTCCTACGTACGTTGGAAGGTCCGGGCGACCGACGACGCCGGGCTGGACCGTCCATTTGACCCCGTCCGCCGTTGTCCAGAACGAAGCCTGGGCCGATGGGTTGTCTACGCCGAAGAAACCGGCTGTGCAGGCCATCACGACGGTCGGTCCTCGTGTTGCGGGCCCCGAGCCAAGCTTCCAGGTCTTGCCGTCGCTGGAGAACCAGGCCCGCCGCGGCCCGGTCAGGTTTCCTCCTGCCGAGCGAGATCCGACGGCCTCAAATCCGGCCGGTCCCGCCGCCAGGTCGACGATCGTGTCCGACGGGAAGGCGGTCGAGAATTGCGGCTCTCGTTCCCAGGCGAGTCCGTTGGGGGAGTTCCAGACCATGGCCGTGGTGTCGGTGCCGGTGACGGGGACCAGCTCGCCGAAGGCGACGACGCCCGACGGTCCGGAGACGACTTGAATCAACTGAGCACGGCCGAACGGCACGACGACCGAGCTTGCCAGCGCGTGCCAGGCTCGTCCATCGGGCGAGGTCCAGAGACGGATCGCGGAGACCGCGTTGCAACCGAAGGCGCCACCGCCGCATCGTGAATCCGGCTGAGAGGCCGTGCCCACCGCAAGCAACCCCTGAGGAATCGGGACGAGCGTTCCAATGACGCCGTCCGAGAAATCCTGGGCTTTGTCGATCTTCTGCCAGCTCTTCCCGTCCGCCGAGTACCAGATGACTGCGTGCTGGCCCTGGTTCTCGTTGCCGGCCACGACGAATCCGTCGCCGAAGGCCACTGCCGCGGTCAAGTTGCTCCCGAGCGGGTCTCCGTCAGACGACAGGACCGATTTCCAGCTCAGCGTGGAGCCGGCGGGTACATGGCTGGGAGTGGCGGCGGGAGTGGGCGTTGCGACGGTGGCCGGCGTGGAGATCGTGGTGGGCGTGGCGAGCTGCGACGTCGCCGGCGTCACGAATACCGTCGGCGAGGCGGACAGGGCCGCGGCCTCGTCCGTCGGAGTCGAGGCGGCGCCGCAGCCGGCCACGACGGACGCGGCAACGGCCATCGCCGCGACTCGAATCGTCAGCCGTTGGGTTCGCTCCATCGCTCTTCTCCGTGGGCGCTGCCGGCGACGACGCCGGTCTGGCCGGCCCCGCTGGCGGGGAGGCGATGAGTGTGTAACACGCCCGGACCCACGCCGCCAATGAAGCGCCGGGTCGAGTTGCGCGGGGCGCTACCACGGCTCCCGTTCGGGAGATTCGTGGTCGTCGGGCCGGCCGCGGGTCTCTGAAACCAGTCCGCCGCCGGCCGGCTTCGGTTGGACCTGCGGCGAGCCGGAGTCCGTCGCGTCGGGGATCCGCGAACGGGCGCCTCGCGGGTCGGCCGCGGGCCGCACGGCCGAAGGTTCGACCGGTTCGATCGATTCGGCCGAAAGCTCGGGCGCGCCGCCCTCGATCATAAGCGGATCGGGATCCACGACCGCAAATTCGACGACCAGCGCCCGCATCGGGGTCTGCTCCGTCCATGCGGCATGGACGACGTTGGGGGGCCAGACGACGGCCTCCCCGGCGGCGACTCGGGCACGTTCATCGCCGACCTGAACGAAGCCGCCGCCCTCGATGACGACGAAGTACGTCAGGTTCGGGTTGGAGTGCGGCGCCATCGCGGCATTCGGCCGAAAGGCAAGCTCGGCGACCGCACCTCGAGCGTCGCTGTGGATCGATTGCCCGTCCACACCGCGCGTGCCCGACGGGCCTTCATGACGCCGGTGCCCTATACCGAACCGGCGGATCTCCACGGCCGGTCAGAGCCGCGCGAATGCGCGAGCCGCAGCGGGGCGCAAGCGGTCCGTCCGGACGCTACCGGCGGCGGCGCTTGGTGTTGGCCGCCGGGCGCTTGCGGATCGTGGCTTCCGGGTGCGCCGTCTTGGAACGCTGGAAGTAGCGCTGGCGAGCGAGTCGCTCCTCGTAGGCCTGGATGAGCGGCGGGAAGTGAATGAAGCGGATCCAGAGGAACAGGATCGCGCCGCCGACCATGGTGGGCAGGACGAAGAGGAAGTCGAAGCCAAAGACCGCGTACATGAGCAGCAGGCTGAATGTGCCGATCGAGGTCCAGAGCAGCCATTCGTTCAGGTCCAGGAAGACGGCATAGTTGCGCAGTCTGCGTCCCTGGAAGTTGTAGAAGAAGAGCGTCACCGCGAGCATGGTGAGCGCGAACATCCAGGTGACCTGGAAGATCGGCGCGAAGTTGAGGCTGTTGAAGCCGATGAAGAGGTATTCCCACGGCGCCATGTTCGCGCGGACCTCCGGGCGTAATCAGTAGATGTGGTCGTGCGACCTGAATGTGCGCCGATCCGCAAGGGCCGGCTGGAGCGGCGGCATCGACGGCTGTCCCGGGTGCCGACGCCGGCTACCAGGATACGTGCCTTCTCTGCGTCCCTGAGTATGCCATGACACGGCCCGCCTGATCCGGCGGCGCGCCACGGGCCTGGATGATACGTCGCGAGGCGCAATACGTGAAAGCCGAAGTCGGCGTCGACGAGGCCGGCGCTATACTCGGCCCAATCCGGCAAAGACGGGGCATTCACGCTGCCTGGCGCACGGCTCGCCGCCTGCTCGAGCGCCGCGGGGTGGATAGCGCCGCCTGGGATTGAGCCCCTGGAACGTCGGCAGTTGGAGGTAGGCCTGGTGCGAGCCCTGCTCTCGGTGGCCAACCGCGAGGGCATCGGCCCGTTCGCTCGGGATCTCGTATCGCAGGGCTTCGAGGTTTTCGCCACGGAGGGAACGCGCGAATACCTCGCCAAAGAGGGCGTCGAGGTCCGATCCGTGTCCGAGCTGACCGGCGCGGAGCCGATCGCCGGTGGCCAGGTCAAGACGCTCCATCCGTCGATCTACGCTGGCATTCTCGCTCGTCGCGACAAGCCAGAGCAGCTCGACGAGCTGGCCGCGCAGGGGATCGGTCTGATCGATCTCGTGGCCGTCAACGTCAGCCGCTTCGCCCCGCAGGTCGGCGCCCGCCTGGTTCCGATCGACGAAGCGATCGAGATGATCGACGTGGGCGGCGCCGCTCTCCTGGCAGCCGCGGCGCGCAACTACGCCGGGGTCGCCGCCGTCGCGAACCCGACCCGCTATCCGACGGTGGTAGGGGAGATACGACAGCGCGGTGCCGTCTCCGCCGAACTCCGCCAGCAGCTGGCGGCCGAGGCCTACGGGCTCGTGGCCGCGTACCACGCCGAGGTCGCGGCGTACCTCTCCAACGTCTGCGGGGAAACCTTCCCGAGCCGGCTGGCGATGGTCCTCGAGAAGGTCGACGACCTGCGCTACGGCGAAAATCCCACACAGAACGCCGCCTTCTATCGCGAGACGACTCATCGCTCCGGCACGCTGGCCGACGCGACTCAAATCCAGGGTCCGCAGCCTTCTTTCAACGACCTGCTGGACCTGGACGCGGCATACGCGTTTGCGATGGACTTCACCTCGCCGACGGCGGTCATCGTCAAACATACGGACCCGGTAGGCCTGGCGTCGGCGGACGAGCTGGTCGAGGCGTACCGCAACGCCCTCGAGACCGACTCGGTTTCGTGCTTCGGCGGCATCGTCGGGGTCAATCGCGACCTGGATGGCGCCACGGCGCGTGAGATCGCGGCCAACTCGTTCGAGGCGGTCGTGGCTCCATCGTTCAGCCAGTCCGCCGTCGGCATCCTCGCCCAGAAGCCCCAGCTCCGGCTCCTCGCCGTGCCGGGGAGCCCCATCGAGGGTCCGCGCGACTACGGCATCGCCAGGATGGACTTCAAGCGCATCGCCGGCGGGCTGCTCGTCGAGGCCAAGGACGAGCTGGGGCTCGACAAGACGCAACTCCACGTGGTGACGAAGCGGCGGCCTACGCTCGAAGAGCTGACGGATCTGCTGTTCGCCTGGCGGACGGTCCGCCACGTTCGATCGAACGCGATCGTGCTGGCGCGAAATGCCTCAACGGTTGGGATCGGGGCGGCCCAGGCGAGCCGCCAGACGGCAGTCGAAATCGCCCTGCGGCGAGCCGGCGATCGGGCCAGGATGGCGGTCATGGCCAGCGACGCCTACTTCCCATTCCCGGACGGGATCCAGTTCGCGGCCCAGGCCGGGATCACGGCGATCATCCAGCCGGGCGGGTCGATCCGCGACGACATGGCCATCGAGGTTGCCGACCGACACCACATGGCCATGGTCTTCACGGGGCGGCGCCACTTCCGCGTCTGAGCCGGCTCTGGTGCCGCCCGGCTTACCCGCGGGTCGGCGGGTTGCCGAAATCGAGTGATCCGACGAGCCTCCTCATCCGAATGAGAGGGTGACAGCCGATCGGAACCTGACGGGCCGATCGGTCGGTCGGAGGAAGGGAAGCTCGGTTCGCCGAGCGGAGGGGACGAAACGGGCGACAGGTCGGTGCCCAGATAGCCGGTGAGGGGCCTGTCGCTCGTTTCGCATATCTGGGGATCGGGCGACGGTGCCGCAGCAATCTCCCACTCGTGCCTCGTGCCGTGCCGCGTGCCTCGTGCCGCGTGCCGCGTGCCGGGTGCCGCGTGCCGCGTGCCTCGTGCCGTGGCTCCTGCACGGGAAGCTTCGAGCGGACTCCGCCCGGGCTACGCCGACCCCGGTTTCACCCACGAACCCAGCGTCGCGTCCCAGTGGGCGATGGCGCGAACGGCCGAGGCTCCCTCGATCGATTTCTGTCGATCGCGAGCCCGGGCGACCGACTCGGTCCAGCCGGGCGGAACCAGATCCGGGGCGAGGTCAGACAGAGGCACGAGGACGAACAGCCGGTGACGGGCTTCCGGGTGCGGAACCTCGAGCAGGCGAGCGGCTTTGGCCGGATCGAGCGAGCGGCCCCCCTCCGGCCGTTCCACCACAACCTGCTCCTCGCCAAAGAGCAGCAGGTCCAGATCCAACTCGCGCGGGCCGTACCGGAATCGGTCCTGCCGGCCGAATGCCCGTTCGATCGATTTGAGGGCGAGAAGCAACGCCAGAGGGCCGGTCGCCTCGGGGCCGCTCGGACCGGCCGGCACGTCCAGGGCCACCACCGCGTTGTGAAAATCGGGCTGATCGGCGATTTCGACTGGGGTCGTGACGTACAGGCGCGAGACGCCGGCGAGGCGGGCTCCCGGCAGTGCCGCCAGGGCGTGGACGGCGGCGGTCAGCGTCGCGCGGGCATCGCCCAGGTTTGCCCCCAGACCGACATAAGCCCGAACTGCGTGCATAGACCGACTCCCTGATTCGCGGTGTCGGACACGACGAGTGGCCGCCGCACAATGGAGCGCCGCGGCTAGACTCCGCTCGTGCGCCCCGTTGTTGTGCTCATTTTCCACGCCGAGGCCCCGAATGGGGCCGGGCCGCTCGTGCGTTCCCTGGCAGAGGCGCGCCGCTCCCTTGCAGAACGGCAGCGGGTCGCGTTCCTGGCGGCCGGCGCCGACGACGTGGAGATCGTGGCCGGACCGCCCGATGGCCTCAGCTTTGGCGAGCGTCTCGTGGCCGCGATGCGGGCACGGACTACGGGCGCCACGGCCGGCGGACGGATCGGCGGTGGAGAGATTGCCGCCGGAGAGATCGCCGGCGGAATGATCGCCGGCCGAATCGCCGGTGGCGCCGTCATCCTCGGTTCCGGCAGCATCCCCCTAGCCCGAGCCGCGGACTTGCGGCGCTTCGTCGAGGTCGCCGCGGGGCCCGGCGGGCACGCGCTGGCGAACAATCGCTATTCGGCCGACGTGGTGGCGGTCTCTCGAGCGGCGGATCTGTGGGAGCTCCCGCCACTCCCCGCCGACAACGCCCTTCCCCGATGGCTGGAAGAACGGGCCGAAGTGGCCGTCACGGACGTCCGCTCGCGCTGGCGCCTGGGCGTCGATATCGACACGCCGATCGACCTGATCGTGCTCGGCGATCCGACGGCGCGCGATTTCGCCAGCGTCGGCGGCGGCACGGCGCGGCTCGCTCATGGCCAAGGCCACGGAACGGAGCCACTCATTGGCGAGCGGCTGGGGGCACTCAGCGAAGTCCTGGCGAGTCGTCGTGCCGAGCTGCTGGTCGCGGGCCGAATCTCCTCGGCCGCTCTCCGGTGGCTTGAGAGTGGCGTCGCCTGCCGCGTCCGAGCCCTCGTCGAAGAACGCGGCCTCCGCGCCGCGAGCCGCCTGGCCCAATCGGGCGTGACCACTGACTCCAGACCACCACGCTCGGTCCTCGGCGAGTTGCTCGACCGCGACGGTCCCGAGTCGCTTTCCCGGACTGTGGCCCGGATGGCGGATGGAGCCGTGATCGACACTCGAGTCCTGATGGCCCATCGCGCCGGGTTCAGCGAGGCGGCCTGGCCGTCGGCCGAGGACCGCTTCGCCTCGGATCTGCTACTGCCCGCGTCCATCGCCGATCCGTGGCTTCGGGCCCTCACCGAATCAGCCGCCACGTCGCCGGCCGACCACCCGATCCTGCTCGGCGGCCACACGCTCGTCAACGGCGGATTGCGCCTGCTCGCGCAGCGAGCTCGTGCGGCGGTCCGATGACGCCCGAACCGCGGCCTCCTTCGACAGGGCTCCTGGTGCCGGCCGGCGCCGGGCCGGCCGCCGATCTTCGTTCTCCGTCCGACCCTTCATCGGAATCGTCGTCCGACCGTTCGGCTCGCTTGACGGCCGTCGTCCGAGCCGAGATCGATTCCGCGCCGGAGCGCCGCATCACGTTCGCCCGATTCATGGAGCGGGCCCTGTATGAGCCCGAGCTCGGCTACTACATGCAGCCCGCCGACCGCCCCACCGACGCCGGCGACTTCCTGACCGCGCCCGAAACTCACGCCATCTTCGGCTGGACCATTGCCCGCCGGATCGAACAGATGTGGGCTGAACTGGGCCGGCCGCGACCGTTCGACATCATTGAATACGGCGCCGGCTCGGGCACTCTGGCGCTCTCGATCATCGAGGGCTTCCGCCGCCACGACTCGACCGACTCGATCGACCTGCTCGAGGCGGTGCGGTACACGCCGGTCGAATCGAGCGGCTACAGGCAGGCCGACCTGCACGAAAGGTTCGAAAAGGCCGGGCTTGCCGAGCTCCTGACGGTCACCGGCTCTCCATCGAACAAGTCTGTGCCCGTCACCGGCGTCATCCTTGCCAACGAGTTCCTCGACGCCCTGCCGGTGCACCGAGTCGTCGTCCGCGGCGGGCAGCTGCTCGAGCTCTTCGTCACATGGCGGGATGGTTTCGTCGAAGTAGCGGCAGAGCCGTCGACACCCGATCTCCAAGGCCGCCTCGCGGACGACGTGCTACTGCCCGACCGACTGTCCGAGGGGCAGATCGGCGAAGTGTGCCTCGGCCTCGCCCCGTGGCTCGACGATGTCTCCCGCCGCCTCGCGCGCGGCTATCTCCTGGTCATCGACTATGGCTACGAAGCCGCCGAGCTCTACGGACCGCGCCACCTCGCCGGAACGCTGCTCGGCTACCGTGACCACCACTTCGTGGAGAATCCATTCGCCGACGTCGGGCTGACCGACATGACCGCCCATGTCGACTTCACCGCGATCCAAGTCCTCGGGGAGCGGCGCGGTCTCCGCTCCGTGGCCCTGACCACTCAAACCGAATTCCTCGTCTCGTCCGGCCTCGAGTCGGAGCTTCAGGCGCTCCAGGCTTCGCCCGAAACCACCGCCTCGGACTACCTTCGTGCCCGCTCCGGCGTCGTCCGCATGCTCGACCCGCGCCACATGGGCCGCTTCCGCGTGCTCACGATGGAGCGGCAGGTGTCGGATGACCCGCTCCCCAGGCAGCCCGCCGCACCCGAGGGCGTCGCCTCCTCGGAACCGAGGAACGCCGCGGCCTCGCAACCCGGGAACGCCGTCGCCTCGGAACCTGACCCGCGAACCAACGGGTAGACCCGACCCGAAGCCCGAAACAAGACGGTCTTCTCGTTCGTAATCAGGGCGAACGGGAGATGAGGGTGATCGTGACGCCAGTTCAAGTCAGGGGAACCGAACGCGTTGTGCTGGGGGTCGCCGAGTTCGAAGCCCTTTTCGTCGCCGGCTGGGAGCCCGTGTTCCGCTACTGCCTCTCGCTGACCCGGCAGACGGACGAGGCCGAGGAGACGACGGCCGAGACATTCCGGCGGGCCTACGCATCCTGGGTAGAGGGGCGCGGGCCAGGCGGCCAGCCACTCGCCTGGCTGTTCCTGATCGCCCGTCGCATCGTCATCGACCGCCGGCGACGGCACCGTCTTATCGGCTGGCTGCCGCTCGGGTCACGTGATCCGGCCGCCGAGGATCCCTTCCGACGCTCTGAACTGTGGCTCTGGTTCGAGCAGCTGTGTCGGGCTCTGCCCGAGCGGCAGCGCGAAGTCCTTGTGTTGCGGTACCACTTCGATCTCCCCGACGAGGAGATCGGGCGCCTGATGAGACTCTCGCCGGCGGGGGTCCGAACGCTCGCGTCGAGAGCGCTGGCCGCGCTGCGCCGCCAGCCGGAGGTGATGGACTGATGGACGAGCGTGAGTTCGAGCAGCGCGTCGCGCGTCGAATCGACCAGCAGAGTCGCGGTCTCGGGCGGTTTGCTCCTCCGCGACCGCCGCTGGGCGCTCTGATCGCACACGGCGAGGCGCCACGTGTGTCGGCGCGGGTCCGGACTCCGATCGGGTCCATAGGGCTCCTGGCCCTGGCCGGGGCGATCGTTCTGGCACTGGGCCTCGCGTCCGTGAATCGGCCCGGCCCGGTGGCCACTGGCCGGCAGACGGCGACGCCGTCGGCGAGCACGACGGCCGTCCCGTCGACCCGGACGTCGACAGCCTCTGCGGTCCCGAACTCCACCCCGGTGACGACACCACTCTCGGGTTTCAAGGTCCTCGGCAGCGGCAGCGTGGTTTGGGCCGATTGGGCGCCTGACGGCCGGCACCTGGCCATCGTCTTCGAGTCCGAGACCACGGGCGCGGCCTCGTCGGTGGGAATCTTCGACCGCGGCGGGGCGAAGCTGACGACCATCGACGGCGCCATATTCGCCTGGACCGGGTCGGACACGTACCTTCTGCAGCGGTTCGACCTTGACGGAACGGAGCACGACTCGGTCGGTCGCCTGGGCTCCGCGACCGAGCAGCCGGTGAAGACCGGGTCCGTCGTCGCCGCGCCACAGTGGCCGTCACTGCCCTGCGTCGCCACCGATTCGAACGGCGCCTACGACGCCTGGTTCGGTGGCAAGGAAGCCGGACCTCGAGAAGGGCACGCCATGGCCTGTTCGCCGGACCTGACGAGGATCGCTGTGATCGTGGTGGGCGACGGCGAGGGCACGTGCGGCTGGCTCAAGGTAGTCCGCGCGGACACGGGCGCGACCGTTCGGGAGTTCCGCAGCGTTCAGCTCTGCTCGGCCAGTGCCGTCGTCTTCAGCGCGGACGGATCGAAGGTGCTCGTCGGCGACGTCGCTTCCATCCTCGATGTCCAAACCGGTCGCGTCGTCGTGCTGCCCGGGTTCGCGCCCTATGGGGCGCCCTCCGGGATCTGGCTTCCGGACGGGCGTGTCGCAGTCGCCGACGAGAACGGCCTTGTCCAGGCGTTCGGGGTCGACGGGGTCGAGTCGCCGGCAGATCTGCCTCAGGGCCGGTACCTGTCGATCTCGTCGACAGGCGTCATCGTGGCGATCCAGGACGGAGCCGCCACGACCATCGAGATCGACTCGGGCGGAGTCCGCAGGACGATCGACCTGGCTGTCCCTCCGATGCCCTACCCGGCCTGGTCGGCCGACGGGCGCGCGCTGGTCGTCGTCTGCGGGACCGAGACATCCGTGCCGGCGTCATCACCGTTCGACAAACCCGGCTCGATCTACGGCGAGGAGGCCGTGTTGATCGAAGTGCCCTGATCCGCCAGGCGGCGTATAAGGCAGTTCCCGTATTGCCGTGCTGCGGCCCGGACCCGCAATCTTCGCGGTGGAGCGGGGGGAACGCTCCGAGGTCGTCGAATCGCCGGGGGCGATACGGCCCCTCGGGGCGCCAGCTCCACTGAAATTGAACATCCGTGTGCAGCCGTCAGTCGCTACCCCGCTGGCGGTCTAGCCGGAGACGCGGGCGGCACGACTAGCCCCGGCCGCCCGCGCCGGCTTTAACGAGCACATTGGGGGCGGAGCCGAAGGTCAGGCCGCGGCGGCTGCGGCAGCGCGGGGGCGCGGGGAGCGCGGCAACGTGCCAATGCGCTGCGGGGCCGACGCCCGGCAGCCGGCCGGCAATCTGCACCGGACGCGTGAGGGATTCCCAACCCCGACGGCCCTGCTGGTAGACTCTCGCTGGATCGCGAGGGATCGGGCATCGAACCCCTCCCCGCGCCCGAGATCAACCTTGGTCCCGACGCCCCGCGGGACGCCCACCGTGAACCGCAGGTACGGCTGGAGACAAATGACAGGCATCTGGTACGTGGTTGGCCTGGCTGGCGCGGGGGTCAGTTTCGTGTTGCTCACGATCGGCCTGGCCTGGTTCGTGTCGCATCGCAACCGTGGCGACGGCCACAAGGGTCTGCCGTATGAGAGCGGCATCGACACCGTCGGCGACACCTGGGGCAGGGCCGGTATCTCGTTCTACATCTACGCGCTCCTCTTCGTCGCGTTCGACGTCGAGGTCGTCTTCCTGTACCTGTGGGCAATCGTGTTCCGCAGCCTGCTGCTGGGGGGCCTGGTGAGCATGGGCACTTTCGTGCTCGTCCTGCTGCTCGGCCTGGCCTATGCCTGGCGTAAGGGAGCCCTGACGTGGCGGTAGACGACCGCCGGCCGAGGCCGACCCGTGCGGCGCGGGCCGCGGCAAGCGCCGCGGAAAGCACCCCCGGAAGCGCCGCCGGGGCACCCCAGCCCGCAGCGGCCGAGAGCCAGCTCGCGCCCCTCGGTCCCGGCGAGCTGACCGCGCCGATCGTCGTGCCGAACACTCTATGGCGGGCAACCAACCCGCTCGCATACGACGGCGGACGTCCGGCCGAGATCACACACCTGCGCGAATTCGGCCTGACCGATGCCGGACGTCGCGACGACGCGCGCTGGGGCGCATTCCAGGTCGTGCCGACCACGGCGGACAACATCCTCGACCTCATCCGGTCGAACAGCCTGTGGCCGCTTCTCTCGGGCCTGGCCTGCTGCGCCTTCGAGATGATGTCGGGCGCCACCAGCAAGAACGACATGGATCGCTGGGGCATGTTCCCGTTCCGGGCCTCGCCCCGGCAGGCGGACGTCCTCATTGTCGCCGGAACTCTGACCACCAAGATGGCCGGACCGCTGGTTCGGCTCTGGGAGCAGATGCCCGAACCCAAGTGGTGTGTGGCCCTGGGCGACTGCACCGTCTCGGGTGGTCGCTACAAGAGGAGCTATTCGACGGTCCAGGGAATCGACCGGGTCATGCCGGTGGACGTCTACATTCCCGGCTGTCCACCCCGCCCGGAAGGACTTATCTACGGCATGCTCCAGCTGGGCCAGATCGTCAAGGATAAGCGTGGACGTTGGCCGGAGCGCGAGATCGGACCCACCGTGCCGGAGAAGATCTGACCAATGGATCGCTCCCTCAAGCGCCGGCTGGAAGCGAGCCTGAGCTCGCAACTGATCGCTCCGATTCGCCAGCGCCACGACCAGACCGAGATTCGGATCGGGCCGGGCGACGTTACGGACGTGCTCAGCACCCTGCACGACTCCGTCGACCTCCGTTTCGAGATCCTGGCGGACCTGGCCGGCGTCGACACGGGCGAGCACATGCAAGTCGTGTATCACCTGTGGAGCGAAACCAGCCCGGACTGGCTGCGTGTCATCGTCGACGGCCTCTCGCGCGACGATCCGCGATGCCCTTCCGCCACGTTCCTGTGGACCGGGGCGGAGTGGCTCGAGCGCGAGGCCTACGANNTGCCGCCCGACTACACGAGCTTCCCGCTCCGCAAGGACTTCTACCTGCCCGACGACGCGGCCCGATCTCCGGGTGAGGGCGTCCGGCACGTGGAGCGACCGTATGCACCCGCCGTCGTGGCCGACGACCCCTCCGCCGGCATCCGCCGGGCCCCGGCAAGCTGAGAACAGAGATGCCGACCCGCCCCGCCCGAACCAGTTCTCGGCCGAAGACGCCGCGTCCGCCGGAGCAGAGCCGCTCGCAGGACGACCCGCGCATCATGCTCGACCGCGAGGTCACCTCGGACCTCTACGAGCCGGTCCCGCCCTATCCGACGCAAACCGAGCGTGAGGCGGAGTTCTACACCCGCGGCGACGGCGAGATGTTCCTCAACGTCGGACCTCACCATCCGGCCACGCATGGCGTGCTGCGACTGGTCCTGAAGCTCTCGGGCGAGCAGGTCGTGGACGTCGATCCGGTCCTCGGATACCTGCACCGCGGCGTCGAGAAGATTTGCGAGAACTCGGACTACTACCACGTCATCGACCACGTCGATCCCCTCGAGTACGTCAGCTCGCTCTTCCAGGAGTGGGCGGCGGTGCTCGCGTTCGAGCAGCTCATGGACGTGGAAGTGCCTCCGCGGGCCGAGTACATCCGCGTCCTTTCCGGTGAGCTGTTGCGTATCGCCAGCCACACCCTGTTCATGGGCTTCCTGGCGCTCGACCTGGGCGGCTTGACGCCGATCCTCTACAGCTTCATCGAGCGCGACGAGATCGTGGAGATGCTGGCGGCCCTCACCGGCGCGCGGATGCTCTTCAACTACTTCCGCATCGGGGGCGTGAACGGCGACCTCAACCACGAGTTCATGAGCCGCCTCGGCGACTGGATGAGCCGCGCGGCAAAGCAGACCGAAGCCAACACCGGGCTCCTCAATCAGAACGAGATCTTCGTCCGGCGAGCTCGCGGCGTCGGCGTCATGAACCGCGAGATGGCCCTCCGGTTCGGTGTCACCGGCGGCAACGTGCGTGCCTCCGGCATCCCGTTCGACGTTCGACGGGCCCACCCGTACAGCGTCTATCCGCAGCTCGACTTCAACGTTCCGACGCGCACGGAGGGCGACGCGCTGGCGCGGTACCTGATCCGCATGGATGAGGTTCGCGAGTCGATCAGGATCATCGACCAGTGCCTCGACAACATGCCGGACGGCCCGGTGATGGCGAAGCTGCCACGCCTGCTGCGGCCGCATCCGGGCCGAGCCTGGGGCGCCGTCGAGGGCCCGCGCGGGATGCTCGGCGTCTACGCCATCAGCGACGGCAGCGACCAGCCGTTCCGTTTCCGCATCCACGACCCGAGCTTCATGAACCTCGAAGTGGTTCCGCACCTGCTGCCGGGCAATCTCCTGGCGGACACGATGGCGATCGTCTCCTCGCTCGACCCGATCATGGGCGGGATCGACAAGTGAGGGCCGTGCCCGCGACGCTCACCACTTGGACGGCCGCCGCTCGCGCCTTCGCCGTGGAACTGTGGGGTCGCACGACCCTGGCAGGCCGCCTCGCCTTCGTCATCATTCCGGGACTCGTCACCGGGGCTGCCGTCACCGCCATCGGCGTCGTGTTCATCCTGCCGGCCGTGCTCGACTTCCTGGGCGCGAACATGCCGCTGGTCCGCTTCGCCGTCGCCGTTCTCGGGATCCTGGTCCTGACGGTGCCGACGGCCTTCGTGCTGATCTACATGGAGCTCAAGGTCATCGCCCGCATGAACCTGCGGGTCGG
>PMBR01000088.1 GCA_003152995.1 Chloroflexota bacterium | reverse complement strand
ATCGGAGCTCGTGAAATGGATCGCGCCGAGGTATCCGGTGGCGACGTTGCCATACGCGTCGAGGGCTTTCACCGTCACGGTGTGGGTGGCACCAGCCACATAGGGGTTGAAGGTGCTGACCGACAGGTGCGTCACTTTGGCGGGAGTGACGGTCACCGTCTGGGAGCCGGTGATCGACGCGGTCACCTTGTCGGTGGCACGGACCCACTGGCTGCCGGCGGTCTTGAGGACAAGCTTGGGGTTCAGAGAGAGAGCAAAGGCATGGACCCCGCCGTCTGCGGAGGTGAAGGTGTAGTCCGCCGGCACGGTCGCCTTCGTATCGGAACTCGTGAAGTGGATAGCGCCCCGGTAGCTCGGGTCCGGGTTGCCGTATGCGTCGAGGGCCTTGACCGTCACGCTGTGACCCTCACCCGCGATGAAGGCGAAGGTGCTCACGGACAGGTGCGTCGCTTTGACGGGAGCGACGGTCACCGTCTGGGAGCCGGTGATGGACGCGGTCACCTTGTCGGTGGCACGGACCCACTGGCTGCCGGCGGTCCGCAGGACGAGCGCGGCCGTGAAGGCATGGACGCCCTGGTCGGTCGTGTTGAACGTGTAATCAGCGGGCCGCGTCGACTGGCCATCGGAGCTAGTGAAGTGGATCGTGCCGGTGTAGCCGGTGGCGACGTCGCCGTTCGCGTCGAGCGCTTTCACCGTCACGGAGTGGGTGGCACCGGCGACATAGGGGTTGTAGGTGCTGACCGACAGGTGCGTCGCGGTCGCATCGGCGGACGTAATGTTCCAACCCTCAGTGGAGTAGTTGTTGACGAAGTCCCATGAGAGCTCCGCCCACCCGTTGTCGCCCCAATCGCTCCCCCAGGAGTTCTCGATCCAAACTCCCTGAGCGTCGTACTTCGAGGCAAACACGGCGTGATAGCCGTGGAAAACTTCACCGCCCGCAGGCACGTTCACCATCGGGTTGGTCGTGCTGACGGACCAGAAGCTGTCGTACAGGGGAATTCGCAGCAACGCGGGCTCGCTGCTCGCGATCGAGCTTTCTATAGCGATCTGATTCTCGTTCCCATACCCGTAGTAGTAGAGCTCAGTCGCGGATGTGGTCTTGTACGGCGCGGCAGCCGCGTCGTCCGCCGCCGTCGGCAGGTCCGAATAGTCGGTGTCGCTGTACGAGTAGTCGTCGGCGTGTGGGATCCCCTCAGATTCCATGATGTCGAAGTTCTCAGCGAACGACGACCCCTGATCCAGGCCGTTGTCGTAATACGCGACGATCTGACTGTACAGATACATCGGCGCGAAAGTGGAGGTCTCGCCGGTCGCGTGGTTCCTCAGCCAGTATCGATAGTAGTAACCGGTAGCCCACGAAGCGCATGATCCGACCGGGCCCTGGTTCCCGACCGGCGGGTCCCACTTGCTCAGATCGGCGCTGGCCGGAATTGCCGTCAACTGCTGGGCCATCTGGACCGCAGCCGCGGAGATGCCCCTCGTCAGCCCCGGCGAAGGATTCGATCCGAGGCCGTGCGCCGCGAAGTCCGGCTGATTTGCCGCGGCCACGGAGCGAGCAAGAGGCCCTGCGGAGGTCGCCGCGAGTCCAACGAGTAGTAGCGCCGACGCGCCGAGGCCGGAGAGCCTGCGAACGACTCTTCTCGAGCTATGGCTTCGAGAATGGACTCCAGGTTCCGCTGCGGCCGAATGCGGGCGAGCCCAAAACCGCACGATTGTCCTCACCGCGACCCCTTCTCTCTGTCGCGCGACGGCCCTCAGGTACCGCCGCGTCGTCATTTGGCGACACCGCCCACACGCGTGGAAAAGGCGGCTCCGAACGAAGCTATCCCTCTTCGCCCGGCGACCCGAACCGAAACCCGCGGAAGTATAGTCCGCGGGCCATCGCTCCACCAGGTTCTGCGAGGCCTGAATGTGTGGGAATCGGTGCCACGCACCGAGGGGCTGAGCCGTGAGCGGTGCACCTCGTCACCGCGGCCATCGTGTGCCGCCGTGGGCCGTTGGGCCGTCGGCAGGCCCGAGTGCGGGCCCGGCGCGAGGACCGTATCCCCCAATTGGATGCTGTCGGCCGACCATATCCCGCGCTAGGATCGGTCGGTCGGTTTCGACCGGTAACGGCCGCGTCTTTTGGAACGGGCCAGGAGGTTTCGATGAGTTCCCGGAGGTTGACGCCGGCCCAGCTGGTGGGCCTTTGCGCGGTCCTGCTCGTGGCAGCCGGTTGTGGCAACTCGTCGGCAACCTGGCCCGGCCTGATCCAGCGCACCGCGTCGCCCTCGGGGACTGCCTCAGCGACGGGAACGGCATCCGCCTCGGGGACCGACAAGGCCGTGGCCGTGGCCACCGCCGGCAGGACGGCCGCGCCGCAGGCCACGGGCGCGCGAGCCACAGCCGCTCCCGTGACCATCGGCAAGATCACCGCGGACTTCTCCTATAAGAACGCCCTCATCACTCCGATCGCCCACCTCTACGGCACGTACCTGGATGACTTTGTCATCGTCACCGTCAAGAACGACAACAGCCAGGCGGTCAAGGTCGTCGTCACGAGCGAGATCTTGAACTTCACGAACAAGGCGATCGACACCGTGACCGTCGGAGCACACAAGACCGCTGTGGTCCGACAGAACCCCCAGCTGACCACCGCCGCGATCGATGAGTTGGATTCCGAACGGCCGGCGGCGACACTCCACATGCTGGTGACCTACCTGGACAACGGAGTCCAGAAGACGCTTCTCGATCAGACCAAGCAGACGCTGATCACATCGAGGCGAGACTTCCCCTGGTCGATCAAAGACATGGACCAGCAGATGGACTTCAACCTCATCGGGGCGATGGTGACGCCGTCCGACCCGGCGGTCGAGGGACTGATTCGCGCGGCAGCCAACTACGACCCGTCGCATTCAATGGAGAGCGGCTACAAGAGCGATCTGGACAAGGACGGCTCTGTCTATCAACGCCTGGCCGACCTCTGGAAAGCGGAAGCCGACGACTACAACCTGACCTACATCAGCACCACGATCTCGTTTGCACCGGGACAGTCGCAGCGCATCCGACTGCCTGCCGAGGTCCTGGACCAGGCCAGCGGCAACTGCATCGAGCTCGTGCTGTTGTATGCCGCCGCGGTCGAAGCGCTCGCCATGCAGCCTGTGATCGTGCTGATCCCGGGCCATGCCTACCTGGGCGTCCGGACGGACGCCACGAATGATCGGTACTACTTCGTGGAGACAACCATGATCGGCCAGGCCACGTTCGACGAGGCCTCCTCGTATGCCGGCAATGAGTTCGACGACGCACAGCCGCATCTCAGCGCCGGCGACGCAGACTACGGCTGGGTCTCCATCGCGGACGATCGAGCCAACGGGATTCTGCCGATCCCCTGGCGATAGACCCGGCCGCGCGGAGCGGCGCCGGCGCGGGACGGCGCCCTGCTACTTATTGCCCCGGACCTCTGCCAGAGCCCGCTCCGCCTGCGCGCGGTGGACGCGCCCGTGCCCGGCCTGCAGTCGGAACAGAAGCTCGAAGGACTCCCGGCCGCGTTCGGCGTGGATGCCGGATCGAGAGCGGTCCGTCGAAGGGGTGCGCTGCCACAGGGCCACGTTGGCGTGGCGCAGGGCGGCGAACAGATCAAGCAGCGTGGCGGGGTCGTTGTGGTTGTGCTCGAAACGCGCGGCCCAGGCTACCTGATCCCAGCCCTGGAGCGGCGGTTCGTTCTCGGCCAGGACCCACCGATACCGGGCCGAGGTGACTAGCTCCGAGTCGGCCATGTGCCCCAGGCATTCGAGCACCGACCACTCGCCTTCTGCCGGACGCGCTCGAAGGTCCCCGTCTGCCCGGTCGATGAGCTCACGCCAGGCCGCGACTTCGGACGCCTGGACGTCCAGAGGATCGTCGCCGCCGAGCATCTCGATCACAGGACGGCGGTATGCGTCCGCCTCTGCCTCGGTCATTCGAGCCATGAAGCTCCTCCTGAGTCGCAGACGTACCGGCCACGACCGGCCGCTGCACGCTCCGCGGTCGCGGCGCTCGCAGATCTAGCCGGCGACCGCCACGACACCGGTCATCGTACCCACGAGAACCAGCCCACTCCAGAGAGTCGGCGAGGCGAAATGCGGCAGCGCGCCGACGCCGACGCTCGCGAGCACGCCGCCCGTCGCCGGGTTCAGCGCCCACAAGCTGCCGCCCGCGGCATCGAGGCTCCAGACGGCTCCGCCGCCGATCACGGCAGGCCCGCCTCCCAGGCCACTGCCCGTGATCCAGCCCACCTTGATTGTTCCGGTGGCGCTTATCTGGACTTCGCGAAGCCGACTCTGACACGGGACGTAGATCGTGCTGCCGCTCTGGGCCATACCGCCGTAGACGCCGCACGAGAGGGAAGCGCTCGATACCTGTCCGCCGATGCCGCCGAGCGCACCCTGGTGCAACACGTAGCCGACGCCCCTCTTCCCGGCGATGAATACGAAGCCCCCCGGCACAAGCGCCGGACTCGAGGATCCCAGATCCAGGTCGCGAGCGTTGTCGTTCGCCCAGATGGATGGAGCAAAGCGGCTGATCATCGTCAGCTTGGGCGAGAGCTCGACCACCGAGTCGCTGCCGTCGTACGTCGTGGTGGAGGCGCCGTTGCCGGTCGAGATGTAGAGGTTCCCGGCGGCGTCGATGACGGGGCCTGCGGTCGCCCAGATCGCGCCTTCGCGGCTGACCGGCACACGGTACGCAATCGTGCTGCCGGTTCCAGTGGTCGGTACCCCCAGCTCCTCGCCCTTGTACTGGCCGCAGTCGCCGGCGAGGCCACCGAAGCCGATGTAGACGTAGCCGTTGGCCACCGCCATGGCCGGCCGCTGCTGGTGAGTGATCGGAGAATCGCCAGCCAGATCGACGTTGCGCGACCAGCGAACGACGCCGTTCGCCGGGTTGAGAGCGAAGAGCATGTGATGCGGGCCGGTCACTTCCGCGACCAGGAACAGCGACGCGGTCGCCGCATCGTAGGCCGGGGTGCCGGTGATCCCGAGCGGGTTGATGTTGCCGCACGGCAGCGTCGACAGGGCCACCGGCGTCCCGAGATGCTGGCGCCAGATGACGGCGCCGGTCTTCGAATTCAGGGCATAGACGCTGTCGTTCTCCGTCGCGGCGATCACGTTTCCGCCCACGACCAGAGGCTCGGCATAGACCGCCCCGTCGAGCTTCGCCGTCCAGACCTTCGAGAGCGGCGATTTCGGCGCCGGAAAGCCGATCTGGAGGCCCGTGCGCTGGGCGTTCAGGTGGTAAGTCGGCCAGTTGGCCGCGACCGCCAGGGGGTCTGCGGCCGGCGCGTCGGAGGGCGAGGCCGCGTCAGAAGGAAGCGGCGTCGCCAGAGGCGTATCGCTCGCCGCGATGATGGGCGTGGCGGACGTGGCAGTTGGCACAGCCCCGACGGCGGACGGGGTCACAGAGCCGCAGCCGGTGACGATTGCCGTGAGCGCCACGAGGAGCAGCGGGGCGGAGAAGTGGGCTTTCATGTCTCTCTCCTCGTGCGCGGGCGCACCTTCTCGAGACCGTGGCCGGCGAGACATGTCGGCCGGCGACATAGGCGACATATTGGACCGCCGCGGACACGTATCTCGCCACGAGGCTACTCTCATGGGCGGGCGGCCGGCCTCGAGATCGGGAACTGCGTCGACGAGTTGCGCGTGGCGGGCCGAGGCGAACCCGGCATCCGGGTGTCGACGGGCGGCACCGGCGGCACACGGGGGCCCCGGCCGGACCGGGCGTCCAGCCTGGCGGCGCCGCGACAAGCACTCCCTCTGCGGGTAGTCTAGGGATGCTGTGTCGCGCACAAGGCCCAACGCAGGATTGGTGACATCACGATGCGGGAATACGTTGGAGCGCTGGATCAGGGGACAACGAGCACCAGGTTCATCGTCTTCGACCATGGCGGTTCCATCGTCGCGGCCGAGCAGCGCGAACACGAGCAGATCTACCCCGGACCGGGCTGGGTCGAACACGACCCGCTCGTGATCTGGGCGCGCTGCCAGGAGGTGATCCACGGCGCGCTGGCAAAGGCGGGCCTGCGGGCGACCGATCTTGCGGCCGTCGGCGTCACGAACCAGCGCGAGACGACGGTCGTGTGGGATCGCCGGACGGGTTGGCCCATCTACAACGCCATCGTGTGGCAAGACACCAGGACGGCCGGGATCGTCGAAGAGCTGGCGCGCGACGGCGGCCAGGACCGGTTCCGCTCGAAGGTCGGCCTGCCGCTGGCGACCTACTTCTCCGGTCCGAAGATCCGCTGGATCCTCGACAACGTATCTGAGGCGCGGGCCCGGGCGGAGGCCGGCGATCTCATCTTCGGCACGATCGACAGCTGGGTGATCTGGAACCTCACCGGAGGCTGGAGCAAGGGCGGCCCATCGGGCGGCGGCGTCCACGTCACCGACGTTTCGAACGCCAGCCGCACGATGCTCATGGACCTCCACACGCTCGACTGGGATTCGGAGATGCTGGCCGTGATGGGCGTCCCCCGATCGATGCTGCCGGCGATCCGGTCGTCGAGCGAGGTGTACGGCCATGCCGTCGGCGACCTTGCCGGTGTCCCGGTGGCGGGCGACCTCGGCGACCAGCAGGCAGCGCTGTTCGGCCAGACCTGCTTCGCTCCGGGCGAGGCCAAGAACACCTACGGCACGGGCTGCTTCATGCTGCTCAATACGGGGACGGCGCCCGTGGCCAGCAAGGCCGGCCTGCTCACGACCGTCGGCTATCGGATCGGGACCGAGCCTGCCGTCTACGCCCTGGAAGGTTCGATCGCCATCGCCGGCGCCCTCGTGCAGTGGCTTCGCGACAACCTCGGCCTGATCGCCACATCGGCCGACGTGGAGACGCTCGCTCGAACCGTCGACGACAACGGCGGCGTCTACTTCGTGCCCGCCTTCTCCGGCCTCTTCGCGCCGTACTGGCGCAGCGACGCGCGGGGCGTCATCGCCGGTCTGACGCAGTACGTGAACCGCGGGCACATCGCCCGAGCCGTACTGGAGGCGACGGCCTGGCAGACCCGCGAAGTGCTCGACGCCATGAACGCCGACTCGGGCGTGGCCCTTAAGGCGCTCAAGGTGGACGGCGGCATGGTCCATAACGAGCTGTTGATGCAGTTCCAGGCGGACGTGGTGGGCGTCCCCGTCATCCGGCCGAAGGTCGCCGAGACGACGGCCCTCGGGGCGGCGTACGCGGCCGGCCTTGCAGTCGGGTTCTGGAGCTCGCAGGACGAACTGCGGGCGAACTGGGTCCGCGACTGCGAGTGGCGGCCCGCTATGGATGCCTCCGAAAGGGAGCGCGAGTACCGGCTATGGAAGAAGGCCGTCACGCGGACCTTCGATTGGGTCGAATGACGGCCATGCGACAGCCCCCTGGGAGTTCGGAGATGGCTTCAGGCTCCGATGACCCCCGCCCAAAACGGCTTCTGGTCGTCGGCGCTGGGGCTGTCGGGTCGTTCCTGGGGACGCTGCTCGGCAGCGTCGGATACGACGTCACGCTAGTCCGAATCTTCGAGCCGCCCTCCGAAGCGCCGGTCACGCTGGTCCGGCCCGACGGCACGCGCTCGGTAGTCCCGGTCCGTCGGGTCACCCGGACGGCGGATGCCTCGCCTCCGGACCTGATCCTGGTTGCGGTCAAGATGCCCTTCCTGCGCGAGGCCCTGGCGCCGACCCTGGCGTGGCCGGACGCGCCCACACTCACGATAGAGAACGGCATCGGCGCGGAGGAGATGGCCGCACAGATCCGGCCCCTCGCGCCGCAGATCGCCGGCTCGCTGACCGCGCCCATTCGACTGGCATCGGAGGACGAGGTCTTCTGGCTCGGGCGGGGCGGGATCGCGCTGGCCGCGGCCAACCCCCGGGCGGAACTATTCGTTCGACCGCTTCTGGCCGACTTCGCCCGAGCCGGACTGCGCACTGCCGCGCTGCCCGACGCGAAGGCGATGAAGTGGTCGAAGCTGCTGACCAACATGATCGCCAATGCCACGGGCGCGATCCTCGACATGGATCCGGACGCGATCTACGCCGACCCGCGGCTGTTCGACGTGGAGCGGCGCCAGTTCCTCGAGGCGCTCGATGTCATGGCCGCCATGCGCCTGCGGCCGGTGAGGCTGCCGGGCGCGCCGGTGCCGTGGCTGGCTCGAGCGATCAGGCTGCCCGGCTGGCTCGGCCGCCCGATCCTGCGGCGGATCGTCGGCGGCGCGCGGGCCGGCAAGCTGCCGTCGCTCCGTCTGCATGTCCGCACGGCCGGCGAAGGTCCCTCGCCCGAGCAGACTGAAGTGGCCTGGATGAACGGCGCGGTGGCCGCCGCCGGCCGGCCGCACAACGTGGCGACGCCCGTGAATGCCCGTCTTTCCGAACTGGTGGAGGACGTCGCCGCTCATCCCGACCGCCGGGTCTGGCTGCGCCACAATCCGGAGCGATTCCTGGCCGAAATGGCGGTCCCAGCCGGCCGGTCCTGACCTCACGGCCAGCCCGAGCGGGCTTGCCTCGGGTCCGAACATCTACGCCTGCGACTACCCGTGCGGGTGGTCGATTCGCACACGGGCTAGCCCGTCACCGACTACGTCTCGATGCGCCTGTTCGCGCCGTCATGTCCGTCGCGCCGTCAGGGGAGAACCTTTCGTGACGGGGGCAGTCGCAGGCCACTACACGATCGCCAGCGGGGCGGTCACTTTGGCAATCGGTGGTACCGGCGGCACGGCCAGCGCCAATCTCGACGTGTCGACTCCTCCGGCCACTCCCACCGCGCCGCCGGCGACTCCCACCGCGCCGCCGGCAACACCCACGGCTCCGCCGTCGTAGACGGCCAGCCACACGGCTCGGCCGGTAACGGCTCCGCCGACGTCGACCGGTCGAAGTGACTCGCCCGGCCAGTCGGACCCGACGCCGCTGCTGCTCCTCTTGTTCGCGGCGGCACTCGGCTTCGTGGCCGCCTGGCAGGTAGAAACCCGGAGGTATCGGGGCCTCAAGTAGCCCACGGCCGCTCGTTGCTCCGGAGCTGAGCGCAATCGCCGGCCGTCGCGCTCCGAATTCACGGCCGTATACTTCCCCGCCATGCAGACAATCGACATCGTCCGGGTGGCCGTCGCCCTGGTCGCCGGCTACGTCCTGGGCGGCATTCCGTTCGGGATCATCGTTCCGCGTTTGATCGGCGGGCCAGATCCGCGCACCGTCGGCAGCGGCCGAACCGGCGGCGCGAACGTCTCGCGAGCGGTCGGTTTCCGTTGGGCGGCGGTCTCGGGATTGCTCGACGTGGCAAAGGGGGCGGTCGCCGTGCTGCTCATCGTTGCTATCGGCGGCGACCAGGTGGCGCAGGTCGCGGCCGCCCTGGCCGTCATCGTGGGGCACAGCCGCTCGCCGTTCATCGGCTTCCATGGCGGCCGCGGCGTGGCGCCGGCTACGGGCGGTGCCCTGATACTCGCCCCAATTCTCCTCGGAGTCATATTCCCGGTATTCGTCATCGTGATCCTCGTGACGCGCATCTCGTCCCTGGGCTCGCTGGGCGCCAGCCTCATCGGCGGCATCGCAATGGTGGTCGTGACCGCGGTCGCGCCCATCCCGCCAGTCGTCGCGGCCCTTCCGCCGATCTACTTCGTCTACGGCGTTGGCGTGCCGGGGCTCATCTGGCTCTTCCACCTCGACAACATCCAGCGGCTCCTGTCCGGCGAGGAACGACGCCTGGGCCGCTCGGGCGGGTCTAGCTCCGGCCGGGCAGCCGACGGGTCGCGCTGACTCGACCCAGCGCCTCAGCCGAGCGTGGTAGCCTGCCGGCCCGCTGCTCGGAACCGCTCTCGTCCCGCCTGGCGCGTCGCGCCGGCATCCCCTGGTTTGCTGACGCCGTACCTCCCCGTCCGGCGTATCTTCATCGGGACTGTTCGTCCGATCCCCCTCGCAGGAGACTTCCTCCAATGCCGCAGGAACCAGCAGGGGACGTCATGGGAACGGATATCGACTTCGTCGGGTTCTCCGAAGACTGTTGGATCGAAGGACGAGTAGACCTCGAGGACTCGCGCCTGGCCGACCTGCTGAATCGGCGCCAGAGCATCACGCTCCGCGACGTAACACTGGTGAGCACGCTGGACGGCCACAAGCAGGAATTCGACAAGCTCGAGATCTCGCGCGACGAGCTGGACATCGTCGTGGCCAGCGGGCCTCGCGGCGATCCGAAGCGACGCCTCGCCACCAAGCCGAACGGCGTCGCCGTGAAGCTCGGCCCCTACTGCGCCGAAGGATTCATGCACGCTCCGCCCACGGCGAACCCGGTCCGCAGCTTCGACGGCAAGCCAACCATGGTCGCGATCACCGACGCGGTGCTCGAGTACGAGTTCTGCAACGAACCCGTGTCGCAGTGGTTCCGCACTTTGCTCGTGAACCGCGAACTGGCGATCTCACTGCGCACGGTGACGAGCCCCGGCGGGATGCAGGCCGGCGTCGCGTAGCGTCATACAGCTGTCGAGGCCACGTTGCTGACTAGCGCGCAGGCGCAGTCGCCACAGTTCAGCCGCAAGTGAGAAGGCCGTAAGCCTCCTTGGCCCGAACCACTCGCAGAGCCGCCGCGTCAACTTGGGCCGCGAAACTCAGGTCCGAGCGCGCACGGGCCAGGACTGCGCCGGCCATCTGGATTGCTGGAGCGACGCCTCCGACGATCATGATGTCCCCGCCCGCGGCTACGAACGCCGTCGCCCGATCGCCCGGCGCCATCGAGGTCACCGAGGCGGCCGTCCCGAGGTCGTCCGACATGACCACACCGTCGAAGCCAAGCTGCCCGCGCAGCAGAGTCCCGATGATCGCCGACGAGAAGACGGCCTGGTGCTCCGGATCGATGGCGGAGTAGGTCGCCAGCGAGACCATCACGAACGGCGCCCCGGCCGCTATTCCAGTCCGGAAGGCCTCGAGATATGGATCGTTCGCCGTTGTGATGGAGTCGACGACTCCGGCGACCGTGTCGGTGTTGCCCGCGACTCGGCCGAGGCCCGGGAAATGCTTGAGCGTCGTCGCGATGCCGGCCTGCGCCATGCCCTCCGTGACCGCCGCGCCGTGGCTGCCGACGGTCGTAGGGTCATGGCCGTACTCCCTCGCCAGCGAGCCGATGGGCGCATTCGTGGCGTCCGCGCCGGGTGGCACCACATCCATCACGGGTGCCAGGTCCAGGTTGACGCCGGCGGCCAGGAGCTCTCGACCCCACCCGGCGGCGTCCCCCTCCAACGTCGCGGGCGAGAGCTGGCCCTGCTCCAGGGCGGATGGAATCACGGAGAAGCCTGGCCCGGTCAAGCGTTGGACCTGTCCGCCTTCCTGATCCGCCGCGACGAAGAATCGCACTCCATCAGTGTTCGCCTTCGTGGCCAGTACCTGGATGGCGGCGGCAAGGGTCCCGACGCCCGCGACTCCACTCTTCCGCGTGTGGACCAGCCAGACGGAGCCGAGGTGGTACGTCTCGATTACCTCGGTCTCCGCCGTCGACAGATGGTCGGCCTGGATACCGAGCAAGAACAGCTGGCCCACGCGTTGCTGCTCGGTCATCGCGGTCAGCGTTCGGGATACGCACGCGGCCGAGCCCTCGGGCGTGGCGACCGGGTTACCCGAACTTGTAGGACTGGCCGTCAATCCAGGATGGGTCGAGCCGGGAGTCGGCGTCCCGCAGGACACCACCGCCGCAGCCGTGACAGCGCCGACCAGCAGCACTCGAAACCTGGTGGATGGACGCGGGCGTACTGGCTGACACATGGTGAAAGCCTAGGCGATCTGCGGCAAGCGTCCCCGCAGGCTGCTAGTGCGTCGGTGTGGCCGCGGGCGGCTCGAATGCCGGCAGGCGCGGTTCGCGCATGGCGGCCTCGCGCCGGCGATGCTCAGTGAGCAGGATCAGCCGAACGATGCGGTCCTGGTCGAGCGTGGTGATGCGCGTGAACTTGACCGCGACTTCCGAGTGGTCGGGCTGGCCGTTCGCCTCAGGTTCACCAGCGTCGAGCCCGCGTCCCAATCGCTTCACCACGCCGCTCATCGAGACGCGATCCCCGCCAGAGAGGGGCAGGATCAGATCGAGATCGTCACCGACGCTGACGGTGGCGTCGCTCACGAAGAGCAGCCCGCCGGGGCTCAGGTTCTTGGTCATCGTTGTAGCCGTCTTGCCGAGCGGCTCCCATGTGGCCGGGTCGACATGGCGAACGCGAATCGGCAGATCTATCGGGTAACGGACGTAACCCCTCCGCTGCACCCGCTCCAGCAAGGCGGGCCGGTCGACCGCGAAGACGCGAGACTTGCTGCCGCCGAGAGATCTCAGGAACTCCGACCGGCCCAGCAGGGCGGCGCCGCTGCGGGCGATGGTGAGTCGAACCGCCTGATTCGGATGGATGGTCTCGAGGCGCCGATCGGGCGAGGCCAGGCCGAGCCATAGCTCGGTCTCGCAGACCCTCACCGTCACCGCTCGGAACGAAACCGGGCGCCCCTGGATCTCGGCTTCGACGAGCACCCGATCCTGGATCGCAGGCTCGTTCTCGAGGCTTTCTCCGTCGACCATCGACATGCACCCGTTGCGGGTCGTCCGAGTCGTCACGCGTGGCGCCGGAGGCGCCGGCCCGACTCGCGTGTAGAGACGACCCTTGTCTTGTAGGAGTCGGCTCGCCGGCCCCGATTCGTAGTCGCCCCGGCAGGTTCGGTGGGGGGCGACGTAACCGCCGCGCCCTCGAACTCGGCCGAACCTGGCATGATGGGATCCAACGGGGGCCAATCCGGGAGAATCTGCTCTGTCGATGGATCGCGGCTTATCTGGCGCCGACACTTCGGAGATTCCGTCGATCGTCGGTCTCGCGGCTTTGCAGGATCTGGATGTCCTGATCGGCGGGTACACAGACCTGCGAGTTCAACGCATTGTCTGCCGTCAGGTCATGGACGCGCGCCGAAAGCTTCTCGGTACCGAGCACCCAGCGACCCTGGAGGCCGAGGCGCGCGTCGCCGCCATCAGCCTGGAATTGGACGACTATTCGGTCGCCAGAGACCAGTACACCATCCTGCTGGAGCGCTGCGAGCGCGTCTTCGGACCGCGCCACCTGGACACCCTCTCCGCCGCGCACGGTATGGCCGTGGCGTTGTCCTATATGGACCGGCCCGAGGAGGCTCGCCCGATCTACGAGCGCGTCGTGGCCGGCCGCCGAAACACACTCGGTCCCGAAGACCCGGCGACGCTGAGTGCCCTGCACAACCTGGGACTGACGCAGCGAGCCGTTGCCGACGACCTCTCGGCTCGCGCCACCTTCGAAGCCCTCCTCGAAGGGCAGCGCAAGACGATGGGCCAGGACAGCCTGGCGGTCATCCGCACCCTGGCGAATCTGGGCAGCGTCCTGATCTCGATCGAGGATTACACCCGAGCAAGCCAGGTCCTGGCCGAGCGCGTGGATCGGAGCCGCCGGGTCCTGGGCGCGAACCACCCCGACACCCTCGAGGCGATGCTCGGCCTGGCACGCTCTCTGGTTGGAGTTGGCGACCTCAAGGCGGGACGAGCGATGTCGGAGAAGGCTCTCGTTGCCACGATCGCCACGCTCGGGCCCGACAATCCGGCGACTCTTGCCGCTCGCGGCCAACACGGCCGGCTGCTGCTGCGTCTGGGCGACTCGGCCGCCGCGGTGAAGACGTACGAAGACCTGTACCGGCGCCTCAAGCGCAAAGTCGGCCCTGAGGAGACTGCGACTCTCGATGCCCTGGCCGGTCTCGCCGACTCACTGGGCCGATGCGGCGACCACGTTCGCGCCCGCAAGCTCGACCAGCAGCTGTTGGAGTTGCGGCGACGCGTGCTCGGCGCCGACCATGTCGCCACGCAATGGGTGCTGGGCGACCTGGCCTGGAACCTCGAGGAGCTGGGTGACCTGGCCGGGTCGGCCGCACGCTACCGCGAGCTCGCCGAGTTTCGAACGCAGACGCTCGGCCCGGACGCGCCCGACACGATCTGGGCGTTGTCGGGCCTGGCGCGCGTGCTGGGTTTGGCTGAATCTCACGCCGCCGCCCTGGAGGCCTACCGCGTCCTGCACGAGACCCAGATCGGGCTCGTGGGTCCGGAGGGGGACGAGGCTCTGGCGACTCTGGAATCGTATGCCTGGGAACTCGGCAAGGTGGGCGAGCTCGAGAAGGCCCGGGCGCGCTGGCAGGAACTGGCCAACGACTACGAACGGAACAAGGGACCCAAGCACGAACGAACGCTCGAATGCCTGCTCTGGCTGGCCGAGACGGAAGAGAAGCTGGATGAACACAAGGCCGCTCGCGCGGTCTTCGAGCGGATCGCCGGGCCATACGGTCCGATCCATGCCGAGAGCCGCGACAAGGCCGGAGCCGACGATCCTCGAACTCTCCTCCTGGGCCGCAACCTGGCCCTGACTATGGAGAGGCTGGGCCAGTTCGATGCGGCCAGGTCGATGTACCAGACGATCCTCGACTCCTACGTCAGGAATCTGGGGGCTCGCGACCGGAAGGTGGCGGACATTCAGGCCCACATCGGGGACACGCTGCTCAAGCAAGGCGACGCGGCGGGAGCGCGGGCCCGGTATGCCGAGGCGCTGGCCCTGCTGCGCAAGTTCCCCGGCCCGGACGACCCGGACACGCTCGAGGTCCTGGGCCACGACGCCGACGCCATGGCGGCCATGGGTCGCAAAGTGGCCGCCCGGAACCAGGCCCGATATGTGGCCGTGACGCTCAGCCGGACGCTCGGCCCCGACAGCGGGCTGACGAAGCGGGCCGACGCCCATGTGGCCGCGATGACACCGCGCCGAAGAGGAACAGTCCAGGCCCGCTGAGCGCGGCGCCGCCGGGGTCGGCCGTGGCCGGGGCCGTGGTCACGTTCACCCGCCCGGTCAGAATCTGTGGCAGCTCGCCTCGGGGAACGGCCTGGCGCAAGAGACGCGTCCGGGCTTGCGCAAACCGGCGCGGTGCCCTTATGCTTCGCGGCCAATGAACGCCAACGCCTTCAACCGCCGGGAGAACTCGCGCAAGGCTTCGTGCCTGCGCAGTTCCATGATGTCCATGACATGGCGGCCCCGAAGTGCGGAGGACGGGGTCTGAGGCTCTCGCCAGCCTGAGTGCAGCGGGGCCAAGGATCGGTCCCGGGGCCGCGGACTCGGAGCGAAAGCAAGCTTTCGCTTTGGGAGCCGCGGTTCTTTGTTTCTCCGAAGCGAAGCTCGCTTCGCACCACGACGGGCAGCCGCCAGTCCCCCGCCCCACCCCAGGGCTCCCCGGGATCAACCACAGGCTGACCAATCCCGCCGTCAGGCTACAAGTCCAGGAGAACCAATCAAGTGTCCGACCAGACCGCTCCCGCCCACAAGAACGAGACCCTCGCCGTACATGCCGGCCAGAGCGTCGACCCCACGACGAAGGCGCGCGCAGTCCCGATCTACGCGACTACCAGCTACGTCTTCGACAACGCCGATCACGCCGCCCGTCTGTTCGGGCTCCAGGAGTTCGGCAANNACCCGGATCATGAACCCCACCACCGATGTCTTCGAACAGCGCATAGCCGCACTCGAGGGTGGCGTTGGGGCGCTGGGCGTCGCCTCCGGCCAGGCGGCCGAAACGCTCACCATCCTCAGCCTCGCCCGCGCCGGCGATAACTTCGTCACCAGTGCCTCGCTGTACGGCGGCACGTACAACCTCTTCCAGTACACGCTTCCCAAGTACGGCATCGAGTTCCGCTTTGTCGACGGCTCCAAGCTCGAGGAGTTCGAGAAGGCCATCGACGGCAAGACCAAGGGCGTCTACCTCGAGACGATCGGCAACCCGCGCCTCGACGTGCCGGACTTCGAAGGCATCGCGGCCATCGCCCACAAGCACGGCGTCCCCGTCATCGTCGACAACACCTTCGCCCCGATCCTGTCGCGGCCGTTCGACTTCGGTGTCGACATCGTCGTCCACTCGGCGACCAAATGGATCGGCGGCCACGGCACCGCGATCGGCGGCGTGGTGGTCGACAGCGGCAAGTTCGACTGGGCCGCGTCGGCGCGCTTCAAGGCCGACTTCGTCGATCCGGACCCGTCCTACCACGGCATCAGCTACACCGGCGCCTTCGGCAACCTGGCGTTCATCCTCAAGCTCCGCGTCACGCTGCTGCGCGACCTGGGCCCGGCCCTGAGCCCGTTCAACTCGTTCCTGTTCCTGCAGGGCCTCGAGTCGCTGCCGCTTCGCATCGAGCGCCACAGCTCCAACGCTCTGGCGGTGGCTCGCTGGCTCGAAGCGAACCCGGCCATCGAATGGGTCAGCTACCCCGGCCTCGCCTCGCATCCGTCGCACGCTCTCGCCCGCAAGTACCTGTCCGGTGGCTACGGTGGAGTGGTGACCTTCGGCCTCAAGGGTGGAGTGGAAGCCGGCCGCAAACTCATCGACTCGGTCAAGCTCTTTAGCCTGCTGGCCAACGTCGGCGACGCGAAAAGCTTGATCATTCACCCGGCCTCGACGACACACCAGCAGCTTTCGGCCGAGGACCAGGTCGCCAGCGGCGTGACTCCCGAACTGGTCCGCATTTCGGTGGGCATCGAGCACGTGGACGACATCATCGCCGACCTCGATCAGGCGATCGGCGCCGCGACCGGCGTTCGTTCCGCCAGCGCAACCCCATCAGGGGTTGCCTCCTGAGACTTTCCCGCGGAAGGTGACCTCATGAAATCGGACCCGGCAATTCGATGGATCTCGGAGGTGCGCGGCCGGCCCGCGCCCTCTGAGCCCGTCGCCGACCCGGGCATCGCTCGCGCCGGGTCCCTCGCGGGGCTCGGCGCGCTCGGCATTCACGAACCAAAGGCGAGCGGTCGCGGCACCGGATCGGGCTTCGTCCCCGCCGATCCCGGCGTTTCGACCGCACGCGCCGACTTCGGTTTTCGTAGCCTGAACGACGTGGATAATCCGAGCGACCCTCAGACCGGAAGAATCGTCTCCCGCTGGCTGGGTCGCTTCGTTCTGGAGTCCGGGGCGATCCTGCCGGACCTGGTCGCGGCCTACCGCCACGATGGCGTCCCGATTGGCGAAGGGCGCCAGATTCTGGTCGTCCACGCGCTGACCGGCTCGGCCGACGCCGCCGGCGACTGGTGGGCGCCGCTCATCGGCCCCGGCCAGGTTCTCGACACGGACAAGTTCGGGATCATCTGCATGAACCTCTTGGGCAGCCGGTACGGCACCAGCGGTCCGATCTCACGGAACCCGGTGACCGGCAAGCCCTACGGTCGAGCCTTTCCCCGTGTCACGGTTCGAGATCAGGCCCGGGCCCAGTGGCGACTCCTCGACGCGCTGGGGATCGGCAAGCTCGCGCTGGCGGTGGGCGGGTCCCTCGGCGGCATGGTCGCCCTGGAAGTGGCGCTCGAGCGGCCGGGCGAGATCAGCCGTGTCGTACCGATCGCGGCCACGACGCGGATCGGGCAGCTCGCGGTCGCCTGGGACGCGATTCAGCTGGAAATGGTGGACAAGCTCGGTCCGGAGGGACTGGATCTGGCCCGCCAGCTGGCGATGACGACGTATCGCAGCGAGGTCGACTTCGAGCAACGCTTCGCCGGTCGAACAGAGGCTGATGGCTCGCCTTCGGTGGTCAGCTACCTGCGCCACCAGGGTCGAAAGCTGCTCGATCGCTTCGACGAGGACACGTACCGAACGCTCGTCCGAGCCATGGACACGCATGACATCGGTCGCGACCGCGGCGGCGCCGTGGCCGCGCTGCGGCGTCTCGCCGCCTACGGGACGCGGCTCACCGGCGTCGGAGTCGAGGGCGACATCCTGTACGGCACGACCCAGGTCCGTGAGATGGTCAAGGCCGCCACGGCCGCCGGCATGGATGCCGCCTACCGCGAGATCCGCTCGACGAAGGGCCACGACGCCTTCCTGGTGGAGTGGGACCAGCTGGCGACCCTCCTGGCGGAAGCGCTCAAGTAGATCGTCGCCGATCGGGCGGCGCGCCGCCGCGGCGGCTCGGGCCGTTTCTGAAAGATTCCCGCCTGGCGAACGCTATGCAGCCCATCCGCATCGGCAGCCTTCATGGGCGCCGATCTGATCCGGGCAGGCCCGTCCGTCCACCCTCAGAAGGGCTCCCGAACCGCCGCGGGAGATCACGAGCCGCCGCGGGAGATCACGAGCCGCCGCGGGAGATCACGAGCCGCTCGAATGGACCCCCGGCCGCAATTGCCCGCACACCGCCCGCACGGCGCACGAATTACAGGAACCGGCCTCCGACCAACCCGCGGCGGCCTACGGCACCTCGAGCCAGCCCTCGCGGAGGGCCCGCGTGGCCAGCTCCGTCCGCGACTGCAGCCCCAGTCGGTCGAATAGGCGCCGCAGATGCGCCTCGACCGTCTTTGACGTGATGCCCAGGGCCACGCCGATCTCGTCGTTGCTCCGCCCCTCGACGACGAGCAGGACGACCTCCCGCTCTCGGGCCGTGAGGACGGGCATCAAACCCATCGGGCGGACGCCGAAAGCCATCCCGCCCGAGGCGGCTCGACGGATCGCCTCGATCAACTCTGCGATCGGCGCCGTCTTGAGGACGAAGCCCGCCGCCCCCAGCCGCAGCGCCGCGGCCGCATATTGGGGGTAGTCGTAGGCGGTCAGGACCACGATCGCGGGCAGATTCGCCTTGCCACCCAGCAGAGTCAACCCGCTCTGCGATCCGAGCCGGATGTCGAGGAGCACCACGTCGACGGCCGACGGATCGAGCAGCGGCATCGCGTCTTCGAGCGAGCCCGCGGTGCCGGCGATGGACAGCCCTGGCACGGTCGCCAGCAGAGCGGCGGTTCCCTCGCGAACGACGGGATGATCGTCGACGATCGCGACGCGGATCGGCGCCGCGGCGGCGGTCACAACTGCGGGACGGCGGTTGCCGTCGCGGCGGCACCAATGGCCGAGGAGACGCCGCTCGCCGGGTCGATGGCCGGATTCGCGGAGGCGGCGGCCTCCCAGACGACGTTGACCCGCGTTCCTCCGCCCGGGCGCCTTCCGACTCGCAGCTCCGCTCCGACCGCTTCTGCGCGCTGGGTCATGTTGAGCAGGCCCTGATGGCCGGACTGCTCCGCGAGCGCCGCCGCCCCGGGCGCCAAGCCCGGCCCTGAATCGTCGACATCGAGTTCGGCCCAGGTCCCGCCGGCGCGGTAACGCACGACGATCGGCGGGGCGCCGTGCCTGACCGCATTCGCCAGCGCCTCCTGCGCGATGCGGAAGATCGCCAGTTCGACGTTCGCGGGCAGACGCGGCTCCTCGGGAAGGCGCTCCAGATACACGGGCCCGCCGGCCAGCGGTTCGAACCGCTCGGTCAGCCAGTCGAGGGCCGGACCCAGCCCGAGGTCGTCCAGGACGGGCAGGCGGAGCTCGCCGCAGATGCCCCTCAGCCGGACGGCGATGGCTCGAGCGGCTTCGGCGTTCTGGACGTCACCCGCGGCGTCCAGCCGGCGGACGAGCATCGTGAGGTCCTGCAGCGCGTCGTCGTGGATGTCGGCCGCGATCCGGGCGCGCTCGGCCTCCGTGGCGGCGACGACGACGTCGCGCTGGAGCGTGGCCCGATTCGCGAGCCGGAGAAGCGGCCGGAGCGTGAACCGTCGCGCCAGCAGGATCGCCACGAGCCAGATCAGGAGCGGCCACAGGAACGGATCCCAGGAGCGAAACACCAGAACCGCCGCGGCCACCGCCGGCGTGGCCGCGGCCAGGGCCAGTTCGGTCGATTCGACGAATCTTCCAGGTGCGGGCGCCGACCCGGAATCGTCCGCGGCTTCCTTCAGGAAGGCGGGCCGCGCCGCGATCAGCCCGGGCACGAAGGCGACGCAGCCGGCCAGGACTGCGCTCCAGGTCGTATGCCAGCCGAAGTCGGCGCCCATCACGAAGGTCGCACCCGCCAGGAAGGAGGCCGCCGCCAGAACCCCGACCACCCGGCGGAGATTCACCGCCAGGGCGGCGTCGTCGAGCCGGTCGCAGAAATCGGCCGCCAGGGGCACCATCCCGGCCGGCACCACGACGAACGACGTGATCAGGAATGGCAGCGTCGGCATGAGCTGGACCGGCAGGGCGAAGAGCGGCATCGCGGTCGCCGCCGGGAGGGTGATCGCGACCCGGCGGAGCGACGGACCCGCCCGCCCGGTGCCCAGCCACCAGATGCCGACGATCAGGATCGCCAGTCCGGCGTACACCGAGGAGAGCGAGTTCGAACGACTGGCGTCTGGAAAGTTGAAACCGACCGAGGCGTAACCCGGGAACTGGATGTCCTGGCCAACGGTCGACCCAACATACGATCCGTCCGATCCGTCGACGGGCGTGGGTGGGGGTGAGGCCACCGCCGCGGCTGCCTGCTCGCTGGCCAGTTGGGCACGGGCGGCCAGTTCGGCGGGTACCTGATCGGGCCACAGGGCCTCCAGCCACTGCCAGAAGCGCGGGTTTGCCACGATCGCAGCCTTAGTATCCAACGAAGCACCCAGAACGTCGGTCTGGTCGAGCATGGTCACGACCATCCCCGTCTGGACGCCGTTGAGCGCGGCCGGGCTACCCGGGTCGACCGACGCGACGACGACCTGGTCGTTCTGGAGCGCCAGAGTCATGCCGGTCGCGCTCGGCCCCGAACCCCACGCGATCGTGCCCAGCACGAACGTGAATGCGACCAGCGCGAGGGCGGCCAGTTCGCGACGACGGAAGGTCATGTCGCCGCCAAAGGTAGCACCGGAGATGGGGCCGAAGATGTCGGGAAATCCCTGTACGATCCTGACGGGCTGTTCCTGATGCACGCGAGCCGGCGGTGCCTGTACGGTTGGCACATTCGCTCGAGGAGGGACCATGACAGCTGCCGTCGAGGCGCCGCCGCTCCAGACATTCGCGGTCGGCAAGACGTACGGGCGACGCTTCGGAAGACGGACGGAGGCGCTGCGGGACGTGGACCTGGCAATCCCCGCCGGCTCGATCACCGCGCTGGTCGGGCCCAACGGCGCCGGCAAGTCGACCCTGATCCGCGGCTTCGTCGGCTTCGAACGGCCGACGAGCGGCCGCATGACGGTCATGGGCATCGACCCCTGGCGCGACCGGGGACGGGCCGTCGTGCACACGGGCTACGTGCCCCAGAACGCATCCCTGTACCGCTCGCTGACCGTGGCCCACCACCTCGACATGGCGGCCAGCCTGCGGCCGCGCTTCGACCGGGATGTCGCCCGGCGCCGTCTCGAAGAGCTGGACATACCCCTCGATCGTCTGGCGGGCGAGCTCTCGGGCGGGCAGCAGGCTCAGGTCGCGCTCGCGCTCGCCATCGGCTGCCGAGCGGAGGTCCTCCTTCTCGACGAGCCGCTGGCGTCGCTCGACCCGCTGGCACGCCGCGAGTTCCTTGCCGTCCTGGTCAGTGCGGTCCGGGCCGAGGGATCGACCGCGCTCCTCTCGTCGCATGTCATCACCGACATCGAGGCGGCCTGCGACCGGCTCGTCGTCCTGGGCGGCGGCCGCATCCTGCTCGACGACACTCTCGCCGCCGCCGTCGCCGACCACCGGATCACCGATCCGGACGCTCGGCTGAGCGGCTACCTAATCGCCCAGTTCCCCGGGCGGGCCGGCGAGCTGGCGCTGTGGCGCGCTCCCGAAGGTGGCCGGCCGGCCGAACTCGACGAGGTCGTGCTCGGCTATCTGTCCAGCGCCCGGCGCCCCCGGCCGGGCCGGGACTCCGGCGCCGCCGCTTCGGTCGCCGCTCCGGCCGCCGCCGACGCCAACGAAAGGCCTCTCTGATGCTGACCCAGGCCCGTCTCGCCATCCGCCTCAACAGGTTCGCGCTATTCGTTGTCGGAGCGATCGTCATCGTCGCGTCTCTGGCGGCGCTCATCGTGGCCGCCGCCCTGCGCGCGGCCGCCACCCCGGAATGTCTCGCCTCGCGTTGGGATTCGTCGGCCACCGTCGCCTGCCAGGCGCAGCTGACGAACTTCGACCAGATCGACGGCACTTGGGCCGGCCTGAAGGGCGTCCTCGGCGGCATCGCCCCAATCGGCGGACTGCTGGTCGGCGTATCGCTCGTCGCCCGCGAGATCGAGGAGCGGACGGCAGCGATTGCCTGGTCGCTCGCGCCGTCGCGGACACGCTGGCTCGTCGGTCGGGTCGCGCCCGTGGCCGTGATCCTGCTGGTCCTTTTCGCGATCGCGGCGATCGCGGCCACCGACGTCGAGGGGGCAGCCAATCCGTCGGTGAATCCCCTTCTCTCCTTCTACAACGAGAGCAGCCGCGGGCTCGAACTGGTCGCGCTCGGCTTCATGGTCTTCTGCGCCGCGGTCCTGGTCGGGTCGGTTATGGGCCGCGTTCTGCCGGCGCTGCTGGTCGCCGCGGTCCTGGGGCTGGCCCTGACCGTCGGTGCCTTCGTCGCGGAGTCGAACTGGATCCAGACCCAGGCCGTGATGGTAGACGCGAGAGACGGGTCGAACGCCGATGGCTCGCTCGTCCTCGATCAGCTGCTTCGCCTGCCGTCCGGAGAGCTGGTTCCGACCTGGAGCGTCCAGTGGGACGAGGACGCGAACGGCAACTTCATCGGGCCCCTGGCCGGCGCTACTCTCGAGAACAAAGTGGTGCCTGGATCGCGCCATCCGTTCGTCGAGGCGGTCGATGCGGCCGGGATCACCGCCGTCTCCGCGGTCCTGCTCGTTCTGACCGGGATCGTGGTCCGCCGCCGCCGGCCGACGTAGGGCCGCACCCCGCCGGCGCCGTCGTGGTGCGTCGCCGCAGTGGTCGCCGCCGAAGTGGTCGCCGCTGCGTCATTTCTGCAAGATTCCCATTCCCAGGGCGCTATTCAGGGCGCGCGACCGGCGCGCGCCCGACGCCGCCACGACGGCAGGCGCCAAATCCCGCACCTCGGGCGCCTGTCTTGCGCATAGCGCCCTCTCGGCGCACATCTTGCAGAAACCGGGCGGCCGATCCCGGCGCCGCCACTCCGCCGCTCCGCGCCGCCACTCACGCCATATCCGCACTGTATACCCTGATGCATACGGTGCCTATGCATCCTGCATATGTCGCGGAACGGTTGCGCCCGGCCACCGGATAGTGCATAATCAGCCGGCAATGATCCTTCTGACGCTCGCCAAGCCCAAGGCCAAGTTCTGGCGGCCCCGCCGCGAGGCTCGGCCCTAGCTCGGCGGCGTTCGCACAGAACCGCGGAGCCGGGGCAAGGCTCCAGGGGCCGCGACACCGGGGCAGGTGGCGCGGCCTTTCTGTTTGTCCGAGGGGATCCACACGGAGGTCACGGAATGTTGAGCATCGTCGCCGGGGATGGCGGAATGGGCCGGGCGGTCGCAGCCGCGCTCGCCGGCCGCGGCATACCGCCTGCGGCAATCCTCGGGATGCCCGCCGACCCGGTCGCCGGCCACGAACCCGGCCGGTTCCTGGGCGCCGAGATCCTCTTCGAATTCAGCCAGGGCGACGCCGTCCTGCCGAACGTCCGCGCCGCCCTGGCAGGCGGAGTCCGAAGCTTCGTCATCGGTACGACGAACTGGGCGAACGACCGCCGGGAAGTCGACGAACTGCTCATCGATTGCGCGGCGACCGCGGTGGCATCGGCCAGCTTCAGCCTGGGCGTCATGCTCTTCGCCCGTCTCGTGGAGGATGCGGCCCGTCTCTTCGGCCCGTTCGCCGAGTACGACCCTTATCTCGTGGAGTGGCACCGCCGCACCAAGGCCGACCGGCCGTCCGGGACCGCCATCGAGCTGTCGCGGCGCCTCATCGCCGCCCACCCTCGCAAGACGCGTGTCGCCCAGCCCATGGCCCACGGCGCCCCCGCGCCGGAGGAGCTGGACGTGGCCGTCATTCGAGCCGGGGCGGCCCCGGGCATGCACCTCGTCGGCTTCGACGCTCCCGGTGAGAGCCTGGAGATGCGCTTGACCGCGCGAGATCGGTCGGCCTACGCAGCCGGCGCCGTCACCGCCGCCGAGTGGCTCCTGGCCGGGCCCAGAGCCCCCGGCTTCCACCCATTCGACGAAGTCATCGACTCGATGATCGAGGCCGTCGGCAAGCGGCCGGCCGGAGCCGTCGGAGCTTCGGCCTCAGCTTCCTGACACCGCCCCAACCCAGCCCAGCCAATCGCGCCGAAGGCGCAACCAAGGAGACACCGATGCCAGCCGGCCGCATGCTCAGGGGGGCCTTCACGGCCCTCGTCACGCCATTCCGAGCCGACGGCTCGATCGACGAGGAGACCTTCCGGGCCCTGGTCCGCCGCCAGATCGATTCCGCCATCCACGGCCTGGTGGCCTGCGGAACGACCGGCGAGACGCCGACACTCAGCCATGAAGAAGACGAGTGGGTGATCGCGACCACGCTCGAAGTCGCCGCCGAGCGCCCGAGCCGCGACCGCCTCCGGGTCATCGCCGGGACCGGCTCCAACAGCACCGCGACCGCGATCCGATCGACCCGCCGCGCGGCCGCAATGGGCGTCGACGCCGCCCTCGTCGTCGCCCCGTACTACAACAAGCCCGACCAGCGGATGCTGGAGGCGCACTTCCGTGCGGTCGCCGAGGAAGGCGATCTGCCGATCATCGTCTACAACGTGCCCGGCCGAACCGGGGTCAACGTCGAGGCCGCCACGCTCCTGCGACTGGCCGAGCATCCGCGGATCGTGGCCGTCAAGGAGGCCTCGGCCAACATGGATCAGATCGCGACCATCCTGAGCGAGCGACCGGCCGACTTCTCGGTTCTCGCCGGCGACGACGCCTGGACCATGCCGATGCTGGCCATGGGCGGCGACGGCGTCATCTGCACCTGCTCAAACGAGATCCCCGGCCAGATGGCCGAGATGTGCGACGCCGCATTCGCGGCCGACTGGGATACCGCGCGCCGGATCCACGAGCGATGGCTGCCGCTCATGAAAGCCAACTTCGTCGGCGGGCCGAACCCGGTCCCGGTAAAGGCCGCGCTCTCGCTGATGGGCCTGTCGTCCGACATGGTCCGGCTGCCGCTCCTGCCGCTCGAGGAGTCGTATCGGGCCCGGTTGCGCCTGGTCCTCGAGGCGACCGGCGCGATGGAGCTCGACGGGACGGCCGACGAGGGATCGGCCGACGAGGGATCGGCCGACGCGGCGGGCGGCGGCGGGCGGCGATCCGCGGCCCGGTCCATGACGAGGAGTTCGGCGCGGACCCGGGCCATCGTCCAGGCCACAGCGACGGCCCACGCGTGAACTCGACAGAGACGGGCCGGTCGTTCCGCACGATGATGACGCCGTGAACGACAAGACCCCAGCCGACATCCTCGCCGACCTCGACTCCGGCCGAATCCGCGCCGCACACCCCGATCCGGATGCTCCGGGCGGCTGGCGCGTCGATTCGGCCGTCCAGTCGGCGATTCTCGGGCTCTTCGCCGACCGCGAGACCCGGACGTGGAACCTCGACGGCGCGTTTCAGTTCCGCGACCGCGTCGGGCTGCCGGTGAAGGATCTGCTCGACTCGGTGGAGGCCCAAGCCGCGCTGGCGGCCGGCAAGCCGTGGCGGGTCGTCCCCGGCGGAACCACGGTCCGGGGTGGCGTGTATCTCGCGCCCGGCGTGACGATCATGCCGCCCTCGTACATCAATGTCGGCGCGTGGGTCGGCGAAGGAACGATGGTCGACTCGCACGTCCTGGTCGGCTCGTGCGCCCAGATCGGGTCGCGCGTCCATCTCTCGGCCGCGGTCCAGATCGGCGGCGTGCTGGAGCCGGCGGGCCGCCGGCCGGTCATCGTCGAGGACGAGGTCTTCGTCGGCGCCCAGTCGGCGCTGCTCGATGGCGTGCTCGTGAAACGCGGAGCCGTCATCGCCGCCGGCGTCATCCTGACCGGCACGAGTCGCCTCTACGACCTGGTCCACGACCGCATCCTGGTCGGGACACTGGAGGAGCCGCTTGTCGTCCCCGCCGGCGCGGTCGTGGCGCCCGGCGTACGGCAGGCCCGCGGCGAGTTCGCGCAAGCCAACGGCATCGGGCTCTCGGCCACGGTCATAGTCAAATACCGCGACGATCGGACCGACGCGCGCGTCGCACTCGAGGAGGCGCTGCGATGACTTCGAATGAGGCAGCCATCGAAGGCCAGCCGGTCGAACCGGCGGCAGCCCGGGCGGTCGAAACGGCGGTCGAACCGGCGGCAGCCCGGGCGGTCGAGCCTGCGGTCGAACCGGCGGCAGCCCGGGCGGTCGAGCCTGCGGTCGAAACGGCGGTCGAGCCCGCGGTCGAACCGGCAGCGCCCTCGATCGACGGCCTGCTTCGAAACGGCCGGCTGGCCGGCGTAGTGCCGAACGCGCTGGCGACCGATTTCGGCACGCCATTCTACGTCTACGACCTGGAGCTGGTCGGTCGCCGCATCGACGCCCTGGGCGCCGTCCTGCCTTTCGGCTTCCGGCTGGCGTTCGCCGTCAAGAGCAATCCCGCGCTGGGCGTTTTGGCCCACGTCGCCGGCTGCTGCATCGGCGCGGACATCGCCTCCGGCGGAGAGCTCGAGGCGGTGCTGCGAGCCGGCTTCGCCCCAGTCACGATCGCGATGACGGGTCCCGGAAAGCGCGACGAGGAGCTGGCTGCCGCAGTCACCGCCGGGATCGGGGCCGTGACGGTGGAGTCGGTCGGGGAGCTGCACCGCCTCGACGCCATCTCCGCAAGGCTGCGTCGCCGCCAGCCGATTCTGCTGCGCCTCGCCGTCGCCGACGACGCAAAGTTCGAGGGCGTCCGCCTCATCGGCGGCGCCGAAGGCAAGTTCGGCATGCCGCTGCCGGTGCTCAAGGAAGCGGCTTCGGCCGTGGTCAGATCGCCGAACCTGGAGCTGCTGGGCGTCCATGCCTTCGGCGCGTCCAACGTGCTCGACGCGAACCGGATCGCGGATCACATTGCGGAGCTCGTGGCGATTGGCAAGGGGGTGGCCGCGGAGGCGGGCGTTCCACTCCGTCTCGTCGACGCTGGCGGCGGCCTGGGGATCCCCTACGCCGGCGGCGAGCCGCCCCTGGACCTGGCTCTGCTGGGCGCTCGGCTGCAGAAGTTGCGCGCTCGCTGGGACCGGGATCCCGCCCTGCGCGAGATGGAAGTGCTCCTCGAACCGGGCCGGTTCCTGGTTGGTCCCGCGGGCGCGTACGTGGCCCGGGTCGTGGACGTCAAGGGCACCGACGCGGCGCCGGTCGCGATCCTCGACGGCGGCATCAACCACCTGGTCCGGACCGCGCTCGTGCGGCAGGAGCAGCGCCTGGCGGTCCTCGCGCCGGACGCGGACTCGCGCGACCGAGTTCCGACCTTGGTCGCGGGTCCGCTCTGCACCGGCATCGACGTCTTCACGTTGCGGGCCGAGTTGCCGCGGCCGCAGGTCGGCGATCTCATCGCCGTGCTGGACGCGGGCGCCTACGGCTTCACCGAGTCGATGCCGTTCTTCCTGTCCCACCCCACCGCCGCTGAAGTCGCCGTCCGCGACGGCCACGCCTGCCAGATCCGCCCGCGCATCTGGCCGAGCGAGCTACTGGACCGCCAGATCGCCCCGCGCTGGTAACCCGCGGGAGAGTGGCGGCATCCTGGCCAAGCCAATCACCGCCGAGAAGGCGTCGTTCGCCGCCTGGGCCGCGCCATTCGGCACGCGGATCGTGCAACGTTTCGGCCACACCGAAACTCAACGCCCCGATTTGCATCTTCTCGGGCCGGTGGCCCGCCAATCAGCCCCGGGCACGCCTTGATGGAGGCCGAATCGGCCCTGGAGGCACCCGAACCCACCCTGCGACCCATATCCCACCTCGAATCCACGGCCGGAAGGGGGGCCCGGCTTCCGAGCCTGCTAGACAGCCCGATTCCTTTCGGTGCCACCGAAATCGCGCGAGATAGTGTCGCTGAAACGCCGCGGCTCCCTGTTGCCATGCCGCTCACGACGCTCGGCGGGCATCACGGAAACGGCCGCGCTCGGCGCTACCGCCGCGGCGCTACATTCTCGGCGCCGCTGCCACGGCGCCACCAGCGGCGCGCCACCTTCTCGGCGCTACCGCCGCGAAGACACCCTTGGCTCGCCACCTTCTCGGCGCCACTGCCACGGCGCCACCTTCTCGACGCCGCTGCCGCGGCGCTACCTTCTCGGCGCCACTGCCGCGGCGCCACTGGCGCGAAGTCACCCTCGGCGCGCCACTTTCTCGGCGCACCGCAGCGGCGCGATTGCCGCAGCCGCTCGCTGGCAATCGCCCTAGTAGCTGGCTTCGTCCAGCCGGACCTTGCCCTTGAACTTCCAGTAGATGTACGAGGTGTAGCCGATGACGACCGGCATTCCGAACAGCGCCACGACCAGCATGACCTGCAGCGTCAGGTCCGAGGAATGGGCATTGGCGATCGTCAGGCTTCGAGAGTCGACGGCGGCAGGAACGAGGTTCGGGTAGAGCGCCGCGCCCGCGGTGATCGCCAGGGCTGCGATCGTGAGGCTCGAGCAGACGAACGCACGGAACTGCTGGCCCATCACAGTCGCCCGGAGCCCGAAGACGATCGCGTTCACAACCAGCACCGGACCGATCCAGGCGGCTATGTTCGTCTTGAAGTTGCCGACCGCCGGCAGGTTGCCGGCGAAGGCCAGGACCGTGGCCCCGAGCCAGGCGATCACGACCACGACTTGGGCCGCGATCTGGGCCCGGTGTGCCCGCGCGTTGAGATCGCCCTCCGTCTTGAGGACGAGCCAGGCCGAGCCCTGCTGCGCCGCAAGTGCGAGGGTCAGGACGCCCACGACCAGAGAGAACGGGTTCAGAAGGCCGATCAGGCCGCCCCGATACACGCCGCCTGCGTCGAGGGCGACGCCGTTGAGCAGGTTGCCGAGCGCTACACCGAGAAGCAGCGCCACCAGGCCCGATCCAACGGAGAAGCCGAGGTCCCAGCCGGCCCGCCACCACTTCGCCGTCTCCTTGCCGCGATACTCGATCGAGATCGCGCGCAGGATCAAGGACGCGAGGACGAGCATCATCGCCAGGTAAAAACCGGAGAATACCGTCGCGTAGACGATCGGGAAGGCGGCGAAGAGCGCCCCGCCGGCGGTGATCAGCCAGACTTCGTTGCCGTCCCAGACCGGGCCGATGGAGTTGAGGACCTGGCGCCGCTCGAGGTCCGTCCGGGCCACGAACAGGTGGACGACACCGGCACCCAGATCGAAGCCGTCGAGCAAGGCGTAGCCGGTGAACAGCACGCCCAGGAGCACGAACCAGGTCGTCGCGAGGAACGGCATGTCAGTTCCCTCCCGCGCTCTTGGCGGCCGCCGCGCTGGAAGCGGCGGCGTCGATCAGTGATGGCGCCGGCTCGGGACCTCGACGGATCTCCTTCCCGAGCGAGTACAGCCACAACCCGAATAAGAGCGCGTACAGCAGCACGATGCCGATGATCGAGATCGCGACATCGGTGCTGGAGACGCCTGGCGAGACTCCGGCGGTGGTCTTCATCAGCCCCTGGACGATCCACGGCTGCCGGCCGACCTCCGCAACCATCCAGCCGATCTCAATTGCCAGCAGAGGCAATGGAACGGCCAGGACCGCCAGCTTGAGCCACCAGCGGTGCTTTTCGACCGATCGTTTGAGCAGGAAGAAGCCGCCGAGCGTCATGATCAGCATCATCAGCGCGCCGAGACCGACCATCGTGTGGAAGCCGATGAAGGGGGCCGCCACCGGTGGCCAGAGCGACTGATCGGGCTGCTGGTCCAGACCCTTGATCGTGCTGTTGGGGTTGAGATTCATCATCAGGCTCAAGCCGGCCGGAACGCCCACCGTCAGGGCCCCCGTTGTGCAGTCCTGGCTTGGCGGCAGGCCGAAGATCGCGAGTTCGACGCTGCTCCCGGTAGTGCAGACGCCCTCCATTGCCGCGAACTTGAGCGGCTGGTACGTGGCCACTTCACGGGTCTGGAGATCGCCGCTGGCGAACATGGCGCCGGACCCGAGGAACGCCACGATGATGCCCATCGTCATGGACAGGCGGGCGATGTCGAGGTGGCGCTGGCGCAGCAGATACCAGGCGGCCACGCCGACCAGGAAGAAGGCGCCGGCCACATAGCAGGCCGCGACCGTGTGGAAGAAGCGCGGCAGAGTGGACGGGTTGAAGACCGCGGCCCAGAAGTCCGTCAGGACGAGCTTCGTGGTGCTGGGTCCGCAGGCCGGATCCGGCGAGCACGTGTAGCCGGCCGGCGTCTGCATGAACGAGTTGGCCACGAGGATCCAGAAGGCCGACAGAAGCGTGGCGAAGGCCACCAGCAAGCCCGCGATCCAGCGGACAGTCGACGAAATGCGGTCGCGTCCGAAGAGGACGAGACCGACGAATGCCGACTCCAGGAAGAACGCGAACACGCCTTCGGCCGCCAGTGGGGCTCCGAAGATGTCGCCCACATAGGCGGAGAAGGTCGACCAGTTCGTGCCGAACTGGAACTCCATCACCACACCGCTCACGACACCGATCACGAAGGTTACGGCGAACAACTTCGTCAGGAAGACCGACATGCGGTCATAGACTTCGCGCTTGGTGTACCAGCGGAACGTTTCCGTCACCGCGATCAAGCCTGCCAGGCCGATCGTGATCGACGGAAAGATGAAGTGGAAGCTGATCGTCAGGGCGAACTGAAGACGCGACAGCTGGACGACGTCCACAGACACTCTCCTCTGGCAGATTGGCCGAACGCTCTATGGCAGCTGAGCGGTTGTCGGCCGCGTCTACACCTCGGCGCTTCTGCTCACATTATGTAGAGGGAGCGGTCGGGGGTCTATGCCAGGTCCACTGCGCGGAAGGGGATGTTACGGCGCGGCCAGGAAGTAGCCTGTGATATCGATGATGAACTGCGTCGTCGAACCGGCGCGACCCGCCTCGTAGTCGACCGCCAGCGACCCGTCCTGGTAGAGACGCACGTAGAAACCATTCGCTCGATTGTCACCTGTCGGGAAGTTGATCGTGGAGATCGGCGGCACGACTCCGGCGACGAGATGCGGTGCGACCGTGAGGTAGCCCTTGTAGGTCTGCTCGGTCACGGTCAGGTTGGCGCTGATTCCGGCAGCGGAGACGGGGACGCCGCCGTGACCGACGATGGCGATCGTCGCCGGCGTAGCCCGGAGCACGGGGCCCTTGAACGGCAGGCCGTTGCGGGTGTCGACCAATCGCGTCGGATCGAGAGGAACGAACTTGGAACCGGTGGTGCCCTGGAGGAAGTAGCCGGTCACGTCGAAGACGAGGTCCGCGGTGGACCCGACCGTGCCCACCCAGACGGCGCTGAGCTTGCCGCCCGTGGCGAGCTTTACGGTGACGCCGTCGGCTCGGATGTCGCCCGCCGGCGCGTTCACGGTCGAGCAGTTCAGCGTGTCGGGGTTTGCCGGGATCGACGGGCCTACGAAAGCCCAGCCCTTGCTGCTGGGGGTGACGAGGGTCAGATTGCCGGTCACCGCGAGCGCGCCGTCGGGCACGCCGTTCTTGCCGGTGACCTGGAAGGTGTGGGCGGTCTTCGACGCGAACTTGCCGCTCAGGCCGATGCCGATGCGGGTGTCGAGCACGCGCCCCGGATCGAGCGGGAAGAACGTGGCGCCTGTGTCGTCGGCGGTGAAGTAGCCGGTGACGTCGAAGATGGCCTGGGTTGAGCCCGATCCGACGTAGACGAGCGACAGCATTCCTGCGCTGTCGAGGGCGACGGCGACGTTGTTGGACCGATTGTCGGCGGCGGGGAAGTTCAGAGTGGAGGAACTGGGCGCACCCGTGAACACCGGCCCGAGCGTCAGGTAGCCCTGGGCCGTCGAGGCGGTCGTGGTCAGGATGCCCGTCACCGCGACTGCGCCGCTGGGCACGTTGCCGCGGGTGGTCACCTGGAACCGCCGTGGGGTGTGGGAGTAGAAGCGGCCAATCAGGCCGTTCGCCGAGCGAGTGTCGAGGATCCGGACCGGGTCGATCGGGTGGAAGGTCGTGGCCGGATAGGTGATCCGCGCCGGTGGCGGCGTGTAGATCTCGCACGAGGCCAGATAGTCCGTGGCCGCGCCGTGGCCGCCGACGACCAGCACGCTCCCGTCGCCGAGAGACGTGGCGTCCTGGTAGCGGCGCCCCGTGATGAGCGACCCTGTAGCCGTCCAGCCGCTCGTCGTCGGGTCGAACAGGTCGGCCGAGGCCAGGGCCTGGCTGGTGTTGGCCGCATAGCCGCCCGCGGCTACGACTCGACCATCGGGCAGAACGGTCATCGTGAACCCGGCCCGAGCGGACGACATCGTCCCGGTCAGCGTCCATTGGCCGGACTTCGGGTCGAAGACCTCGGCCGAGTTGAGTGCCGTTCCGCTGGCGTCCACCCCGCCGGCGACGAGGATTCGGCCGTCCTTGAGCAGGACCGCGGCATCGTCGAGGCGTACCTTCTTCATCGATTCGGCAGCCGACCAGCCGGACCCCGACTGGTAGATCTCGACGGAGGAAAGGGCCGATCCGGGGGCCAGCGACCCGTCGTCGCCGCCCGCGACGAGCACTCGGCCGTCGCTCAGGGTCGTGGCCGTGAATTCGTACCGGGGCCCTGGCAGCGCGGAGCCGGCGCTCCAGGTCCCGCTCGACGCGGAGTAGATGTCCACCGCGCCCGTGGTGAAAGTTGCGCCGCCGTCGTATCCGCCGATCACCAGCACGTCGCCGTTTGTCAGAGACGCAGCGACACCGTAGGCGTGGGCGTGAGCCATCGCCGGCGTGTGGGTCCACGTTCCGCCGACGGGGTCGAAGAGGTCGCCTCGCGTGTAGTAGCTCATGGCGTCGGCCCCTCCGGCAAAGAGCGCCTTGCCGCTGGGCAGCAGGGCCGCAACCTGGCCGGCGACTGCATGACCCAGCGATCCCGCGCTCGCCCAGGTTCCAGCGGACCATCGTTGCGCGTTTGCCGAAAACGTGTTCCCGTCGGTGCCGCCGGCCGTGATGACGGTGTGGTCGTTGAGCAGAACCGCGGGCGCGAAGCCTCGAGCGAGAGGCAGGCTACCCGTGGCAGCCCACGAGCCCGGCGTCGAGGCTGCGGCCGCAGTCATCACGGTCGGCCCGATCGCGGCCAGACTGATCAAGACGGCGGCGGCGGCGACCCGGCGGGCCATTCTGGCTGGATTCATCTGTGTCGCTCCGATCCTTGGGCCTTCGACCGGCCGAGTTACCGGCCTATTGAGCGGGGCCCGACGACGGGCACCGTCTGTCTGAAGAGTCCGCCGTGATGGAGGCAAACTCGATCCTATGCCACCGTTCCCTGTCGATCGCCGGGGCGATTGGACCGGTGCGCGTGCAGTGTGCCGCTATGACACCCCAACGCGCAACCCGAAGCGGCAGCGACGCCACCTCGTCTGGAGGGTCAGCCGTGGGGGAAGCCCCGTGCTGACGTAGCGCCCGGAGCCGTTCCGTGTTACAAGAGTCCGAGATGGACGGCCTCGACGACGTCTCCCCGCAGCGCCCCGGAGTCAGCTCCACACATCGGAACTGGCACGCTTCGCGGCGGGTTCGAGTCGTTGTTGGGGGCCTGGCGCTGGCCGATCTGGCCATTCTGGCGATCGTGGCGCTCCTGGCCGGCCAGATCCTGATCTCGCCCGCCCCGACACCGACGCCGTCCCCCACTCCGACCGCCACGCCGTCTCCCACACCCTCGCCCACGCCGACACCCTCGCCCACTGTCACTCCCACTCCGGCCCCGACGCCCGTTCCGGGCCCGCCCACGGCGGCCCCGCCATCGATGCTGACCGGCTATGTCTGGCCGCTGGTCAACGCCAAGATCACGCTGCCGTTCGGCCCCAGCCCGTGGGGGGAGTTCCTGGTGAACGGCAAGCTGTTCCACGACGGCGTCGACATGGCCACGCAATGCGGCGACAAGGTCATGGCAGCGCACGACGGCGTCGTTCTCGCTGCCGGAATCCACTACGACACTGTCATGGGCTGGGTGGGCGACACGTCGCCGTACGGGCGATACCTCACCCGTCACAACTACTGGAGCACCGTTCCGAACGTGGTCGTGATCGACGACGGCGACGGCTACCGCAGCATCTACGCCCACGAGTCACAGGTCACCGTCAAAGTCAACCAGTACGTCACCGCGGGACAGACGATCGGGTACGAAGGCGCCACCGGAAACGCCAGCGGCTGTCATCTCCATTTCGGCCTCTTCAGCCCGCTCCAGACGGCCACCTTCGACAACCTGCCGGACTACATCACGCGTCTTCAGCTCCCCGCGACGATTATCGCCCGGATCGATCCGCTGCTCGTGCTTCCTTATCGAAACGATCTTTCGGAGATGCGCAAGCTTCGGCCGGCAGACGCCGCCGCCTGGGCCTCCGCCCACCCCTCAGCCCACTCCTCGGCAAGCCCGTCGGGCTAGCGGTCGGCGTTCGCGCCAATCAGACGGCGCGGCGATAGCGCCTCGCGACCAGCGAGTAGGCCGGCAATCTCCCGAGCGATTCGCTGAGCGGTGCCGACGGGGTGCCGTCGCGACCGACGATGGCCAGCAGCGAATCGGTCGAGGTGGCATCGGCCGGGCGGGCGTCGACCTCGGCCAGATCGATGCTCACGCGTCCCGGCCCCGCCGCCCCGAGTTCGACCTCGGCGGCCGCACGCGTCGCGTCGCGGTCGGCCGCTTCGTAGTCGCGGCGCAACTCGGCTTCGGCCCGCCAGCGCGAGCGGCGCAGCAGGATCGCCTGCCAGACTCGTCCGACCTGCGGCGTGACCGTCCCGTCGCCGGGTGCCGGCTCGCCTGAGAGTGCCTCGCCGCGCGCCCAGAGGGCCGCCTGGTGCAGCAGCGAGTACTCGTCCAGGTCGACGTAGTGAGCCAGCGCCTCCGCCGGTGAGCCGTCGCCGAAGATGGCCGTGACGCTCGGCCGGAAGACCTCCGCCAGATCGAGGTCGATCGCCCGGACCGATCGATGAAAGTAGATCTGCTGGTACATGAAGAGCCGCGCCGTCAGGAACATCTCCAGCGCCCCGAGCCCGGGTTCGTAGAGCGAGAGCCCGCGCGGCCCGATAAAGCTGTAGCGGCGGAGCCGCTCTACGTCGATCGGACCCGCAGAGACGCCAATGAGATACGCGTCGCGGCGGACGTAGTCGAGGTTGTCTACGGTGAATACGCCCGAGAGCAGGGGCTGCAGCCAGCGCAGCCAGCGCGGCATGCTCGGATCCGCCAGGGCCGGCTTGGAGATGAGGAACGAGACCCAGCGCGGATCGATGCGTTCATCCGGCCTCAGGGCGTCGCGCTCGGGGATGATGCCGGGAGCGCGCCGGATGGCCGCGATCGTGTCGCCCAGCTCGCGCTCGATGATCAAGGCCGAGAGGTCCTCGTGGGTCAGGAGTTTGCGCCCGCCGCGACGAGGATCGGCCGGAGCGGGAAAGTGGCACAGGACGTGCTCGTCGAAGAAGTGGGCGAAGGGCCCGTGTCCGACGTCGTGCAGCAAGCCGGCGAGACGCAGCGTCTCGACGACCAGGCCTTCTGACGGGAGCGAGGCGCCGGGCTCTGCTTCGGCCAGCGCCGTCCGCAGGCTGGGATAGAGGTGGCGGGCCCACAGCCCGGCTTCGTGCATGACGCCCAGGCCGTGGGTGAAGCGGCTGTGCTCGGCCGTGGGAAAGACCCAGCGAGCGCTCTGGAGCTGGCTGATGCGGCGCATCCGCTGAACCCAGGCCGAGTCGAGCAGATCTCCCTCGGCTGCCTCTTCGAGCTCCAGACCGAGCCCTCGCGCGCGTTCCGGCGTGAGCCGTTTGGTCAGCTCGATGTAACCGTAGATTGGATCGCTGACGAGATTGACGGCCCACATCTGCGGATGAAGCCGACCGGCGGAGGCGGCGATTGCTTCGGCCGCCGGCACTTCGGCGCCCGCGCCCTCGCCCGCGCCCGCGCCCGCACTTCCGACAGACCTGACAGCTTCGTCGTGCATTGTCCAAGCCTATCCGAGACGCGCCCCGAATAGATCGCTACGGCGCGGTCAGTCGCAGGGTCTTGTCCTTCATCATGGTCGCGCCGCGGGGCCGGTCCAGCGTTCCGAGTGTCCAGCTCACGTACACCTTGTCGGCGAGTGGCGTGTTGGCGGGAACCGTCGCCTCCATGTCGAAGGCCACCGCGGCACCGACGTCAATGGTGGCGACCGAGTCGCAGTTGAGCGCGTACTCGTGCGAAGTCTGACTATCGAGCTGGTTAGGCGCCCGGTCGGCCGACACCTCGATCGTGTAATCGGGGCATGGGTCGAGTGACACCGGCAGGGGACTATCGTTCTGAAGCGCAACCGTGAAGTGGAATGGCCGGCCCGCGACCACCGCGTCCGGAAGGTCGAGGAACGCGAGCAGATTGTCCGCCGAGTAGGTCTTCGGTTGCGGAGCCTCGACACTGCCGAGATACCAGGTCAGTACAGACGCTGGTCCGCCGCAGTGCGTCGATGGTTGGCGTGGGAGCGCGAGGTCACGCCCGGCGCCGTTCGGCAGCATGACCCGCAGCGTCGCCGCGGTGTCGCAGTAGCCGGTTACCCGGACCTCGCCGTAGCCGTATCCCGGCAAGAGTTCCGGACCCAGGGCACCCATCGCAAGGGGCCCGTTTGGATGGGGCGGCAAGCCCGGGCGGAGCACGGCCGGGCTGCGCGGCCCGTCGCCTTCGATTGCCGTCGCCAGGGTTCGACCGCCGCCGTCGAGAAGGTCGATCTGCGGCGGACCGGTGATGATGCACGCCGCTCCCCCGAGGTTCCGAGCCACGACCATCCCGATCGAGCCCAATTCGTCCTGATCGCTCCAACCCGCAAACGAGATCTCGATCTGCGCCGCCGAGCACGTCGACAGCCCGGCTGCCGGGTCGGGCGTGTCGGTGGGATGTGGCCGTGTGTACGCCCTATCCACCCACGGAACGAGCGCGCCAACGACGGGCGGCATCGTCCAGTTGGCCGCCGCCTGGATAGCCTGCACCTTCTCGGGCGGCATGTCGGGCGGGTAGCTTGCGGTCGGGTTGTCCTGGCCGGAACTCGAGAGGGACGGCGCGCTGGCCGCGCAGCCTGCCACGACTACAAGCGCGGCCACCGACACTAGAGTGAGCAACCGGCGCATCTCGTCCTCCTCAAATGCCGGCCTTTCGGCGGCCTTCTGCCTTCCGGTTCTCGCCAGCCTACCCGATCGGCGCTGCGAGCGCCCCGCCGCCGGCGTCCCGGTCAGTAACGCGCCGCGGCGGCCCTGTACGTTGCGGCCACCTCGTCCCGCAGCTCCGGCGGGGCCAGAACCTCGACCTGCGCGCCCCATTGCAGGATCCACCGCCGGATCTCGATCGTGCCCGGGACGCGGCCGCGCCACACGACGCTGCCGTCGGCCTCGCGCGCGACCTGCTCCGTGGGATGCCATGTCGTCTCGGTCACGAGACCGGCAATCGCGGGGTCGAAGCGCAGCACGACCTCGACCTCTTCCTGATCTGCGATGACGCCCCAGGCCCGACCCAAACCCTCCTGCACCTCGCGTGGATCGGGCGGCTCGAACGTGTCGGGCGTCAGCGAAACCTCCAGGATCCGCTGCAGCTTGAATGTCCTGATCGCATCGCGCGACTCGTCGAACCCCATGAGGTACAGCGCCCGCGTCGTCGCCGACGCCTCCAGCAGATACGGGTGGACACGCGACCGCCGCGGCGGCCGGCCGGGGCTGTAGGTGGCGGCGTCGTAGGTCAACTCCACGACGCGCCGCTCGGCCCAGGCGCGGGCGAGGGTCCGCAGGTGGCGCGTCAGCTGCTCGTCCTGGGGCCGGCTCGCCAGGACGTCGATCGTCCGCTCCAGATGCCGCGCGACGACGGGCGGGAGAATCTCCGCCAGCTTCTGGAACGCGGCGCCCATGTCGGGCTCGTAGCGATCGGCGAACTGGGTCGTCAGCCGCGCCGCGAAGAAGAAGGCGACGGCCTCGTCGAGGGTGAGGCGTAGGGGCGGCAGGAATGCCCCCTCGACGATCCCCCACCTGCCGCCTTCGCTCCACAGCGGGATCTCGATCTCGCCCTCGAGAGCCCGCAGGTCGCGATAGACGGTCCTCCTCGACATGCCCACGAAGCCGGCGATCGCCTCGGGCGTGGCTCCCTCCGGGTGAGCCTGCAGGTAGCGAAGGACGCGGTAGAAGCGGGCCAGCCGATCGTGCTTGGCGGACGCCCGATCGGAAGCTCGATCCGAGTCAGGTTCGAAGGTTCGGTCGGGCGAATGCTGGGGTACCGCCGCCGAAGCCGGGGCCGGGTTGGGCGCAAGCTCGGTCGTCGGCCCTGTCGCCCCTTCGTGGTCGCGCGACGCTGCCGCGGCCGCAGTCCCTTCATGGTCGCGCGGGGCGGCTGGGGTCATTTCCCGGTTCGCGGTGCCGAGATCGCGACGGGTTTGCCCCGGTCGGTTGCGGTGAGCTTGACCTCGACTGTCGCCTGCAGGCCGTGGGGCAGGATCGCCTGAGCATTGCCGTTCACAGAGCCCGTGATCATCCCGATCTCTCCGTCGCCGAAGATCCAGTAGTCGAGCTCGCCGCGCCACGTGGCCAGGCTCGCATCTCCGACGAGCCAGACGACCTGCGGAAACGATGCGCCGAATGTGTCGCCGTCGATCGCTACGCGGCAGTGGCGAGCCCGCGCCCCTTCCACGTACTCGACTCCGCGATCCTCGGCGGTCGCCCGGTTTCCGGAGGTAAAGGCTTCGGCGATGGCGGTGGCATCGATCATGGCCGAGTCGAGCGAGGCGAACGGGACGCCGTACCAACCCTGGTTCGGCGCCAACATCCACGCTGCCGATCCGAGTCGGGCTGCGCCGAACTGGCCGAAGAGATCGCTGCGCACGACCTGGGCGGTCCAGTAAATGTCTCCGCCGGAACGCTGCCCGGTCAGATCCACGGAACCGATCGAGCGCGTGTCGATGTTGCCCCAGACATTGAGCTCGAGCTGCGCCGTTGGGCCGGTCACCAATTGCTGGTCGCATTGGAGAGGCTCGAGCGCCGCGGAGGTGGGGCCGAACCTCGAGTAGAGCGACGGCATATCGCGCAGGGCGGCGTCGTCGGCCAGGCTGACGCCGGCGAAAGCGATGCCGATGACGCTGGTCGTGACCAACGCAAAGCCGATCGACACCGCGAGGCGCTTGCGGCCGTAGCCGGTTTCTGCGATCAGCTGGCGGCTGACGCCCAGGCCGGAGAACAGCCCCGTGGCGAGCAGCGCCACAGCCCACGGATAGACGACCTCGGCGGATGGCAGTAGCGGCTCGGAGCGGCGCGCCAGAACCTGCGCGGTGACGCTGACGATCGAAGGCACCAGCAGCAGCGCGGCCAGGAGCCCGATCCAGAACACCCCCGCGGCGCCGCGGTTGCTCGTCGCGAGCGGCGGCCACACGATCGGGGCCACGGCCACCAGGAGCGGCAGCGCGGCGGTCATGCCTACCAGCAGGTCCCACGGGCCGCCAGGCCGGTAGCCGATCAGGACGATGCCGCCGCCCGCGGCCCAAAGGACGGTGAGGGCGACGGCCAGGAGCCGCAGCTCGAAAAGGCGGACGCGCACGACCGCAGTCTAGCGGCGAAATCGGCAGCCCGGGGCGTTCCAAACGACTGGAGCGAAATCGATAGTCGCCGATACCACAACAAAGGGTTCGAAGGTTCTCGCGATGACAGGCAAGCCAGACCACTCGGGCACAGACGGCACCGGCCGAACGCCGGAGCGAGCGACGCCTTCTCGCGCCCGCGGCATCAGGTATTCGCAGGCGACTCCGGTTCCGATCGGCGTCGGCGCAGTGGAGCCGATCCCAGATTCCCCATGCGACGAAACGATCGTGACGGTCACCCGTGGCGTATCGCCGGCCGTCCTGCCACGAACGATCCGGACCCAGGTCTCATATCGTCAGCTCGTCGCGAGCGGGCTAACCGGCGCCGAGGCGGCGGGCTTGATCGGCTACGTGTCCGGCCTGCCGACGAGAGTGTCGCCCTGGACGATGACCCAAATCAATCGACTGCTGTTCCTTCGATCCATCTACAACGAAAGCGAATGGGGTGAAGCCGAGCGCAAGCCCGGCAACTGACCAACCGATCGATCGCCAGGTCGGCGGCCGGCCGATTGCACGACTGATCCAGCATCGTTTCGAGGCCTCCTCCTCCGCCTCGAAACGATGTCCGTCGAGGCGGCGCCTGCTCTCCCGGGACGCCGCCTCGACGCTTGTCTCGGACGTCGCACCATGCACGCTCGCGCCGGCGCGGCACAAACGCTAGGGCGGCTACGGCACAAACGCTCGCGCGGACGCATCGCCGCGGCTACCATGCGTCGCGTGGCTGCACGAGTCGTTTCGCTCCTGACCGACTTCGGCGTGGCCGATCCATCCGTGGCGGCATGCAAGGGCGTCATCCTGCGCATCGCCCCCGACGTCCGGCTCATCGACATCAGCCACGGCATTGCCCGCCACTGCGTCGCCCACGGCGCCGCGATCCTGTGGGCCGCCCTGCCCTACCTTCCCGCAGGTATTCACCTCGCGGTCGTGGACCCCGGCGTGGGCACCGAACGGCGCGCCATCGCGTTGCGAACCGGCCGGGGCGACCACCTCGTCGGACCGGACAACGGCCTGCTGCTGCCCGCAGCGGAACGGCTCGGTGGAATCGTTGCCGCGCATCTGCTCGAGCGCCCGGCGTACCGCCTCGCCTCCGTCAGCCGAACCTTCCACGCCCGGGACATCTTTGCGCCCGCCGCCGCGCATCTCGCCCAGGGAGTCCCGCTTGACGCTTTCGGGCCCGCATTGGACCCCGCTTCGCTCATCCGGTTGGAGATCCTCGATCCCACGCTGTCACCGGGTCGCCTGGACGCAAGCGTCGCTTTCGTGGACACGTGGGGCAACGTCCAGCTGCTGGCCGAGCCGGCCGACCTCGAGGCCGCGATCGGAGGCGTATCGAACGGCGACCAGTTGCGGATCGAAGCCGCCGACGGGTCCTCGCTCCACGGCCTCGACGGCATCGACCTGCGCTGGCGACTGACCTATGGCGACGCCGCGCCCGGCGAACCGCTGATCTGCCTGGATTCCTACGGTCGGCTGGGGCTCGCGGTCAACCTCGACAGCGCGGCCGCGAAGTTCGGCCTGGAGGCCAACCGCCGCCTGCGAATCACACGCCGCTGAGGTCCCACCCAGTAGCGGCGAGGGCCACTCACGGGGTGGATCTGGCCTCTGACGCCACGACCCTGGACGCCCGATGGGCCCCCGGCTTCGCCGTTATCCTGCGCTGGGCAAAACAAAACGCTCGAAGGAACCTTCTCGCTGCGTGGGCCTTGATGTCATCGCAGCCACTAGCAGTCGCTCGACCCCTTCGGGCGTATTCAATACGCTACTGAGGATGTGGTCTCCAGACAATCGGGTTCTGCACCTAGATGCGACCTGAGCCGGTGAGTTGTCCACCGTTCGTCCACCATGCCGGCCGGTCCGCAGGCGACCAAAGTGGACAAAGGACAGCCCGAATAGGACCGCAGAGCGAAGAAGCGGCCGCCGACGCCTAGGCCGTGGACCCGCCGGTCTCGAAGCGCATGCGCGTTTCCACCCCGATCGCAGCCGGGATCCACTGCTCCTCGGCGATGGGTGCGACCAGGGCGTTGGCCAGAACCCGCAGCGTGCCGGGCGGGACCGGGAAGATGGCGGCATCGGTACCGGCCGAGGCCCAAACCACCGGATAGGGGCACAGGTCCGGATCCATCACGATGCGCACGTCGTGGCCGTGGCCGAAGGGCGGTATGCCTCCGATCGAGAACCCGGTCAGGTCGCGAGCCTCACGAGCTGTAGCTCGCCGAATGGCGGCCTCGCCGGTGACCGCGGCGAGCTGGCCGAGATCCACGCGGTTGCGTCCGGAAACCAGGCAGATGATCGGGACGAGGCGACCGCCTGCCCGCGGCGCGACGAAAACGAGCGACTTGACGATCTGTCCCAGATCCGCGCCAACGACCGCAGCCGCCTCTTCGGCGGTGTGCGTAGAGTCGTCGAATATGGTTATGTCCAATTTGACGCCCTTGCGGGCCGCCACCTGGACAACTCGCTGAATAGCTGGGTGCGAGAGGTCGCTCACGTTTACAAATCTACCATGTGTTCGACTTGGTTTACCTTGATAGTATCGGCTGGCGAGATCGAATCGAACAGTGGGAGGAGGCGGTCCCTCGACTTAATGACCCCACTCGGGCCCCTTTGGTTCCCTCGACTTCCGTATTCGATACGTCGCAGCCCGCGCTTTGGATTGCAGCTGCCCCAGCGAAACGCAACCGGGCTGGCGAGGGTACCCGGAGCAGGTGTAAAGTCGACCGACAACTGAACACAGACAGGGGAGCGCCGGGGCGGCGCTGAGAGTGTGGAGCTAGATCCACAGACCCTTGGAACCTGATCCGGATCATGCCGGCGAAGGGAGTCAAGCACCGAGCACCTCTGTCGAATCCGATGGAGGTGTTTTCTTGCGCAAAGAGACGGCCGAAGGGGCGGCATTGGGACGCTCCGAGCCGACTCGCGGGAAAGTCCCTTCGGCGATCGCCTGCAGGCGGCCATGCGCGCGCTGATCGTTGCCGACGGCGATGTCCCGAACCGCGCCGCGCTGTGCGTGGGCTGGCCGGATTGGGACCGCGACGTGGAGCTGGTCGTGGCTGCCGACGGCGGCTGGGACAAGGCTGTCGCACTTGGCCTGCGGCCGGCTCTTCTTGTGGGCGACGCCGATTCCCTGTCGGACGCTCGCTTCGCCGAACTGGCTGCCCAGGGCGTCCCCATCGAGCGCTCCCCTACGGCCAAGGACGAATCCGACACGGAGCTGGCATTCATGGCCGCGCTCCGGCGGGGGGCGACCGACGTGACGATCCTGGGGGCGCTCGGCGGACAACGTTTCGACCACGCCCTCGCGAACGTTGGCCTGCTCGCGCTTGCGGACCCGCAGGTCGTGCGGGTGCAACTGCTGGACGAAACGACGCGGGTGCGGCTTCTCCGTTCTCTTGCGGGCGGCCGGGCCCCGGTTCGGTGCGAGTTGAGCGGCGCCGCGGGCGATCTCGTCTCGTTGCTGCCGGTCGGCCGGCCGGCCGAGGGAGTTACGACGGTCGGGCTTCTCTACCCGCTCCTGGACGAGACCCTTCGACCTGGACCCGCGCGTGGCCTGTCCAACGTGCGCCTGGCGAACGAGGCCAGCGTCTCACTCCGCCTCGGCGATCTGCTGATAGTCGAAACCAGGATACAAATGGAAATCGAACCACCGGGAACAGGAGATCTGACGTGAAAGCCCTGGAAACCACCAAGCCCGCCGCCGAGCTCCTCCGCTGGAGGACGGTCGATATCGTCGTCGTGGCCCTGCTGGCAGTCGCCTTTGGGGTCGTCTTCTGGGCCTGGGGCACCTACGTCTGGGCGTGGGGCAGTTTCCTCGGCCCCCAGACCGAGTCTTTGCTCACCGGCGTGTGGCTGCTCCCGGCGGTCGTCTGTCCGATGATCGTGCGCAGGCCGGGGGCGGCGCTCTTCGGCGAGCTCGTCGCCGCCATCATTTCGGCGCTGCTCGGCAGCTACTGGGGCCTGGACACGCTGCTGTCCGGGCTCCTCCAGGGCGCCGGCGCGGAAGTCGTCTTCCTGATCACGATGTACCGGGCATGGAACCCGGTCGTGGCGGTCCTGGCGGCAGCCGGCGCCGGAATCGGTGAGGCGATTCACGACCTGATCGTCAACTATCCGGGACTCGACGACGCCGGCCGGGCGGCCATCGGGGCGGCCGAGATCGTCTCGGCAATCGTCATAGTCGGGATCGGCGGTTGGCTGCTCGTTCGGGCTCTGCGACGGACAGGCGCGTTGCAGACATTCCCCTCCGGCGGGTGACGGAAGCCCCGGCCGGCCGGCCGTCGGGAGCTGCGGCGGCCCCGCCTTCGATCGAAGCGACCGGGCTCGGCTGGACCTACGCCGGCAGACGGCGGCCCGCCATCGAAGGCCTGACCTTCCGGCTCGAGGCCGGGCGCGTCCTTCTCGTTCTCGGTCCTTCGGGCTCGGGCAAGAGCACGCTGGCTCGCGCCCTCGCCGGCCTGGTTCCGCATGTTCAGCCGGGCAGCTGGCAGGGCAGCCTCCGCGTCGGCGAGTTGGAGGTTGCCGATACGCCGGCTCGTTTGCTCGGCGAGCGGATCGGCCTCGTGTTCCAGGATCCGGACAGCCAGCTGGTCATGACGCGCGTCGACGACGAAGTCGCCTTCGGCCTGGAGAACCGCGCCTGGTCGCGGACTGAGATGACGGCCCGCGTTCCGCTGGCACTCGCGCAGGTCGGTCTGTCGGGTTTCGAGCACCGCAGCACGGTGACGCTCTCGGGCGGCGAGAAACAGCGCCTGGCGATCGCCGACATCCTCGCGGCCCGGCCCGGGCTCCTCGTCCTCGACGAACCGACCGCGAATCTCGATCCACCCGGCATGTACTCCGTCTTCGAGCAGCTGGCGGTGCTTGCGAAACGGCGCGAGCACACGATCGTCCTGATCGAGCACCGGCTCGAGGCAGCCCTGCCGCTCGCGGACGACGTTCTCCTGATGGACGACGGCGGACACCAGCTGGCGTTCGCGCCGGCCGGCGCGGTCGGTCGAGAGGCTGTCGAGTTGCTCGACCGAAGCGGCGCGTGGGTGCCGCGGGCATGGACGGGAGCAGGCACCTCGCGGGCGGTTGAACGAGCCACGGCGAGGGCGGTTGAACGAGCCAAGGCGCGGGCGGTTGAACGAGCCACGGCGCCAGCCTCGCAACCGGCTGCTCGGGGCGGCCGACCGGCCGATCCCAGTGCGCTTCTTGTCGAAGCCACCGGCGTTCGCCTCGAATACCCGGCCGACACAAGCGGCAAGCGACTGGCTCTCGACGCGGTCTCGGTGGCCGTGCATTCCGGCGAGCGAATCGCCCTCGTCGGGCCGAACGGCGCCGGGAAATCGAGCCTGCTGTTCGCCATTGCCGGGCTGCTCCGTCCGGCCGCCGGAACCGTGCGGCTGCGCGCACTGCCGAGGAACGGCGAGGCGGTCGAGCCTCTGCGCGACCCTTCGCGCCTACGGTCGAGCGAGATTGCGGCCCGGATCGGTCTCGTCTTCCAGGACCCGGAGCTCGGCTTCGTGGCGGGCACGGCACGCGACGAGGTGAACGCCAGCGCCCGGGCCGCGGGCGGTCGCACTGGGACCGGCAGCGGCGGACCGGACGATCTCGGCGCGGACGGCGCGCTTGCCCGATTCGGTCTCGGCCATCTCGCTGCCGAAGTCCCGTTTGCGTTGAGCCAGGGCGAGCAGCGCCGTTTGAGCCTGGCCGCCCTCGCGCTCCGGCCCCCGGCCGTCCTGCTGCTCGATGAGCCGACTTTTGGGCTCGACCGGCGCGGAACCGAGGCAGTGCTGGCTCTCCTGGACGAGGGCCGGACGGCCGGGCAGGCCCAGATCCTCGCGACGCACGACCCGCGGCTGCTGCCCGCGTGCGACCGCGTGGTAGCCCTCGATCGAGGTCGTGTCGTCTTCGACGGGTCGCCGGCCGCGTTCCTGGCCGCCCCGCCCTTCGAACCAGCCGAGCCGTGGCGCGATGGCGTCGCGCCCGGGCCAGCGTCGACACCCCGAACGGCCGTCCCATGAGCGTTCTCCCGGCCGCGCTCCAACCGACCCGAGACGCCTTCCTGACCCGGACCACGCCCGCGGCGCGTCTCGTGGCGGGCGTCGTCTGGCTCGTCGCCAGCGTCGTGACTCTCGACCCGATCGTGCCCGTCAGGCTGGCCGTCGCCGCGATCGTCGTCCTCTGGCTCTGGTCGGGCCTGCCGATGCGACGCATCCCCGGCCGGCTCGCCCCGCTCGGATTCGCCGTCCTGAGCCTGACCGTCTTCTCGATCCTGCTCTCGAGCGCAAACGGCGATCGGACGCTCTCGACCGTCGCGCAGATTGGGCCGGCGCGGATCACCGGTCCGGCCATCTCGGCCGGGATCGCCGTCGGTCTCCGGGTCGTCGTGATCGCCCTCACGACGCTGCTCGTCTTCGGCCCATCCGACCCGACCCGCATGGCCGACTCGCTGGTGCAGCAGTGGCACGTTCCGGACCGGTTCGCCTACGGCACGTTGGCCGCCGTGCGAGTGGCCCCGTTCATGGCCGGCGACTGGGCCACGATCGGAGCGGCTCGCCGACTCCGAGGCCTCGCGCCCCGAGGCCCGGTCGCGCGGGTTCGCGAGGCGGGCGGCCGTTTGCTCGTGATGCTCGTCTCCTCGATCAGGCGCGCGGAGCGTTTGGCCCTCGCCATGGACGCCCGCGGCTTCGACAGCGGCCTCCGCCGTACCCATTTCCGCGAGGTCCGGACGGGCTGGCGCGACTGGCTGACGATCGCGGCGGCAATCGCCGTCGCGGCAGTCGCGCTCTTCGTCCCTCGTTAGTCGATGTCGCCGTCGCGCTGCTAATCTGCTTGCATGAGCAACATACCGATTGTGGGCGAGCTCGCGCCCGATTTCGAGCTTCACGACGACGAGGGGCGGACCCACCGCCTCTCCGAGAGACAAGGCCAGTTCACGGTCGTCTACTTCTACCCTGCCGACGACACTCCCGGATGCACCAAGGAGGCCTGTGCCTTCCGAGACGCCAAGACGTCGTTCGACGACGCCCGCACGGAGGTGTGGGGCATCAGCCCGCAGGGAGCCGCAAGCAAGGCGGCCTTCCGCGCCAAGTACGCGCTGCCGTTCACGCTGCTCGCCGACGAAGACCACGCCGTGGCCGATTCGTACGGCAGCTGGGTGGAGAAGCAGAACTACGGCAAGACCTACTGGGGCGTGGCTAGGAACAGCTTCCTGGTGGGGCCGGACGGGCGGATCGTCACCGTGTGGACAAAGGTCAAGCCCGAAGACCACGCCGCCGAAGTCCTGGTTGCCCTGCGAGAAGCCCGCGCGACCCTCGTCTGACGCCAAAAGGACGCCGGCTCGACAGCCCCCGCGCCGCCGGTCGTCGCGTCATGTCCGCCCGCGTGGCAACCCGCCGTCCCGACGCGAGGGGCCGCGTAGCGCCGGCCGGTCGCCGCGTATAGAGTCCCGGACAGCAAGAGAGGCCTCGCCCGTGGGGGGAGACGAGCGAAGCCTCGGGCGGCATGATACCAAGGGTCCGCAAGTCGCGAAGGGCCGTTTCCAACCCGCCGGCGAGGGCCGGAACGGCGTCCGTTGCTCTCGGACAACGGTGAACTGGACCACTTCACAGGAGCCACGACGCACGATGACCGACGAGACGGCTTCCCCTCACAGCTGGCTACCCCGACGCTTCATGGTCATCGTCGGCCACCCCGACGACGCCGACTTCGGCCCGGCCGGCGCGGCCTCGGCCTGGATCGGCGCCGGCGCCGAGGGCTGGCTGGTGTGCTGCACCTCCGGCGACGCGGGCGGCGAGGATCCCGCAGCAAACCCGTTCGAGCTGGCCCGGGCCCGCGAGGAGGAGCAGCGCCTTGCGGCCGCGATCGTCGGTTACAAGGGCGTGACTTTCCTCCATCAGCCCGACGGCAATCTGGCCAATGACCTGCCGCTGCGCGAGATGCTCGTGCGCGAGATCCGAACCTTCAAGCCGGACGCGGTCTTCGCCGGCGATCCGGAGGTGGTGATCCACGTGGGCGGAGGAATCAATCACACCGATCACCGCGCGGCGGCCATGGCTGCCGTCGATGCCGTCTACCCGGCCGCCCGAAACCCGATGGTCTTCCCGTGGCTCCATCGCCAGGGATTGCCCGCCCACCGGGTGCGACGGCTGTACCTGATGTGGTCGAACCAGCCGGACGTCTGGATCGACGTCACGACGACCGTCGACCGCAAGATCGAAGCCCTGCGGGCCCACGCTAGCCAGCTCCACGATCCAGAGGCCGTCTTCGCCCGAGTCCGCGGCCGGCTGGCCGAGCAGGGAGCCAGGATCGGCGTGGCCGCGGCGGAGGCCTACAGGCTCGTGGTGATCGATCAGGACCCGGCGGAGCCCCAGGAGTCTTCGGAGGTTCGGGAGGAACTGGCGGCCGAGTAGTGGCGTCAGAGCCGGTCCAGCGCCTCGAAGAACCTCGGGAACGTCTTCGCCACCGACCGGTAATTATCGAGTCGCTCTCGGCCGACCCGGCCGGCCCGTCGACATGGGACTCCTCATCCATCGACGACCGCGGCCACGAGCCCGTTCGCTGACTGCTTCACTGTCAACCTCACGCTGCGGCCTCGAGGATTCCGAACCTCGGATGCCAGTCGCGAATCTACCCGCCTCGGCTGGGCTCGACGGGCAGAAGCAACAGAGGCCGTGCGCGCGACCAGTCGTTCCAGAGGTCGGCGGCCATCTCCGCGCGGCGACCGAGCATCAGGACCAACTCGCCCATGGTGAGCGACGGTGCTTGCTCGGCCAGGAGTGCGATCGGATCGACGCTGACCTGGCGATACAGGAGCGCCGTTTCTTCGGGTCGCGGCCAATGGCGCACGCGGACCGGCAGAAGCCCGGCATTGCCGAGTGCCATCGAAAGCTCGCGGTGGCTCGGCACCCGTCCGTCGGCGAACTCGCCCATGCCGTCGTATCGAAAACCCAGCGCGGCAAGCCCGCGCGCGACGTCGCGAGCCTCGACTTGCGTGAGTTGATCCCAGAATGGATTGCCCGCTTCGAAGACGAACCAGCCGCCGTCGATGGCCGTCGCCACTACTGCGTCCACTAAGTTGGATAGACACAGCTGCCAGCGACGCCGCTGCTCGGCATTGGGGCCCGACAACCAGTCGACCAGGCGGCTCATCGCGGCGCCGTCCCGCTCCAGGAGACGAACGATCGCAAGCGGCGCCGGCCCGCGGAGATCGATCGGCGCGACTGCCTCCTCCGCCAGGGCGGCGGCGTCCACGGAACCACCGGTCGACGCGGATGTCATGACGGTTGCGGCGTCCTGGGAGGGGTCGGCAGGCTGGGCCCCCTCGGCGGCCTCGCTGTTGGGGTCGGGCGCGGCGCCCGGGGATGCCGCGGCCGCGAGAGTCGCGGCCGCCTGCAGCCCCGCCTGAGACGCAGCGTGCGCCGCAATCAGCTCTGCCGCAGAACCGCTGGTGGGATCTCCGGCCGTCCGTGCGACCTCCTCACCATCAGTGACGGCCAGCGCCTCCTGAGCCGCCCGGCAAGCCTCGACCGCGGCTTCCGCCATGGCCCTGCTCGCTTCGGCGATGGCCGTCTGGCGGTCGAGTTCGGCGGCGGCGGCGTCGGTCTCCTCGCGCTCTCGCCGGATCCGCAGTTGTGAGGCGCGGACCGCGCCGTTGATGCGGTTTATCTCGGTCAGCCACACACCGGCCGCCACTTCCACCTGGCTCCGTGACCTGGCCACGCCGATTGCCTTGCGGAAGGCGCGGTGGGCCTCTTCTTTGGCGCCGCGAGTGGCGCCCGGATCCACCTCGGCCTGGGCAGCGGTCAAGACGGCCAGCTGGGCATCGAACAGCCTTCGCGCCTCGACTACGCGCTCTTCGGCTGCCCCCGCCTCGCGACGAGCCAGTTCGGCAAAACCGCACCGTATGTCGACCAGGCGGCGGCGGCTGGCCCCGACATCGAGCGGCTCGGCGCCATCTACAGCGTCAGCGCCAACTGGCGGCTCGGCGCCGGCATGGTCCTTGAGGTCACCGACCTGCACGTGCTAGTCCCCCTGCGCCGCATTTGTCATGCACCCGGGACTCCGCAAGACGGCGGCCTCGAGTACTCGACAAATGCATTCTACGCAGCCCACCCGGGCCCACAAGAGCCTGCGGACGTCTGCTATTTCCACACTGGGACGCTGGACTCGAGCGCCCCACCTACGGCGGCAGAAGACGCCACGACGGGCAACGGCATGCCAGCAAACCGAGCGAAATTGAACAGAAGCGGTCGGCCCGGATCGTTCATCGGACTGCCGCCCGCTGGAGGCCGTTTTCGACGGGCGATTGCCCGCGAATTCAGCGATGCCCGCGTCGAGACGACCGTGCGAACTCGACTGGCGTGTCAGCGCTTGGGCGCGCCGGCCGCACGGCGGCCACGATTCGTGCGTCGCTCAGGTGTGAGCAAGCCGACCAGGAAACCGTCGCCGTGCTTTCGGACGGCGATCTCCACATTGGCATCGGCGGCGACGCGCAGCAATCGCTGCCGGATCGTGATCGGTTTCTCCGTGGGATCGAGGCGAACCACGAAGACCTGCTCGGGACCCTTGAGCTGCGCGATGAGCCGCTTGAATTGGCGCTGCTGCTGCTCTCGCTCCTGTGCGGCAGGGCTCAATTCACGCGTCGGGCTGGCGGCTTTGTCCATGAGCGCCGGATCGGCTTTGCGAACTGTGACCATGGTGTCTTCCTCTCTCTCAGCCCACGACCCGATTCGTCGTATCTCGCCGGCAATCGCGGCGACAGCACTGCGACTATACGCCTTCGTGGAAATGTATCCAGAGGGCGGCGCCGAGTGCCACGAAATATGGGCAAGACTTCGATCTGGCGGGACACGAGGCAGTGTCCGTCACCCGGAAGTGTGAGATGTGCGATCGTGAATACCCACTTCGATGAGGGCCGGACGCTCGACTGGGGTCGTCTCCCGTCGAAAAGTCGCGGCGGTGCCTTCGGAATAGAACCAGGGTGGACGTGCCGGACGGCATGGCACGTCCCGGCGAGCCGGGCTAGACTTTCGGGCGCGTCCTCCCGGGGACGCTCCTGCCCTGAGCCGGCCGGTCCAAGACGCGTGCAGCAGGTGATCCCACCATGAGAGTTGGCGTAGTCAGGGAGATCGCTCCGGAGGAGCGGCGCGTGGCGCTGGTTCCGGACGCGGTTCAGAAGCTCCGGGAAGCGAAGATGACCGTGCTTGTCGAGCGCGGCGCTGGAGCGGCGGCCTCGTTCCCGGATCAACTCTACGTCGACGCGGGCGCAAGGATCGTCACCACGGCGGCCATCTACTCGACGACCGACATCCTCCTGCGCATTCATAGGCCGACGCCGGCCGAGGTTGAGTTGCTTCACGAGGGTCAAGTGGTCATCGGCCTTCTGGCGCCGCTGCTCGATCCTCGCGCCATGCTCGCCCTCGCGCACCGGAATGTGACGGCCATCAGCCTCGATGCCATCCCTCGCACGCTCAGCCGCTCGCAGGGCATGGACGCCCTCTCCTCACAGGCCAACGTCGGCGGGTACAAGGCCGTCCTCATTGCCGCCAATGCCTTCGGTCGGTACTTCCCACTGCTGACGACGCCCGCCGGCACGGCCAAGCCCGCGAACGTGCTGGTGCTCGGCGTCGGCGTGGCCGGGCTTCAGGCCATCGCCACCGCCCGCCGGCTCGGGGCCATGGTCAAGGCCTACGATGTCCGCAGCGACACCAAGGAGCAGGCCGAGTCGCTGGGCGCACAGTTCGTCACGCTCAAGTCGGCGATCGAGGCTACCGGCCAGGGCGGCTACGCCCGCGCCCTGACGGCAGAAGAGCAGGCGGCTCAGCAGTCGGAGCTCAACGGCATCATCGCCAACTCGGACATCGTGATCACCACGGCGCAGGTCCCCGGCCGCCGTCCACCCGTTCTCGTAACAAAGGCCGCCGTCGAGGGCATGAAGACGGGCTCGATCATCGTCGACATGGCCGCGAGCGAACTGGGCGGCAACTGCGAGCTCTCCAGGCCGGGCAAAGTTGTGGCCAGCGCGAATGGCGTAGAGATCCACGCACCCCTCAACCTGCCCTCGTCAATGCCCACAGGAGCCAGCATCTTCTATTCGCGCAATATCTCCAACCTGTTGCTCAACGTCGTCTCCGACGGGGCCATTCATCTGGACTTCGACGACGAAGTGACGGCCGCGACTGTCATCACGAACGGCGGCAAGGTCGTGCAGCCGGCGACCCTCAAGCTGCTTCAGCCGGCTCCAAAGGGAGGCGCCCAGGCATGAACGTCGGCACGCTGATCAACGACCTGACGGTCTTTGCGCTGGCGATTCTGCTCGGCTTCGAAGTGATAAGCCGGGTTCCGGCGACGCTCCACACGCCGCTGATGTCGGGCACCAACTCCATCCACGGCATCGTTCTCGTGGGAGCAATAGCCCTCGCGGCCTCGGCCGACAATCCGCTGACCGGCACTCTCGCCTTCGTCGCTGTCGTCTTCGCCGGGGCAAACGTGGTCGGCGGCTACTGGGTCACGGATCGAATGCTGCAGATGTTCAAACGACGCCCGGTCCCCAAGGCCGACAAGTCGGCGGATTGACGAGGAGCCGGCCATGAACAACACCGACCTTGGATACCTGGTGCAGCTGGCGTTCCTGATTGGCGCCGCGTTCTTCGCGCTCGGCCTGCACCTGATGAACTCGCCGGCCTCGGCGCGCAGCGGCAACCGCCTCTCCGCTATCGGCATGTGCATCGCAGTCGTGGCCGAGTTGGGCTTTGTCGCCAACGCGGGTCCCGGCATCGGCAACTGGCTGATCATCTTCGGCGGCCTTGCGGTCGGCGGAGCGGCCGGCCTGCGCATGGCCCGGACCGTCGGCATGACCGCCATGCCTCAGCTCGTGTCGCTGTTCAATGCCGTCGGCGGCGGGGCCGCGGGCCTGCTGGCCATCGACGACTTCGTCCGGCTGAGCGGCCTGCGCACCCCGGAGGGCGCCCTGGCAAACCTGGACGGCTGGCTGATCTTCTTCATCGTCGTCGATGTCGTGATCGGCTCGGTGACGTTCACCGGGTCGTTGATCGCCTCGGCCAAGCTGATGGGCAGGCTCAAGGGCCAGCCGATCATCCTGCCTGGCGGACGACTCCTTTCGGCCGTCGCGTTGATCGTGGCGATCAGCTGCTCCATCGTGCTGGTGCTGGCCGGAGCCGGGCTCTTCAACTACGACACCGAGGTCCTGGACCTGCTCCTCATGGGCGCCCTCGGCGGGGCCCTGATCTTCGGCGTGATGATGGTCCTGCCGATCGGCGGAGCGGACATGCCGGTCGTGATCTCCATGCTGAACGCCTTCACCGGGACCGCCGTTTCGATGGCCGGGTTCGTCGTAGGGAACGTGATCCTCATCGTGGCGGGCGCTCTCGTCGGGGCCTCGGGCGCGATCCTCACGAGGCTCATGGCCGGCGCCATGAACCGCTCCATCGGCAACATCCTGATAGGCGGCTTCGGCACCGCCGAGGGGTCGCAGGCGGCGTTGACCACCGCGGGCGGCACGGTCCGAGAAGTGTCCGTCGACGACGCCGCGATCCAGCTCGCGTACGCCAGCAAAGTGGTCATCGTCCCCGGCTACGGTCTGGCTGTCGCCCAGGCGCAGCACGGCGTCCGCGAATTGGCAGACCTGCTTGAAGCTCGCGGGATCGAGGTCTCGTACGCGATCCATCCTGTGGCCGGCCGGATGCCGGGCCATATGAACGTGCTGCTGGCCGAGGCNNTACCCGCAGCTCAAGGAGATGGACGATATCAATCCCGAGTTCGAACGGACGGACGTCGCTCTCGTGATCGGCGCCAACGACGTCACGAATCCGGCCGCGCGAACGGACCGCTCGAGTCCGATATTCGGCATGCCGATCCTGGACGTCGATCACGCCCGATCGATCATCGTGATGAAGCGCTCGATGGGCCGAGGCTACGCCGGCATCGACAACCCGCTCTATGTCAACCCGAAGACGGGGATGTACTTCGCGGATGCCAAACAGGGACTCGCAAGCCTGATCGCGGCGATCAAGGCCCAGTAACCCGGTCAGCCGACGCGCCGTTCGGGGGTCCTGGAACCGGGCATCTAATTTCTCGCCAAGCCGTTCACGGTAGAGGCGCTTCTTGCCGCCGTAAAGAGCGCGATCTCCCCGGTCTCCGCCGACTGACTTCCGCCGCGCGGGCTCAGGCCTCTTCGGCCGCCGACCTGGTCACGACCTCAACCTCGCGCAGCTGTCCCAGCTCCGACAGTACCTTGTGATAGCCCCCCACCGGCAGGCGGAGTGCCAGGTCCACCCCCGGCGCCGGCTCGCGCAGTTCGACGCATCTAGATCCGCGGCTCCAGGCCGGTTCTCCAGGAAAGAACCTTGCCCCATTCGACCGCGGTCCGGGTAGTACCTGGGAACGAGTGGGGTCGGTACCCCACGTACGGATGAGCGATTGAGTCTCCCTACCCAAAGGGAATACTGTGTGCGAACACTGGACGCAACCCTGGGCGTCAGCTTGTGGGACATTCAGATCTTGGGAGTCGGCCGTGGACTTCATCGACGTGGCTCCGATCGCGTTGGCGCTTGTCGTGATCATTTGGGGCAAGCGCTGGCACTAGTTCGGACGAGCCTCAAGAAACCCGGGCCCTTTGTCCGGGTTTCTTCGTGTCTGCCGACAGGGCGGCGGCGCAAGCGACGGAACGGGGTCGAGAAAGCCCGCCGGGGCACCATCGCTGAGTGAGTGAGTCGTTGCTCCGGCCGGCGGAGCCTGCGGCTCCGCCGGCCTAGCGCTCGGTCAGCCCCAGCCTGATCGCAGCGGCGGCCGCTTCCACCCGCCCCGACACCCCGAGCTTTGTCAGGATGTTGCTGACGTGCACCGCGACGGTCTTGCGCGTGATGTAGAGCTGCCGTCCGATCTCGGGATTGCTCCGTCCCTCGGCGATCAGCGCCAGGACCTCCAGCTCGCGTTTGCTGAGCCCGAAGTCGTGCTGGGCCTGCTGGATAGCCGAAGCCGCAAAGTCCGCCCCAACCCCCGACTCCGGCCTGGGCGCAGCTGCACCGGATTGGCCGCCCGGAGACGGGACAGCTGGGTGGGATGAGGCACCGGATCGAGAGCCTTGCGATCGGGCAGGAGCCGCGAGAGGTTCGAAGCGACTCTCGAGCGCCGCCTCGATGTGCTTGGGAAGCGGCAACATCGCTCGCCGCGACAACTCGGCCACGGCCCGCAGCAGTGGCCACGCGCCAAGCGCATGCGCGCCTTCTGCCGCAGCCATCAGCGGTTCTCGAGCAACGGTCCGAGTGGAACGGCCGCGCGATCGATCGAGATGAGCTTCAGCCTCGCGCCAGTGGGCTCGGGCGGCTTCGTACGGATCTCCCAGTTCCGCCCAATCCGCGGCGAGCTGTGCCCAGGTGGCCGGGTCGTCGTGCCCCTCGAGACGCGCCCGGAACGCGCGGGCGACCCGGATCGCCAGATCTGCCTGGCGTCGGGACCCGAATCTGGCGGAGACCCCGCAGCCGCTCACGACGGCCTCGGCCTGCAGGACGATCGGGAGGCTTCGCTCGCGGGCAGCCGCGAGGGACGCGAAGTCACGGCGGCGGTGGGCGTCCGCGGCGATTGTCGCGTCGACTTCAAGGCACGTCGACGCCATGCGGGCCATCAGCAGCCAGTCCTCCGTGTCACTGACCTTCTGCCACCCGCGCTCTGCGGCCCGTCGGGCGTCGGCGAGGTCCTCCTGCCAGAGCGCGTACGCAGCGGCAGTCTGTTGGGCCGGCACCGCGAACTGTGGATCCTGGACGGTTTCGATCGCGAGAAGGACCTGGCCCAGCAGTCTTCCGGCCGACTCGCCCGCGGTCATGGCGACCTCGACCGTCGCGAGATTCAGGAGCGGTGATAGGAACCAGATGCCAACCGGGTTCCAGCTCAGGGCGTCCAGGCAGAGTCGGCGGCACTCCGGCCAGCGGCCCATGAAGTAGAGCGACTCGGAGGCGTTGGCCCGCAGGAAGTTGCCGTATACGGTGGCCTGGCCCTCGCGTTCCGCCTCCGCGATCCCCTCGTAGGCCATCGCGATCGCCTCGTCACGGCGGCCGAGCAGGTCCAGGACGGTAGTCAGGTTGGCATACACGCGGAAGAGGTCGTCGAGCCGGCCCAATGCGGCGGCGTCGACAAGTGTCTGGCGCAGCATCTCCACTGCCGGCTCGGGCTCATCGCCCCAGGCCTCGGCCACGGCCAGCGTGCATGTTGCGTGCAGGAGCTCCTGGCGAGCCTCGTCGCCGACGGCGGTCGCGACCTCGACCGCCTCCTGCGCGTACCGCTTCGCTTCCGAGAAGACACCCTCGAGCATGCGGAACTGGGCGAGCGAACCGAGAACGCGAGCCCGAGCGGCGGTCGGTTCGCTCGGGACGAGATCGACAGCCCGCGTGTAGGCGGCCAGCGAGCCCTCATGGTCGCCCGAGGCTCGGCGATATCGGCCCAGCTGATCCATGACCAGACCGAGAGCCAGCCGTTCGTGTGGATCGTCCATGGCCGCCGCGGCGGCCTCTGTGTACGCGGACGCGCGGGCGGGATCCCCGGCAGCGAAAGCCGCCTCGGCGGCCTTCACGTACAGGTCGGGCAAGCGGGGAGCGTCATCCTCCAGGCGGACGATCTCGTACAGCTCCAGCGCGGTTTCGTAATGGGCGAGGGCGTCCGCGCCGGCGTCAAGAGCCTCCGCCGCCGCAGCTGCAGCCAGGGCGGCCTGCTCGGCCTCCGCCAGCTGATGGGCCGCGAAGTAGTGGCCAAGTGCGGCGGCCGGCTGTGGGAGGACGCCAGGTCCTGCGGCAGGTCGCAAAATGCCGGCGGACGGGACCTGGGATGGCGTGAGGCCTCTGGAACGGGGACGTTGTGAAGCCGCCGGCAACTGCCTGGAGTAGTCGGCGAGAGGCCTGGGCGTCGCCGGGGCGGTGCTGCCTCGCTCGGCGGCAGCAAGGGCAGCGTGATAGCGACGCCGCGTCGCCGGCAGCAGATCGGCCGCGATTGCATCCGCGATCAGCTCATGGCGGAACCCGATCCGGCGCTCGCGTCCCTGTCCCATCAGACGCCCATCGGCCGTCTCGACGAGGAAGCCGTGGTCAATCCCTTCGGTGACGCCCAACGAAATGTCCGAGTCCAGGCCGTCGCTCTGTCGCCCGCCGGTTGTCGAGCGCGGTGGCCGCGCAGGCGCCCGCCGCTCGAATTCCGTGGCCATCGATATCAGCTCCGGCCACGAAACCGGCGAACCCGCAAGGGACAGGAGCCGCAGCGCGCGGCGGCACTCAGGGGAGCGGAGCGAGGAGCGAGCCGTCACGAGCCGTTCGAAGGAGCCCGCAAGAGAGATGCCGGAGAGCTCGCGTCTGGCTGCGAGCAGCTCTTCGGCGACGAGCGGGTTGCCACGCGAGCGTTCGGCCACGAGGAGCAGCGTCGTGGAGGATGGCCGCCCGCCTTCGATGGCCTCGATCAGCTGGCCCAGCTCGGCGCGGTCGAGCGGCGAGACTTCGGCACTCACGACGGAAGGCGTGGCTGCGAGCGAAGCTAGCGTCGCTCGCAGCGGATCGGATCTGAGCAACCGATCCGGTTGGTACGTGAGGACGAGCATGACCCGTTGGCCTCGCGAAACTCGGGCCAGGAAAGTGGCCAGGCTGCGCGTCGCAGCGTCGGCGTAGTGCATGTCTTCGAGAAACAGCGCCACAGGCTGCCGCTCGCCAAGCCGCTCGAGCAGCCCCAGGACGGCCTCCAACATGCGCGCCTCGCGCCATTCCGTGGCAACGACACGCGGCCTGTCGGGCAGCAGATTTAGAGACGCCAAACGCGATCTCAGGCTCGGCACCAGCCGGGCAATCGCGTCGGCCGTCGGGCCCACCAGAGCCGCCAGCGTTTCATCTGAGACGGGCGTCAGGAGTTGCTCCAGGGCGCCGCTGATCGGTGCGTAGGGCACGCCGGAAGTGGCCGGCATCGCAACCCCGTGGACTGTCGTGAATGGCTCGGCCAGCCCTCCGATGCGACGCTCCGTCTCGGCCAAGAGTCGCGTCAGGCCCATCCCCGCGGTCGCCGAAAGGACGAGTGCGCCGGGCATGCCGTTGGCGAGGCGCTGCAACCCGAAGGCGATTCGTTCCAGGGAGCGCTCGCGGCCGACGAACCGTTCGCTCCAGAGTTTACGGTGCGAGGAGCGCCCGTCGAAGCCGCGTGCGCCGCTCCGTTCGATGCTGTTGGTCATGGTGTTTTGGGATTCCAGTTGTGGCCTGGCTCAATGCGAGGTCTCGCCGATCCCCTCGGCCCGCCTAGGGTAACTGCTGGACACCTTGCGCCGGGCGTCCATTCCGTATCGAGCACAAGAAGCGCAGTCGCGCCTGCTAGGCTCGTCCGGTGAGCCCCAGACACCCAAACAACACCCTCAACGAGCTTTCGGGCGAAGAGTGGCTTTACTTCACGAAATCCGTCTGGGGTACCGCCTACCCCTCGGAGCTCGGCCACGCCATCCGTAAGCAGCACGGAGCCAACAAGCCGCCGCGGCTCATGGCGCGCCTCATCGAGTTCTTCACGACCAGCGGCGAGACGGTCCTGGACCCGTTCGCCGGCGTTGGGGGGACGCTCCTCGGGGCGGCGATCGCAAGAGGCCCGCGGCGTGCGATCGGGATCGAGATCGAAGCTCGCTGGGTTGCGGTCTACGAGTCCCTTCTCCTTAGCCTCGCAGCCGAGCGGGACGGCCGCGGCCCGGTCCTGGCCGACATCGGTCCCAGCGACCCCGGCGGCGAGCGATCGTTCGACCCTTCGGGCCTGGAAATGCGCCTCGGCGACGCGGCCCTGGTCCTGCCGGAGCTCGACGCCGAAAGCGTCGACTTTATCGCGACGGATCCGCCCTACAACATTCAGCTGCCGATCACGATGGCCGGCGGGAAACTGGCCGAACAGCATGCCAATCGCCGGACGGACTACTCGATGGTCACCGACCATCCCGGCGACCTCGCGAATAGCGCCGACTATGGAACGTTCCTCGATCGAATGGAAAGCGTCTTCTTGCAACTCGGGCGCGTCCTCCGGCCGGATCGTTACGCGGCTGTGATCGTTCGGGACGCCTATCAGGATGGGCGGTACATCTTCACCGGCGCGGATCTTGCCGATCGCGCGACGCGCGCCGGGTTCACCGCGAAGGGCGACGTGATTTGGTACCAGGCCGGGACTCGGTTGCGGCCTTACGGCTACCCCCGCTCTTACGTCCCGAATATCGCCCACCAGCACGTTCTGGTTCTGCGGCGGGAGCCGCGTCGCTCGAAGGCGGGTCGACCGGGGCGGTAGTGGCCTGTGGTTTGCGGGCCGGCGTAGCGATCGGCTTGGCCGCCGGCACGGCTGTCGATTCGGCCGACGGTACAGTGATCGGCTTGGCCGCCGGCACCGCTGTCGGTTCGGCCGACGGTACGATGATCGGCCTGGCCGCCAGTTTGGCTACCGGTTCGGGGGAGGCCGCGACGGCGGGTTCGGTCGCCGCCCTGGCGAGCCGCCTCCTGGCGGGCTTGGTTCGCGGCTCGGGACGCTGAACGACGAACCCGGCTCGCTCCAGATAATCGCGAGCCAGCGAAACCGCCGGCTCCGCCGAGGGTAAGGGCTCGACCGGTTCACGTTCGTCGACCGAGCGAACGTCGCTCCGGGCTCGCAGGTAAGCCTCCAGCAGCCCGTCGACGTCTCTGTCGGAAGCCCCGGCCGGCATCTCGGCCGTCCCCGAGCCGGTCGCCGGAGCCGGTGGACCGGCTGGGCGAGCACCTCCCGCAGCCGCGGGCGACAACACCGGGTCGTTCAGGGTCATCCGGTGCACCCACCCGGTTCGCCCGTCGGGGCACAGGACTCGCCAATACACCCCGTGCCGCTCGAGCAGCATGACCTCGTCGCCGCGATCGAGTATGCCGATTTCGGATGCACGCACCTCGTCGGGACTGTCGAGGAGCCGGACCAGGCGATACCGGAGGTGGCGGCGTTCGTAGCTGTCCAGCGGCCGCACGCCCGCCCTAGCGAAAGACATAGTCGACGCTTCGGCTGCCGCTCGAAGTGGATCAGACTTGCGGACCTGCTGCAGCGACGGCCGGCGCCAGCGAGGCATCTGCGACTCATCGACTAGTTGCAACCCAAGGGCGGCGTCCGTGTCCACTCCGGTGGCCGCAGAGTCGGCCAGCAGCTGATCGGGCTCGGACTCGTCCCTGCCGCGTCGGCGCTTGCCGAAGAACGCGAAGGCGGCCCAGGCAGCGCCGCCTGACGTCGCCGCGGAGAAATCGGCGTGGCGGTGGGTTATGGCTACGCCGATCGCCAGAGTGAACAAGAGGAGCGCGAGCGGGGACGCCAGGAGCCAGCCGACGCTGAGCCCTGCACGGCGCTTTCTCGACAACACTCATACCTCCGCGGACAAACGGCCCGTCTCGTGTCGGACAATGGGACGGCCGGGGGAAGCGAGCAATGGTACGGGCGTCATGGCACCCAGGACCGGGCCGCGGGGCAATCGGGACAGAACTGTCGGGCCGCCTTATGGCGGACGAACGCCGCAGGGTCCCAGACAGCACGGGACCGCACCTGACCGTCCCTCTTCTAGGCTGACTTCTCCGATGGGCCCAAGAGGCACCAGTTCCATCGGGGGGTGCGCGTGCGCACCGAGCTCCTGAGCGGTGACAAGGGACAGCTGGTCATGGGACGTAGTGCTTCCTCTTGCCCGGCCCGCCCCGCCCGTCGCAGAACCGTGCCACTGATCGCCCGGCCCGCGCCGCCCGTCGCCAGTCGACTGCGTGGATCCGGCCTTTCGGCCCCTGCCGGTCCAACAGGCTCGGGACTTACGGCCCGCAGCGGGCGCACATTGGCCCTACTCGCCGTGATGCCCATCCCCGAAGCTCGGTCGTGATCGCGGTCGCCCCATGCAAGCGCCACGCTGACGCGGGGTCCGTCCGACGTTGGGCCTGGAGGTCCATCCCATCAATAGCGAAGGCGGCAGCATGAGCACGAGCTATACCCCCCGCGACACCGACGTTGTCCTGCGCGACGGCTCATCGGTGCGCATTCGGGCGGCCCACCCGACCGACGAAGCGGCGATCCTGGCCTTCCTGGTCGGGCTTTCGGCCGCCTCCCGCGAGCTTCGGTTCCGCTCCAGTACGGAGGAGCTCGAAGCTACGGCCAGGCGTTGGTCGGGCATCGAGGGCTGCGAGGATTGCATCGTGCTGGCGGTCAAGGGCGGCGAGGTCGTCGGTCAGGCGAGCTACGACCGCACCGCGGACGATCGCGCCGAGGTCGCCTTCACAGTCACGGACTCGTACCAGGGGCGCGGCCTTGGGACGCTCCTGCTCAAGCGCCTCGCCGAGGCGGCGGACGAAGACGGGGTTGCCGTCTTCGAGGCCGAGGTGCTGGCCGAGAACAACAAGATGCTCGATGTCTTCCGCGAGAGCGGCTTCGGCATGACGATGAAGAGCGAGCCCGGCCTGGTCCGGGTTCAGTTCCCGACCTCGATCACGCCTGAGGCGCGGGCACGCTTCGAGGCTCGCGAGCAGATCGCCGCGATGAACGCGGTTCGCGGCATGCTGGCCCCCCGCTCCGTTGCAGTGATCGGCGCCGGCCGCAAGCGCAAGACGATCGGCGGCGAAGTCTTCCACAATCTGATGGACGGCGGGTTCAACGGGCCCGTCTACCCGGTCAACCCCAGCGCCGAAGTCGTACAGTCGGTCCGCGCCTACAAGTCGATCCTGGACATTCCGGGTCCGGTCGATCTCGCCGTGATCGTGGTACCCGCCAAGCTCACCATGCAGGCCGCCCGTGAATGCGCCCAGAAGGGCGTCCACGGCATGGTCGTGATCACTGCCGGATTCGGCGAGACCGGACCTGCCGGCAAGGAAATGCAACGCGAACTGATGTCGATTGCCCGAGAGAACGGCATGCGGGTCATCGGCCCCAACTGCATGGGCGTCATCAACACCCACGACGACGTGCGCATGAACGCGACGTTCTCGCCGAACGCACCGATGCAGGGCAATGTCGGCTTCCTGTCCCAGTCGGGCGCGCTGGGGTTGGCAGTCATCGAGTACGCCAACACCCTGAACCTGGGCCTCTCGACCTTCATCTCGGTCGGCAACAAGGCCGACCTTTCGGGCAATGACTTCATCCAGTACTGGGCCGACGATCCCGCGACCGACGTGATCGCGCTGTATCTGGAGTCGATCGGCAACCCGCGCAAGTTCGCCCGGATCTCCCGGCGCGTCGGTCGCCAGAAGCCGATCCTCGTCGTCAAGAGCGGTCGATCCTCGGCCGGCGCCCGTGCCACCTCGTCCCACACCGGCGCCCTCCTCGGCGCCTCCGACGTAACAGTCGACGCGCTCTTCAAGCAGGCCGGCGTCATCCGAACGGACACGCTGGGCGAGTTCTTCGACGTCGCCACACTCCTGGCCAACCAGCCGCGCCCGAAGGGCAATCGCGTCGCGATCCTGACCAACGGCGGCGGCCCCGGCATCCTCTGCGCCGACGCGTGCGAGGCCGACGGTCTGGTCGTGCCGCAGGTTCCGGACGACATCAAGGCCAAGCTGGCCGAGTTCCTGCCGGCCGACGCCGGACTCAACAACCCGGTCGACATGATCGCGGCCGCGCCGGGCGAGTCGTACCGCAAAGCCCTCAAGCTCCTGGCCGAGTGGGACGGCATCGACGCCATCATTATCCTGTACGTTCCGGTCCTCGTGACCAATTCCGAAGAGATCGCCGCCGGAGTCCGCGCCGCAGCTCTCGAAATCGAGCGCGAAGTGCCGATGCTCTCGGTCTTCCTCTCGAGCAAGGGCATGCCCGATTCGCTCAGGACCGGCGGGCTCTCGATGCCCTCGTATCCATTCCCTGAAGACGCCGCCCGAGCACTTGCCCACGCCGTTCGATACGGCATCTGGGCCGAGACTCCGGAAGGCGTCGTGCCGCACTACCCCGACATCCGCGAGTCCGAGGGCAAGGCCCTCGTCGCCGACGTACTCGCGTCGCTCCAGACGGCCGGCGGCGAGAAGTCTCGATGGCTGCTGCCGGACGAGGTGGCGAAGCTGCTCGGCTGCTATGGCGTCCCGATGGCGGAGTGGCGGCTTGCGGCCACGCCCGAAGAGGCGGGCGCGGCGGCCGAGGAGATCGGCGGCAGGGTCGCGCTCAAGGGCGTCGCTCCCAAGCTGATCCACAAGACCGAGGCCAAAGCCGTCGTGCTCAACCTGGCAGGCGCGGCCGAGGTCAAGGCGCAAGCCTCCGAGATGGCCGCGCGCATCGCCGCGCAGGGTACGGCCGTTGAGAAGTTCTTCATCCAGAAGATGGTCCCGTCGGGCGGCGTCGAGATGCTCGTCGGCGTCGTACATGACAAGCTCTTCGGGCCGGTCGTGGCCTGCGGCGCGGGCGGGACCGCCGTCGAAGTGCTCAAGGACGTAAAGGTCCGGATCACGCCGCTGACCGATCGCGACGCCCACGAGATGGTCACTTCGCTACGTACATTCCCTCTCCTCGACGGCTTCCGCGGCGCGCCCAAGTGCGACGTCGCCGGCCTGGAGGAGTTGCTCCTGCGCGTTGCCGCGATGGTCGAGCGCCATCCGGAGATCGCGGAGATGGACTGCAACCCGGTCATTGTTCGGCCCGAGGGCGCGGTCATCGTCGACGCGCGCATCCGGATCGAGGCCGATCAGGAGTAGGGGCGGCGGCTTCCGCCAAAGCGAATCGCGACGGGAGGCTGCCGCTCGGCGGCCTCCCGTTTTGTTTGGCAGCTCGCGCCGGCAACTCTGCCGCCAGACTTCGATCAGCCGGCCTCGCCGGCGGCGAGCGTCAGCGGCGAACGACCAGCCTTCGACCGTCGACCCAGCCACGCCACCCGTTGACGGCACGTACCAGCGCCCAACCGCCGGCGCGCATTTCCACCACAAGTTCGAGCCGTTCGGGCAGGTTCAGCATGGCCGGACGCGACGGGTCCGGGGCGTCCCACGCGGCCATGCCGCCCGGAGGCACGAGGTGGGTGGGTGTCCAAACAGGCGCCGCAGGAAATGTGGCGATCGGCGCCGGCGCGGGCGACGGTGCCGGGCGAGGCCGCACTTGTGGGTTGGCCGAGGCCCCAGCCACGGCGGCGGCCGCGGGCTCGACCGGAGCGGCGGCGGCCGCCGGCTC
>PMBR01000059.1:23704-32528 GCA_003152995.1 Chloroflexota bacterium | reverse complement strand
CGCAGCTTCGGGCGTCCGTCGGCATCCTCCGATCGGGACTGCCGGCCGGGAGCCGAATCCTGATGCTCTCGGTCCCCGACTTCTCACACTTCTACGACATCACCCAGGCCGATTCGAAAGCCAGGGCGCTGTTGAATCAGACGGCCAACTCGCGGATGTGTGCACCCTTCCTCGGCTGGGATAGCCCGCTCTCCCTACAGGCGGCTGAGCAGGTGCGGTCGGCCTACGACGCGATCCTCTTCCGGGTCTGTGACGAGATTCAGGCGGCGGGCGGGTCATCGGGCAAGCTCTATTGCATTCACAACGATGCCCTCCTGTCCGAGAAGAACTTCACGATCAAGGACATGAGCACCTTCGACTACTTCCACCCCTCGGTGGCCGGCCAGGCCGCAATGGCCGCATCGGCGTGGGCGGCCGGCTATTGGAGGGCAGTGGCGTTGCCGTCGGGAGCCGCCGCGATCGCGCCCGGTGGCGCCGGCCCGATTGGCGGTGAAGCGCTGGCGGGCATTGCCGCGCCTCTAGCTCTATTCATGGGCCGCCGCCCGCGCCGGCGAGCCAGGCCTCGAATCAGCTCCCGGTAACGGCTCCGGCTGACCCTGCGGGCTCTGAGGGCACCGCTTCGGGCGCCGTGGTCCCGTCCCGCACGTCCGTCGCGGCCTGCCTGAAAGATTGCGCTTCGGCGAGGGCGCCCAGCGCCTCGGCTTCCATCGCCGCCCGCTCCAGAAGAGGAACGGCGCGCACCACATCGCCGGCCGCCATCCGGTGCCGGGCCAGCTCGGCGGCATCGCCGGGGGGGTCCATGGTCTCGAGTCGATCGGCCAGAACGGTGTGCAGGTGACGCTTTCGGTCGATCAGCAAGCGGCCGTAGGCAGCGTCATGGAACAGCTGGTGCCTGAACCGCCAGCACGCGGCCGGACCGCCGACCGATTCGGATCCCTCCGGCTCGCCTTCGCAGCGAACCAGGATGCCCGCCTCGGCGAGCTGGCGAAGATCGCCGCTCACGCCAGACCCACCCTGCAGCTCGCTCAGAAGCCATTCCGGGAACGTGACCCCGATAACCGACGCCACTTCCAGGACCGATCGCTGTTCCGCCGGCAGCGCGTCGATCCGAGCCCCCAGCAGCGCCCGCAAGGAGAGAGGCACGCTTCGCTGGGCGGCCGCACGATCGATCCGCAGCCGATCTCCCAGACGTGACATTCGCCCGCTGACCCGAAGCATCCGCACGATCTCGCCGACGAACAGGGCGTTTCCAGCCGTTCGCTGGTACAGCCATCGAGCCGACTCTGGTTCTAGCTCAGCTCCGGCAACGACCGTTCCCAGCTCCTCCGTCGCCACCTGGTCCAGACCGCCGAGCTCTATGACCTCGACGTGCGCCAGACTCACCCACTCGGGCGTCATGGGCGGCCTCGTGCCGGTCAGGACGATAAGCGGCAGCTCACCCGCGATTCTCACCATCTCGTCCATCAGCAGACGGCTCGATGGGTCGAGCCAATGAAAGTCGTCGATCACTACGACGCGCGGCTGCTCGGCGACCATTTGCGTGAACCACAAGTCGGTCGCCAGCCTGAGCCCGGCGACGAGCTCGGCCGGGTCCGAGATGGGCGCGTGCTGGCTCCAGCCTTCCTCCGGCAGGAGCAGCATCTCCGATTCGCGGGCAAGGACAGCCACCGCCCCCGAGATCTGCCGCACCGTCTCCTCGTCCAGGTCGGCGCCGAACAGCAGCTGCCGGCCCACGACACCGGCCTTGACCCCTTTCTCATCGGCCAGCCAGTCGACCATCGACCGTGCGGCCCGGTATGGCGAGTCCACCAGATGAGGCGCATTGTCGATCCACATCCAGGCGAAGCCCGCCGCCCGCGCCGTCGATTCCATCTCGAGAAGGAGCCGAGACTTGCCGATGCCGGCCTCGCCGCGGACCAGAACGGCGCCGCCGCGGCCCGTTTCTGCGGTCCTCCGAATCATCTCCGCCAGTCGTCGCCGCTCGTCCTGTCTGCCCACGAACCGGATGCTCTGGCGGCTCACGTTACGGGCGCGGCGTCGCTCGTCGCGAAGATGGTGGACCACGATGGGATGGCTTTGCCCGCGCAGCAACCTCGTGCCGACGGGATCGGCGCCGATCCTGGGTTCCGCGGCTCGCACGGTGGCATCGTCGAGCAGCGCCTCCCCCGGATCCGCCAGCTGCTGCAGGCGCGCGGCGGTCGTCATACAGTCGCCGGTCAGCGCCACGGACCGACTCCCCGCGAAATCGCGGACCGCGGCTACGACTTCGCCCGTCGCGATGCCGACCCGGAGCCTGAGCGGTCGATCGCTCCCCTCCCCGATCCGAGCCAGCGCCGCCTGCATCTCGAGGGCGCACAGGCAGGCCCGAAGGGCGTCGTCATCGTGAGCCGTGGGAGCGCCGAAGACGGCCAGCACCGCGTCCCCGACGAACTTCTCGAGTGACCCGTCGAAGCGCATGACCGCCTCGCCGAGGACGGCCAGGGCTCTATCGACGCGGGATCGAACCTCCTCGGGATCGAGCTCGTCCACGAGCTGCGTGTAGCCGACGAGATCCGCAAAGACGGCGGTGACGACACGCCGATCGCCCGCCTTGAGGCCAGCCGAAGCAGCGCCCAACCTCCTGCCGCATCTATGGCAGAAGCGGGCTCCAGGCGCAGTTAGCGCCGAGCATTCGGGACAGGGCATTTGACAACACCTGATTGGACGGGCCTGCCGATGGTACGCCGCTGCGCTGCCTGGCGAAGGGCGAGATCGCCGTCTACTTGACGTCCGGTCGCACGGTGATCAACCCGAATGAGAGGCGCCGGCCGTCGGCCCCGCCCGCGATCACGAGACGGTCAGGACCGGCTGCTCCCGTGCCGCCTGAACACTCACCTTGCCGGCGATTGCCCGGGCGATGTGGGTCAAGGCCTTTGCCGCGGCGCCGGCTTCGCGCTGAGCCACGGCCGGGACACCCACGTCGGCGCCCTGGCGAACGGTTATGTCGAGCGGGATACCGCCCAGGAAGTCGATCCCGTGCTCTGCCGCGAAACGCTCGCCGCCACCGCGGCCGAAGATGTCGGTCGTCTCGCCGCAGTGTGCGCAGACGAAGCCCGACATGTTCTCCACCACGCCCAGCACCGGCACGCTTACGCGGCGGAACATCGCCAGAGCCTTGGTCACGTCCGAGAGCGAGACCTGCTGGGGCGTGGTGACGAGAACGGCTCCAGTGATCGGCACGGACTGGGCCAGCGTCAGTTGGGCGTCGGAGGTTCCCGGCGGCAGGTCCACGACCAGGTAGTCGAGATCTCCCCACTCCACGTCGCGGAGGAACTGCTGGATTGCCCCACCGATGAGCGGCCCGCGCCACACGACCGGCTGGCCCTCGGGCAGGAAGAATTGGATCGAGATCACCTTGACGCCGTGCGCCTCTATGGGCGTGATCCTCCCGGAGGCGCTGGCGACCGGCTGACCCTCGGCCCCGATCATCATCGGGACGTTCGGGCCGGTGATGTCCGCGTCGAGAAGCCCGACCGATGCTCCGGCTTGTGCCAGGGCCACGGCCAGGTTCACGCTCACCGTGCTCTTGCCCACACCGCCCTTGCCCGAAGCCACGGCAATGATGTTCTTGACACCCGGCAGGAGTTGCGGCGACGCCGACGTGGCTCGGCGGACCATGGCGCCCCAGGCGACGTCGATCTGCTCGGCCCCGATCGGCCGTAGCGCACTCTCTACCCGGGCCTGGATCTCGTCCTTGAGCGGACAGGCCGGCGTGGTCAATTCGATCGTGAAGGAGACCTTCGTCCCTTCGATGGCGAGGTCCTTGACCATGTTGCGCGAGACCAGGTCACCGCCGAGCTCTGGCTCCTGAACGGTGGCCAAAGCCTTCAGGACGGCGTCTTGCGTGAGAGTTGGCATTCGGTCGGCTTCCTCGAATCTCGCGGTCGTGGCGCGCGGACGGCGCGCACCTCATCTACGGATATCCTACGGCTTTGGTAGGGAATACGCCTGCGGGCCTGGGGCCTGCGACGCTACTCGACGCAGGACTCGTTGTCCTCGGGTTCGTTCATCCGAACCCAGAACTCGCCGTCTTCTTAGGGCGCGGCAGGCGGGTCCAATTCGCAACGGCGGGCAGCCTCTTCGAACCGATTGGACGAATACGGATGACGGCCTCGCAGCAGGGCCATGCCGGACGAGGCGAAGTACGCCGGCAGGAACAGCGGCCCGAGTTGCTGCCACTGGCGCACGTGCTCCATTTCATGAGCGATGGTGCGATCGGGCAGCGGCTCGCGGGCGAAGACGTGCCGGCCGAGCGTCTGGGCATAGACCGGCATCAGCTGGCGGTCGAGATAGCGAGCGATCCTGGGGTCCTCGACCAGGATCGCCAGGGTGCCGGCACGCCGCACCTCTCGGCCGGGGCGGGGAATGCCGCAGCCGCGCATGACAAGCAGCGCCATCACATCGCCCGGCAGAGCCCGCCAGGCGGCCCGTGCCCCTCGCACCACGCCAAGCCAGACGTCGATGACTCGGGCCGCCCAGTGAAACGTCACGAAGTCAGGCCCCGCGGCGGTCCGCCGCGACCCGGCCGCCCTGCATGACGAAGACGATCCGGGCCGGGTCGCGCCACAGCTCCGGCTCGGTCAGAGGATCGCCCGAGACCGCGATGAGGTCGGCCTGCTTGCCGGCCTCGAGGGTGCCGACCTGGTCCGTGAGGCCGAGTAGCCTCGCGGCCTCGATCGTGGACGCCTGGATAGCGCGGAACGGCCCGAGGCCGTACTCGGACATGTAGGCCAGCTCCGCCGGCGGGTACATGCCCGCGAAGCTGTCCGTGCCCATGACGACCCGCACGCCACGTTCGACCGCGTGGCGGAAGTTGCGCTGCTGGTGCTCGAAGAGATAACGCATCTTCTCGACCGCCCAGGGCGGCACCTCGCCGCGAGCGATGCGCGCCTCGTCCATCAGAGAGAAGTTGATGTTGAACGTTGGGATCAGGGGCACGTCGCGCTCGAGCATGAGGTCGATCCCCTCGTCGTCGATCAGATCGCCGTGCTCGATGCTGGAAATGCCGGCCCGCAGAGCGTTCTTTATGCCGGCCGTACCTTCGGCGTGGGCGAGCGTGCCGCGGATCCCGGCAGCTTGCGCCTCTTCTACGATGGCGCGAATCTCATCGACGGTGAACTGGGACGAGTCGGGGAAGTCCGCGGCGGACCAGACTCCGCCGGTCGCCATGACCTTGATCCAGTCCGCGCCGGCCCGGATCTGGAGCCTCGTGGCGCGTCGCACTGCATCGGGCCCGTCGGCGATGCCGGGCGGGAGATCGCTCATCTCGGTGGCGATGATCGCGCCGGAGGGGGTCCACTCATCGCCGTGGCCGCCGGTCTGGGAGAGCGGCTGGCAGCTGACCTGGGTTCGGGGACCCGGGAAGGCGCCCGAGGCGAAGGCCCGCTTGATCCCCGCCGGGGTGTAGCCCGCGTCACGGACGGTCGTGACACCGCCCTCGAGGAACGCGCGCCCGGCCTGGAGACAGCGCACGACGATGTCCGTCGCCGAGCGTTGGACCCGGTCGTGGACCGGTTCGAGACGCAGCGCCAGGTGAACGTGGCAATCGATGAGGCCGGGCACGACCGTGAGCCCAGAGACGTCGATGCGCTCGGCGTCTTTGGGGACCGTGGTGGCCTGCGCCGGTCCAGCAGCCACGATCCGACCCTGCTCGTCGGTCACGACCACGCCATCCGCGATCGCCTCGGGCGAGCGGCCGTCGAGCAGCCGCGCGCCGACGAGAACGACGTGATGGATCGGCGCGGGCATGTTCTGGGCCTCCAGCGTGCGAGTCTGCGTTCGACGGACCTGGATCGTACTCAGCCGGAGCCGAGGGCACCGCGGGACAGCCCCGAGACCGCCTCGACGGCGGCGGTCAAGCGACCGTCTTGGGAGCCCTCACCCGGGTGTCCGGCGGCGTCTGGGTATTCGGCTGGGCGAGCAGGCCGAAACGGATCGCGTGACGGGCCCACTCCGGGTCATCCGCCAGCCACTTGTGCACGACCTCGCCCTGAGCGTCGACCTGGCTGATCGACCCGTCCGTATGAAGGACGAGCTTGCTGTCTTCCGCCAGGTCGATCTCGCGCCTCTTGAATCGATGGCCCGGCGAAACGGCACGCGCGCGCTTGCCGGTCGGCGCCACTACGAGCCCTTCGTCGGCGGCTGCGGCGTCGGCTTCGGCTTCTTCACCTTTGGCGGTCTCTTAGGTGTCTTGTCGCCCATGATTCAGCCTCCTTGTATGTGGTCGCCTGGGGGTCAGCCCGTGGCACATGAAGATCGTAGCCCAGCCTGAGGTTTCGCGACTACCTCAACGTGTCGAGTCGTGACGGAACGAGCACGACCAGCGAAATGGAACTCCGCCCGAATGAGGGATCCGGCGTCGAGGACCAGTCCACCTTGAGCGTGTGAAGCGATTCGGTTTCGCCCGGGATCGGGCCCGCGGCGATGGCCCATTCGAGCTTCTCGTTCGGGCCCAGGAGCTGCATCTGTGCCAGCACCGCGCCGGCGGGTCGATCCGACCAGCGGACGGCAACGTTGACGGCCGGGGCCGATCCGGTGTTGGAAATGACGAAGTGCACACCTTCTGGCGTTGTGTGGGTCGCGGCGACCAATCGAGGCTTCGAACGGTCGAGGGCGTGTCCCGTCGCCGCCCGGACGGCCGTGTAGATGATCAGCCAGGAGACTGCCAGCGAAATCAGCAGCCAGATGAGCACCGTCAGCCAGTCGCTGGAGCTGCCGCTATAAGACACCATTCCTTGACCCCCTTCGCTACCGGCGCCGCTGCCTTATGGCAGAGAAACGCCAGCCAATCGGTTCAACAGCTCGTCGTGGAGAAGTCCGTTCGTGGCTACGGCCGATGGCCCGTCGATCCGTCGCTCCCCCGCCGCCGTCGTGAAGCGGCCGCCGGCCTCCTCGACGATGACGAGCGGCGCGGCCCAATCCCACGTGTGGGCGCCGACTTCGATCATCGCCTCGGCCGCGCCCTCGGCGACGAGCATGTAGCCCCAGAAATCCCCGAAACCACGGTCCCGCCAGGCCGCCGCCAGCGTGGCTCCCAGCCCGGGCAGCTGCCCGTCGCGCAGACGCTCGCTGCCGTAGATTAGGTGCGAATCCTCTATCCGGGATATCCGGCTCACGGCCAGCCGTTGGTCGCCGCGCCACGCTCCCCCACCCCGCCAGGCAACCCATCGCTCGCGCATCGCCGGGGCGCTCACGACGCCCAACTGGAGCTCGCCGTCCACCGCGACCGCCAGCAGCGTGGCGAAGATCGGAATGCCACGCACGAAATTGGCGGTGGCGTCGATAGGATCGACGTACCAGCACACTGCGGCTCCCGCCGAGTCCGGCCCCTCTTCCTCGCCCACGAGCCCGCAATCGGGATAGGCGGCTCTCAGCCGTTCGCGGGCCAGGCGTTCGATCGATCGATCGGCCGCGGTCACATAGCTGCGGTCGGCCTTCGTGTCGACCTCGATGTCCCGCCGGAACCCGGCCAGGGCGATACGGTCGGCCTCATCGCAGATGGCGAGGGCAGTTTCGCGCCAGCCGAGCAGCTCAGCCTCTGAGACTCGGGGAGAGCGCGGGGCAGTCCTGGCGGCGGAGTTCGTCACGAGCGAAATCGTAGCCGCCTTCGGCCGAACCGGGACGCTCAGGGCGCAGTCCGCCCCGACGGCGCATGCGAAGCGCCACCGCGGGGCGTCGCGAAGACGTAGAGCGCCCAGCCGAGCGTGTCCCGGCCCCAGCTGAGGTACTCGCGTCTGTTCTTCTCCACCCGGCTGAGCAGCTCGGTCAGGTCGGCATCATCGGGGTGCGAGTCGGCGAATCGGGCCGTCGCACGCCATTTGAGCGTCTCGTAGCGGTCCCACTCGTCGTCCGAGCTCATCCGGCAGACCAGGCCAGGAAACGCGAAGGGCGCCCTTGCGGGCGCCCTTCCGAGAGATGGCGAAGCGAGAACCCTATAGAGCGGCCTTGAGGGCCTCTGGCATCGGCTTGTGGAACTCGACCGGCTTGACGTACTTCTCGACGAGGGCGCGGCTGCCGGGGGTGCCGAGCTGCTTGAACAGGAAGTCCACCTTGGCGGCCTGAGAAGCCAGGATTTCGTCCTTCGTTGCCAGATCCCAGAGCTGCCGCTTGAACGGGCCGATCGCCTTCTTGCGGCCCGTGTACACGAACTGCGTGTCGGTCTGATCGGGCTTGCGCTCGTCCTGGCAATTCGCGAAGACCCACTCCTCGATCGCCTTGTGCATCTCGGCTGGGAAGGCCGGGTGCTCGAACAGAGCGTTCTGGAAGCCGGTGGCCAGGTGGATCTCGGCGCAGCCGGTCGCCGGGAACTTGTGGAACATCTCGTCCGGTAGAGTGCTGGCGCCGTGCTGGACCGCGCCGGAAAGCCCGTATTCGCGGGCGACCGCCGACAGCTGGGTCAGGACGCCGAAGTCGAGGGCTACATCCGCGACGCCGCCGTCCGCGAGCGGAGTTCCGCCGTGGCTGGTGCCGGTCTGGACGGAAACCTTGGACAGGCCGATCGCGCCGCTGGCAAGCTCGTCCAGCTTGCGGCGATAGCCGTCGAGGTAGGCCTTGAGCTCGTCCGGAGTCGAGTTCCTCTTGCCGACCTCGCCGATCTCGCCGCCCACGCTCACGGTCACGCCGTCGATCTCGAGAGTGCGGATCAGGGCAGTCAGCTCGGCCGCGCGCGTGTAGTTCTCATGCTGCTGGGTTTCGAGCGTCGGGTGCGACAGGTCTACCAGGGTGGAACTGTCGATATCGATGTTCCGGTAGCCGGCGGTGATTGCGTCGCGGCAGCCCTTGCGGA
>PMBR01000059.1:0-23684 GCA_003152995.1 Chloroflexota bacterium | reverse complement strand
TGGAAGGTGTAGGTCTGCTCGGACCGCGCGAGCTCGAAGATGACGGCGGCAGAGTCATTCTTCTTCGCCGTTTCGAGGATGACGCGGGCCATGTCGAACGTCTGGGCGCGGAGGTTGATGGCCGGGACGGTCATGCCCTCGTATTCGCCCCTCGAGCGAGCCTTGTACAGATCCTGGATGCTCGCCGAGCGAGCGCCTGTGGCCTGACTGGCTTCCCAAATCATCCAGCGCGCGGCCTCGACCGTGGCTTCGTCCTCGCTGAAGGTGGCGGTCCAGGCGAGGTCGTAGATGCCGCGCGTCCGGAGGGCCGCCTCGTCCGTGACGACGAGTCGCTCTCCATCGATCCGGGCAATGCCGTCGAGGGCGGCGAGGAGCTCCTTCAGGGAGCCGGCAACCTGGGGCATAGGGTTTGTTCTCCTGACGATGCCCGGCCTCGAACGCAGCAGGCGCCCCAAAGCCGGGAACGGGTCCATTTGATGGCTGGTGAATGGTACAGCGGGCGCCGGGCCCGCCACCCTGCCGCATGTACCTTCCGCTGTCGCCGAGCGGACGGCTCAGGCCGTGACCAGAGGTCCGCACGGCGCCGGTTGGGCGCCGAAACGCGCCTGCGTGTCACGCCTGGTCGGTCGGACCGCCCGAAACACCTTCTGGGCTCGTCGCTTGCGTCGTAGCGTCCGCCGCGCGGTCGATCGCGGCGCGAACCCTGGCCAGCAACTGCTCGGGCACGAACGGCTTCTCGATCAAATCGACGTCCGTCCGCAGTTCGCTGGCCCGGCCAACGGACTGAGTCGAGTTGCGCCCGGAGGACGAGTTCAGTTTCGTTGCCTCTCCTCCTCCGCCGTCCTGTCCCCCCGCGCCCAACATGGCGCCTTATGGTAGTGGCCGAGTGGCAGCGCCGACTCCTGCAGCCGTCGCATTTTGGCCGCCGCGCTGCAGGCATTTCGACCTGAGGATCCGGGCTATACCGGGGATGCCACGGGCTCTTTGACGGCCAGCTTGATCCTCTTCAGCGTCTTCATCGCGGGATCGCCGCCCCGCCTGCCGAAGAGATCGTGAAGTCGGGTGTACTCCGCGTAGAGCTGGTCGTACACGCGCCGGTTCGCCTCGATCGGGGTATAGAAGTCGTCGCGCAGGTGCGCCATCCGCCTGGCGGCATCCTCGATGGTCGCGAACCCACCGGCGGCGACGCCCGCGGCAACGGCGCCGAACATCGCCGATCCGAGAGCTGGAGTCTGTGCCGAGGCCGCGATCTGGATCGTCCGACCGGTCACGTCGGCATAGATCTGCATCAACATCTTGTTGCGCTCGGGGAGCCCGCCGCAGGCGACGACGTTGTCGATCTTGATCCCGCCGGCCTCGAACGCGTCGATGATCGTCCGCGTTCCAAAAGCGGTGGCTTCGATCAAGGCTCGATACATCTCGGGCGCCTGAGTGGTCAGGGTCATTCCGAGCATCAAGCCGGTCAGGTCGGCGTCGACGAGCACGGATCGGTTCCCGTTCCACCAGTCGAGCGCGAGGAGGCCTGATTCGCCGGGCTGGAGCGCATCGGCTTCTTCCTCGAGGATCTCGTGAACGCTCACGTGGCGCGCCCTGGCCTTCTCGTAGTAGAGAGGCGACACGCAGTTATCGACGAACCAGCCGAAGATGTCGCCGACGGCAGACTGGCCGGCCTCATATCCGTAGCAGCCCGGGATCACTCCATCCTTGACCACGCCGCAGGCACCCGGTACGACCGGCGCACTGTCGGCGAGGATGATGTGGCAGGTGCTGGTGCCCATGATCGCAACGAGGGTGCCCGGCTGCGTCACGGTGCTCGCCGGTGCCGATACGTGCGCATCGACGTTGGCAACGGCCACGGCGGTTCCGGGTACCAGTCCGGTCCATCTGGCCGCCTGCTCGCTAAGGCCACCGGCCTTCTGTCCCAGTAGATCGATCTGGCGGGACATCTTTTCGTCGACGAGGTTCTCGAAGCGCGGGTCCAGGGCCGCGAAGAATGCAGGCTTGGGGAAGCCTTCCTCAGCGGACCAGATGGCCTTGTACCCGGCCGTGCAGTTGTTCCTGGTCTCGTTGCCCGTCAGCTGCCATATAACCCAATCCGCGGCCTCGATCAAGCGGTCGGCGGCCTCGTAGATCTCCGGAGCCTCGCGCAGTATCTGTAGCGCCTTGGGCACGAACCACTCCGACGAGATCTTGCCGCCGTAGCGGCACAGCCAGTCCTCGCCCATTTCTGAGGCGACGCGGTTCACGTCGTCGGCTTCGGGCTGGGCGGCGTGATGCTTCCACAACTTCACCCAGGCGTGCGGATTGCGGCGCCACTCCGGGAGCTGGCAGAGCGGAGTGCCGTCTGCTGTGGTCGGCAGCATCGTGCACGCTGTGAAGTCGATACCGATGCCAATCACCTGCGAGGGATCGATGCCGGCCCTGGCAACGACCGCGGGGATGGTCCGCTTGAGGGTATCGATGTAGTCGTTTGGATCCTGGAGGGCCCAGTCGGGACTCAGCACGACGTCTCGATCGGGCTCGGGCAGTCGCTCGTCGATGACGCCGTTCGAATAGCGATAGACCTCAACCCCAAGCTCACGGCCATCGGCCACGTCCACGAGCACCGCGCGTCCGGACTCGGTCCCAAAGTCGACTCCGATTGCGAAGCGCTCCTGCGCCATCACTTCTCCTTCGACAGACGATTGACGGGTTGGGACAGCGCCGACGGGATCAGCGTCGCTTCTGTCCGTAATAGGCGGTCGGGCCATGCTTGCGTTGGAAATGGCGCTCGGCGAGGTAGGGCGAGATCGGTTGGACGTCCGGGTTCAAGGCGAAGGTCTGCGTGGCCATGGCGGCGACGGCCTCGAGAGCCGTGGCGTTGGCGGCGGCGTCTGCTGCGTCGCGGCCCCAGGTGAACGGACCATGCGAAGCTACAAGAGCCGCGGGCATCTCGGCGGCGCTGAGTCCAAGCCGCTCCAGCGTCTCGATGATGACCAGCCCGGTTTCGTGCTCGTAGGCGCCGGCCACCTCGACTTCCTCCATCGGGCGCGTGACCGGCACGGCTCCGTGGAAGTGGTCGGCGTGGGTCGTACCCAGGGGCGGAATTGAACGGCCGGCTTGAGCCCAGGCGGTGGCCGCGGTGGAGTGCGTGTGGACCACGCCACCGATCTCGGGGTATCGCTGGTACAGGATGAGGTGCGTCGGCGTATCGGAAGAGGGACGCAGATCGCCCTCGACGACGCGGCCATCCTCCAGGGATACGGCCACGAGGTGCTCGGGACGCAGTTCGTCGTAGGGCACGCCGCTCGGCTTGATGACGAGCACGCCTGCCTGGCGGTCAACGCCGCTGGCATTCCCGAACGAGAGGGTCACAAGCCCGGCTCGCACCAGGTCCTGGTTGGCGCGCCAGACTTGCTCGCGCAGGTCGGGAAAAGACAGCGGCGACACGGTCGCTCCTAGGTTAGAGCCGCAAGGCCGGACGTTCTCGGCATCAGCGGAGCCCGCGGGCCAGGTGGTAATACGCCTCGTTCCAGCGAAGCTCCTTCTTGAAGCTCGCCACGGTAGTGTCGGCGTCGATCAGCAGGAATTCGACGCCCGCCATTTCCGCAAAGTCGGCGATTACCTCGGCGCCCACGGCCCGGCTCAATACGGTGTGGTGAGAGCCACCCGACATAAGCCAGGTTTCCGTCGCCGTCGCCAGGTTCGGCCGAGGCTGCCACACCGCGCGTCCGACTGGCAACTTGGCCATCGGCTTGTCCGGCGCCACCAGGTCGATCTCGTTGACGACAATTCGGAACCGGTCGCCCATGTCCATGAGGGCGGTGACGATAGCCGGGCCCGGGCCCGCGTCGAAGACAAGCCGGACCGGGTCGCTCTTGCCGCCTATCGACAGCGGATGGATCTCGCACGATACCTGCTTGTCGGAGATGCTCGGGCAAACCTCGAGCATGTGAGCGCCCAGCACCTTCGGACCCGCTGGATCGAGATGGTAGGTGTAGTCCTCCATGAACGAGGTCCCGCCCGGGAGACCTTTTGCCATCACCTTGACCAGCCGAACCATGACGGCGGTCTTCCAGTCGCCCTCGGCCCCGAAGCCGTAGCCGTCCGCCATCAGACGCTGGGCGGCAATGCCGGGCAGTTGCTTGAGCCCGTCGAGGTTCTCGAAAGTGTCCGTGATAGCGCCGAAGCCGCCGGCCGTCATGAACTCGCGTAGGGCGACCTCGATCCGAGCCGCTTCGCGGAGGGATTCGCGATCGGAGCCGCCGACACGCAACGACGGCGCCACGTTGTAGCTCGCTTCGTAAACCTGGACGAGATCGTCGACTTTCGCGTCTGCCACCGCTCGCACGGCGTCGCTGAGATCACCGACGCCGAACCCATTCACGGACACGCCGAACTGCATCTGGGCCGAAACCTTGTCGCCTTCGGTGACGGCAACATTACGCATGTTGTCGCCGAACCGGGCGAGCTTGAGGTGCTTGGCTTCGTACAGTCCGCAGGCCGCCCGAGACCAGATCCCGATCCTGTCCTGGACTCGCTGCTCCTGCCAGTGGCCGGCGACCGTCTTCCGAGACAGACCCAGCCTGGCTTCTATGTGCGCGAACTCGCGGTCACCGTGGGCCGCCTGGTTGAGGTTCATGAAGTCCATGTCGATCTCCGTCCACGGGAGATCGCGATTGAATTGCGTGTGCAGGTGGAGCAACGGCTTGGTCAGCGCTTGAAGGCCCGCGATCCACATCCTGGCCGGCGAGAAGGTGTGCATCCACACGATGACACCGACGCACTTCCCCGAGGCACTCGCCTCTATGCATGCGGAAAGGATCGCTTCCGGATTCTTGACAACCGGCTTCCATACGACCCGAACAGGAATAGCGTCGGACTCGTCGAGACCGGCCACGATCACTTCCGAGTTCTCGGCAACCTGCCGGAGCGTGTCCTCGCCGTAGAGATCCTGGCTGCCCGTCAGGAACCAGATCTCGAATTCACCAAGCGCCTTCAACTCGTCTATTACCCGACTCTCTGTCCAGCGGGGACCGGGAACGCACCCCGGCTCGCTCGACTCTATTCGTGGTTGACCCGCAGCAATAAAGCACCGGCCTCTGGCGGCGCCTCCGCAGGCTCACCGCGAGCGACGTCAGCGCGGACGATTGCCCACCGCACAGACCGTGCACCAGAGGCTACTTGTCAGTTATGTCCAAGACGTGGTCAACGAAGAACTTCTGTTGCTGCGACTCCACCGGTAGCAGGACGTAGAAACCGGGCACATCCTTCGGCGCCGCCACGGTCGTGGTCCAGGTTGCGTCGCCTGCCACTCCACCTGCCGCGCTAGGTGTAATGGGAGCTGTGGCGAGATGCGGGCTTTCATAGAACCCGTACATTATCCCGTCACTTCCGATCACCGGCGGGTTCCCAATATGGAGGTACACCGGGTAGCTGGTGGGGTTCTTCGTCTCCCAGCTGAACTCGAAACCTGTGTCGGTGCGCTTCGCGCCCGTCAACTGCACGGTGCACTTGTTGATCCCGTCGATCAAGGCGTCAGACTTGCTGATGACCAGACCTGCAACGGTTGCAACCACCGGATACTTCGTGTCGGTAACAACCTTGTCCAGATCTAGATTCAGCGTGCCCTGCACCACCTGGGATGGGACGTAATAGTTGAACGGGCCGACAATGTACGAATAGCTGATCGCCAGCTTCTCGCCCGCAGCCTTCGACACGCCGGCGCATTCCACGTAGAGAAGCTGCGTCGCGGGTTTGGCGACCGAACCGCCCGTATAACCCTTCATGACGAAGCCGGGAGGCAGGTACCAACCGCCGTCGTTGACAAAGACCGCAGTTCCGACGAAAGCCGTTCCGCAGTCGTTACTCTTCCCGTCGGCCGTTGTTACCTTGGCCTTGCTGGCCGCAATGTCCATCGCGCTCCAGTCGTTTGTGTTGTTGACGATGGAGAGATCAACGTGCAGCGCGCCGCTGGCGTCGGCTACGTTCGTGACAATCCCAGCCCAGCCTTGACTCTTGATAGATGGCGTGGGCGTGTCAAAGGAGATAGGCGGGACGATATAGCCACACCCAGTGGCAGCAAGGCCAAGGACGACGACTGCCAGCAACGACCTACGCGGACTCATCCCGCAAGCACCTTTCATCATCACTCAACTCCGGCAGGCAGGATGGCAGCCAGCTCTGCGGTGACTAACCAATAGGCGGCCGGCGCATCCGTTCCGCCATCCACGGCGTCAACAGTCTTTGCCTGACCTTTGTACTTGACGGTTGTCGAGTACTCGAAGCAAGCGCCGCACGGGGTGTGGTGCGTCGTATAGAAGTTGTCGGTGAACCATCCAAGGTCACTGATCTTCGCGAGACCCGCGTTCACCTGGTCGGCGGTGACTTGCACTGTCTTGACATTGCCACCGCCGTAGTCGGCAAGCACACGGCCGTCAGGGTATATCGCGAACAGTTCGTCGATGCAGGCCGTGCTGCCGTTGCGCTCGTACACGATAACCGCGCCGCCATCGCTGAGGGTCTTCGCTTGATCCGGCCGCATCGGCTGCAGAGTGCAAGTGCTGACCACAACCTGCGGGAAGACAAACGGAACGACCACCTTGATGCTTACGCCCACTAGCGCAATCACGACCAGCGTGACCACTCCGTTGCGAACAGCCCTGCGCTTGTACCAGACAGTAGGGGCACGACGGACCCGAGCGCCGCCCCGGGCGCGTCCAAGCGCCGCCGCGTTCCAGTTGGCGACCAGGCTTTGAATGCCGATGAAGACCAGCATCAGCCCGCCGATGAAGATGTACACCCAATAGGAACTGAGCGTTCCGTTGTACTGGATGAGGATCTGGATCAGAGCAGTCACCAGGGCTCCGAATAGAGCTCCGAACAGGAAGCCCTCACCACCCGTCAGAGCCACGCCGCCGATCACGACGGCCGCGATTGTGGTCAGTTCAAACCCGGTGCCGTGGGTGCCATGTCCAGAACCGACGTAGATGCTGTACAGGATCCCCGCCATCGCCGAGCAGAAGCCGCTCAACACATAGACGAGCACCTTGGTCCGATTCACCGGCAAACCCATCAGACGGGCGGACGCTTCGTTCGCACCGTTGCCCCCGCCCATGGCATACACAGTCCTACCGAACCGCGTGAAATGCGCGAGATACAACCCCAAGACAAAGACGATAAGCGCGACCAGCACCAAATAGGTGATGAAATCCCCCGTCTTGGCCACGGGATCGGCCAGACCCGGGATCAGGATCTTCGTCTGGTCCAGCGTCGTGTACGTCGAGTCATGGATCCGTACTTCGGCGTCACTGATCACGTAGCAAAGCCCGCGTCCCAACCACAGGCCGGCCAGAGTGGCGATAAAGGGCTGAACCTTCAGGTAGGTGATGAACAAACCCATCACCAGCCCGAACGCCATACCCATCAACAGCACCGTGGGGAATACCAACCACGGATTCCAACCCATGTTGATGAGCGACGCGGCGACCACAGTCGTCAGCGCGAGAATGCCGCTGACTGACAAGTCGATACCGCCAGAAAGGATTACAAACGTCTCGCCGACAACAGTGCACAACAAGAACGGTGCCGAATTGAACAAGCTGAAGAACGACTGTCCATTGCCCATCGCGGGATACGAAAGGAACCCATAGAAATACACGACCAGGAACAGCGCGATTGTCGAGGCCAGAGGGAAGAATTTACGATTACGCTCCAGAGACCCGCGTAGGCCGCGACCCAACATAGCCGACGTCGTTGATGAGATCACCGCGTTGCCTCCTGACGCAGGGACACTTTGCCGACTCCACGGAGGAACGTTTGTGTTTGCTCGGCGTAGAGGAGGATGACCACGACGACGACCAACGCTTTGACTGCGGTGATCGCGCTGGCCGGAACGCCGAATGACAACATAGAGGTCAACGTGGCCTGAAGAACGAGTGCCCCAATTGCACTCCCCATCAATGAGAACCGACCGCCGGCCCCCAGGAGAGTGCCACCGATGACTACGGCCAGGATCGCGTCCAATTCGGTGTACATGCCGATCTGGTTGGCATCCGACGTCCGGATGTTCGAGGCAATGATGAGCCCGGCAATGCCAGCGCAGAAGCCGCAGAAGGCATACGCGAAGAGCTTCACGCGCCGTTCGTTGATGCCGCTATAGAAGCTCGACCTGTAGTTGATACCGACAGACTCGACGAAGAGACCGATGGACGTCCTCCGCGTCAGCAGCCAGGCTCCGACAAAGACGACAGCGGCGACGTACAACGAGAACGGGAACAGGTAATAACCATTGCCGATGAAGGCGAATGTGTCATTGAAGATGATGATCTGTATGGCATTCGTGATCAGTTGTGCGATTCCGCGGCCGGCAATCATCAGCACAAGAGTCGCTACCATCGGCTGGATCCGCCAGTAGGACACAAGCATGCCGTTCCAGAGCCCGCAAAGTGTAGCGATGACCAACGGCACGACGAACACCAGCCAGAGAGGCGCCCAGGTGTACTGGGGGTTGTTGATGAACAACCTGGGGTCCGTGAGGTTCATCCCGACGATCGTCGGATTGATCATGATGGCGGCCACGGAAGACGAGATGGCGATGATCGCGCCCACGGATAGATCGACTCCACCGGTCGCGATCACGAGCGTCATACCCATCGCCAGGATCATCGTCGGCGACCCGTGGAGCAGAATATCGATCAGGCTGCCATAGAGATGACCTTGCTTGATCTCGATGTTGAAGAATCCTGGGATCAGAAAGAAGTCGGCGATCAGGATCAATAGGAGCGCAGCGGTCGGCAGAAAGAGCATACTCTCGGTGAGCTTGCTCCAGGTCCGAGAGAACGACCCGTTCATGACACACTTCCCGCGATCGCTTGCATGATTCCCTTCTCATCGACTTGGCCGGAGAATTCGGTCACCTTCGCCCGGTCTCGCATGACGACGATCCGGTGGCTCGTCCGCAGCACTTCGTCGAGTTCGGACGAAATGAACACGCAGGACTTGCCTTGCTCGGCGAGTGACAGGACGAGCTTCTGGATGTCGGCCTTCGTGCCCACGTCGATGCCTCGCGTAGGTTCGTCAAGGATCAGAAGCCGAGGGTTCGCGGCCAGCCAGCGGGCGAGGATCACCTTCTGCTGGTTGCCGCCGCTCAGGTTCTTTATCTTTTGGTCTGCCGAGGGCGTGCTGATGTTCAGCAGCTTGATGTACTTGTCCGCAATCTCGTACTGCTCTTTCGTCGCGATTCGCCGGAACCAGCCCTGGCCTGCTTGCAGCGCGAGGATGATGTTCTCGCGGATGCTGAGGTCGGCGACGATGCCTTCGACCTTGCGGTCTTCCGGGCAGAGCGCCACGCCGCGAGCGATGGACGCGGCAGGCGAGAAGTCCTTGACCGGCTTGTGGTCCATGATCATCGTGCCGCCGTCTGGCTTGTCGACGCCGAAAAGCAGGTTCGCCATCTCGGTTCGACCGGACCCCAGCAAGCCGGCAAGACCCACCACCTCGCCTGCGTGCAGCGAGAGGTCAAAGCCCTCGAGCGAATTGGAAAGGCCCAGGTCGTCTGCCTCGAGCAGCGATTCGACCGCGATGTTGTGGCTGCTCTCCATCTTGTGGGCTGTCATGTCGTCGAGATCCGTAATGGTGCGACCCAGCATGAGGCGGATCAATTCGAGTCGCGACAGCGCAGCCGTCTGGTACGTTCCGACGAGGGACCCGTTCCTCAGGACCGTGACCCGGTCGGAAACCTCGTAGACCTGGTCGAGGAAGTGGGTGATGAAGACGATCGCGATGCCGTCGGCCTTGAGCTTGCGCATGACACTGAACAGCTGCTTCGTCTCGAGCGCGGTAAGGCTTGAGGTGGGCTCGTCGAGGATCAGGGCCTTCGCATTCGAGATCACGAGCGCCCGCGCGATGGCCGCCATCTGCTGTATCGCGACCGAATAGGAGCCGAGTGGCTGGGTCACGTCAATCTCGACGCCCAGCTGCTTCAAGTACTCCCTGGCGCGCGCGTTCAGAGCGTTCCAGTTGATGCTGAAGCCGAGACGGGTCGGCTGCCGGCCGATCAACAGGTTCTCGGCGACGGTGAGGTTCGGGCACAGGTTGACTTCCTGATACACCGTGCTGATCCCGAGCTCCTGGGCATGCAGCGGGGAGCGAGGAGAGACGGTGCGGCCGTCGATGGCGATGGTCCCCTTGTCGGCCCGGTCGGCGCCAGTCAGGACCTTGATCAGAGTCGACTTGCCGGCTCCATTCTCACCGACAAGAGCATGGATCTCGCCCCTGGCGAGGGAGAAGTCCACATTCTGGAGCGCATGTACGCCAGGGAAAGACTTGTCGATGCCCGTCATTACGACGATGTCGCGGTCGGAGTCTGGCATTGAGTCACCTTATGGTCCTGCGGCTCAGAGAACCAACAGGCACGCGCTGGGAAGACTGAACTGGGCTACCGCGAATTGTGGACGCTTACGGCCCCATCCGAGATGAGCCGGCGCAGGCCACACACATCCGGGTCGCCCGCCCGAATGAACTGCGCAGCCACTCTGGGCCACCTGGGCTCCAGCAGGCCGCTCAGGCAGGAGGAGAAGCGGCGAGGCCGCTTCTCCTCCGCGCGAGTTGTTCGCTACTACGTCGACGCCGAGGCGTCAGCGTAGAAGAACAGGGTTAGTACTTGCGGGTCTTGAGGATGTCCTGCAGAGCCTGGGCACCCTGCGATGCGGCGAACTGGCCTTCCTGCGAGGGGACCCATGCCGGCTGGCCGGTAACGCCGTTGAGGGCGTCAAGAGCGGCCTTGTAGACCTGGGGGGCCAGAAGCGGGTTGCACTCGATGTCTGCACCGAGCTCGCCGGTGATCATGTACTTGAAACCGTCTGCGGTCGCATCGAAGCCGACAACCTTGATGTCAGTACCGGCCTTGAGACCGGCAGCGTCGATGGACTGGATGGCGGCGATGGCCAGTTCGTCGTTGTGCGCGTAGACGCCCTGGATCTTGCCGGCGTACTTCTTGAGGTCGGCATCCATGATCGACTTACCGACCGTGGGATCCCAAGCGGCTGCGTACTGGCTGTCGAGAATGTTGATGCCGCAGGCGCTGTCCTTCTCGCGGAAGCCCTTGGCGCGATCGATAGCGGCCGAAGCGCCCTGATCGCCACCGATCTCGACGACGTTGGCTCCGCTCATGCCTGTGAGGAGCGTGCACATCGCGGCGGCGCCCTTGTTGCCTTCGAGGTCGAAGTCCGAGCCGATGTACGTGTAGTACAAGGTCGAGGGGGAATCGATGCGGCGGTCTTCGATGACGACGACCTTGCCGGCGGCCTTGGCTGCCTTGAGGACGTTGTCGTAACCGGTGACGTCAACGGCGGCGAGAACGATCACGTTGACCGCCGGGTCCGCGATGTACGTGTTGAACGCCGTGATCTGGTTCTCGATCTTGTTCTGGGAGTCGGTGAACTTGAGCGTGATGCCGTCAGTCTTCGCTTCCTCGTTGAAGGAGGAGGTGTTGGCGGCACGCCAGCCGCTCTCGGACCCGGTCTGGATGAATCCAACGACCATGTCCTTGTACGTGTAGACCTTGGCCGTGGCGGGGACAGGCGTCGCGCTCGACGAGCAGGCGGCGAGAGCGGCCGAAACCGCTACTGCCATGACAATCCGAAGTGATCGGGACTTCGTCATTGGTTGGTCTCCGTGTGTGCGGGCAGTGGTGGAGTTCATCCTGCACTCGTCTGGAAGGGGCAGTTCGCCGCTGCCCACTGGACTGAAGAGCCTCCGACTCATGTCAGGGCCTCGCCTCCATTCATGTCAGTTGGCGTCTGACGTCATCCACACCTCCTCCAAGGCGGCCAGCAGGGCCAGGTACCCGCACTACCAGTCGAAACCGACGCTGCGCAGGCCCTTGTCCCTGACCTCAACTGCTCCGATGGGAGCTGATAGAGCTAACTGACGTGCTAGGCAAGATCGAGCCTTTGCGCGACTGCGCGCCGGCGGCGACGGTAGTGGCGGTCAATCCTTATGGCATCGTCGAGCAGACTCGTGCTGCGTCGACCCTGGTGCTGCAGCCCTACGGCTCAAGCTCACGCGATTCCCCCGGTCCGACGGCATTGCCTCGGACGGTTTCGTGACGCGCGTCAAGCGGAGCTGCATTGTGACGGGGCTACCAATCCAACTGCGCGTTACAACCCATTGGGCGCTACCGGTGCCGACTCGCCCGTTGCGGACGAGGACTTCTGATGTTATCGTTCCCGGTAACGATCCCGGGAGCGATAACAGGCTAGCACGCACGTCAAAGGCGAGTCAATAGTCCAGACAAAGCGCTACAGTCCAGGCAAGGCGCTGGGGGTCACCTGCGACGCCGGCTCCATGAACGGGGAGGATCGAACGAGATGGCCCAGAGGAACCGCATGACGATCCGGGACGTCGCGGCAGCTGCTGGCGTCTCGATCCAGACCGTCTCGCGCGTTCTGAACAATAGGCCTGACGTTGCCCCGGAGACGCTGGTGCGCGTTCAGGACGTGATCAAGGCGACCGGATATGCACCCAACATGCTTGCCCGGAGCCTCATCCAGGGTCGCAGCCATGTTCTCGGCGTGGTCGCCTACGGTCTCGAGTACTTCGGACCCTCGCGTGTTCTCACCGCAATCGAGCGGCAGGCGGCTCAGATGGGCTACGGGATAACGCTGAACTTGATCCTGGAACCCGAGACCGGCGACGTGGACCACATATTGGACGTGCTGCTCGCGCGCCAGGTCGACGGCATCATTTGGGCCATCCCTGAAGTCGGCGACAATCGAGCCTGGTCTCGGACCAAGGGTTCCGAGTTGCCCGTGCCGATCATGCTCGTCGGTGGGATGGCGGGCAGACCGCACCTACCCTCGATCGGCATCGACAACGACGCCATCGGCTGTCTCGCGACCGAACACCTCCTCGCCGGCGGCGCAGCGAAGGTCGGGATCATCACAGGTCCGCTGAGCTGGTGGGAGGCTCAGCAACGCCTTCGAGGCTGGCGCATGACGCTCGAGAAGCACGGGCTCGAGCCCGCCGACAGCCTCATCGTCGAGGGCGACTGGACGGTGACCAGTGGCGAACTTGGTTTGTACCGACTGCTCGAGCGATGCCCCGGGATCAGCGCAGTATTTGCGAGCAACGACCAGATGGCGCTGGGCGTACTCCACGCGGCCCATCGTCTGGAGCTGCGCGTGCCCCAGGAACTGTCTGTGGTCGGTGTCGACAACATGGCCGAGGCCTCGCACTTCTGGCCGCCCCTGACCACGGTCGACCAGCCGCTGGCTGACGCCGGCGGGCGGGCGGTGGAGGAGATCGATCGGCTGATCGCGAGGACGAGACAGGCCAGACGTCCTCAGGACTCGGCTCCCGAGATGACCCTGCTGATGCCCGAGCTAATCGTCCGGCAAAGCAGCCGGCTCGCGGTTCCGATCGAGCTGACCGCCTTCGACGGCATGAAGCAGGCCACCGCGTCACTCGACTGACCGGACGCCGGGCCTACTCAGCCCGCCCGACGGATCGGGCGTTGACAGGTCTTCTCCGCTTCTCCTAAACTCCCGCAGGTCTGCCACTCAGGCAGCAGCACAAAGAGGTGTGTTCGTGCGCAAGCTCACCGACAACGCATCGGCAGGAGCCGCTCGGTCGAGCGGTAAGCCCGCCGTGTGCGGGAGATCTGCGCCCACCGAGAGCTAGCCCGAGGCGGTCGAACCGCCAGGACGAACCTCTGAGCCGCGGGCCAGATCGGGGCCCCGGCTTTTTTCATGCCCTCTGGAGGCGACGACGCCTCGAGGGTGAGCCGCGAGCCCACTCCCGTACCCACCACGCTCGCGGTTCTTCCACGGCCGCGAGCTCCACCCCAGGGAGGGAGCTATGAGCATCGCGGTTCTCGGAGCAACTCAATCGCCGGCCTCGATCCGGCCCATCGCCAAAGCCTATCCCACCGGTCCGGCCGCCCTGCTGGTCGAACACGCCACCAAGCGGTTCAAGGTCGATCGGCGCAAGCCGCCGGTCATGGCCGTGGACGACGTCTCGATCCGCCTCGAACGGGGCGAGATTTACGGCCTGCTCGGGGCGAACGGAAGCGGCAAGTCCACCTTCATTCGCCTGGTCAGCGGGCTGCTGACCCTCGACGCAGGCCGGGTCGAAGTCTTCGGCCACGACCTGGTTCGAGAGGAGATGGCGGTCAAGCGACTGATCAATCGGGTCAGCGTCGACGCCGCCTTCTTCAAGAAGCTCTCGCCGGCCGAGAACCTCTCGTTCGCGGCTCGGCTATACGGTCTCGATTCGGGTGAAGCCCGCCGCAAGGCGGCGCTGATCATGGCCCGGCTCGGGATTGGCGAGAAGCGGATGGGCAGGCCGGTCGAGCAGATGAGTCGGGGCATGCAGCAGAAGGTCGCAATCGCCAGGGCGATCCTGACGAGCCCGACTCTCCTGCTGCTCGACGAGCCCACCACCGGGCTCGACCCACGCTCGAAGCTCGACGTCCAAACCTTCATCGAAGAACTGCAAGCCGATCACGACGCGACGATCTTGCTGACCACGCACGACCTCGCGGAAGCAGAACGGCTGTGTGGACGAATCGGGATCCTCGCCGGCGGGCGACTGGCGGTCGAGGCGACTCCCGAAGGCCTGAAGGCACGGGTCGCGGCCGAGCACGGTCTCGTGCCCACGCTCGAAAGCGCCTTCATGGCGTACACCGGCCGCTCCCTCGACGATGACGTCGAGGAGGGCGAAGCCGAACCGGCCGAATGAGCAGCCGAATGGTCGCCGCTCGACGGGCTCGGACCAACATGACTGAAAGGGACACTTCGTTGCAATCGCACCAGCTCGCTCAGGAGATACACAGGGAACGCCAGCGGGAAATCGAACGCCGGATTCGCTTCCGGTCGGTAGACCGCAGACAGATCCGACACCGCTCCGTTCGCCGCCGCCTCGGCCACGCGCTGATCCAATTTGGGTCGTTGCTCGCCGCCGATGGCCCGCACCAGGTGGCCGCCCGTCGGTAAGCGCCGGGCGGCCACGCCCACGAGGAGACACCGTGACCGCAATTCAGCGCGACGTACGCGCCGGCTACGCGTTCGTCGAGCGCAACTTCAACCTGACCAAACGCTACTGGGGCTGGGAGGTCGCATTCCTGGTCTACGCAGTGGCGGGCGCGCTATCGGTATCGCTGATCGGACAGTCGGTCGGCAACCGCCGGCTGCTCATGTCGCTCGTCGTCGGCGCCGTCTTCTGGAACTACCTCTCGGTCGTGTTCCAGTCGATCGGCGATACGATCACGTGGGAGCGCTGGGAAGGCACGCTCGAGTACACGATGATGGCACCGGTCCGTCGCTCGGTGCAGCTACTAGGATCTGCACTGTTCGCCGTCGTGTACGGCCTCATCCATACGGCCGTGCTGCTCGTCGTGCTGGCGCTCTTCTTCTCGCTCGACCTCGGACACGCGAATCTGGGCGCTGCCGCGATCTTCATGGTCGTCGGCTCGGCCAGCCTGATCGGGATCGGCATGCTCGCCGCCATCCTGCCGATGATGTCGGTGGAGCGCGGCTCGCAGATGGTCTTCGTTCTGCAGTCGTGCCTGCTATTGATCAGCGGGGTGTATTACTCGACCGACATCCTGCCCGGTTGGATGCAGTTGCTGTCCCGCATCTCGCCCGCGACGTACGTCCTTGATGCCATTCGAAAAGCCCTCATCGACGGAGCGTCGGCGGACCAGCTGCTGCCCGACCTGTGGCCGCTGTTGGCGATGGCCTTCGTATTCATCCCGGTAGGGCTGTGGGGCTTCGGGTGGGCCGAGCGATATGCGAAGCGGACGGGGAAACTCAAAAGGGTCGGCTGATCCCCAGCTCCGCCGATTGGACTGGGTTGAGCGAGCCGCTGGCAGCCATGGCGGAGTTCAACGTAGAGTGAGGGCCTGTATACGAACTATCGGCGCGAACCCAACTACGCTCGTGGATTGGCCGAGATCCGACCGGTTGCCTGGTGCGTATCAACTGTAGATCGCAGTCGCGCAGGTTAGGGGGGTCCAGGTGAAGCGTCTGAAGTCGAGGCGGCTGTGGGTCGTTCTCGCGATCCTTGTCGGGCTAATCCTGGTCGGTCGCTGGCTCGACCGGTCACAGCCCATCGAGGGTTATCGCGTCATCAACGACCGGACGATCGGCGTCGAGGTCGATGCGAGTTCTCCCCAATGGACCCGCATCACCGGCGTCACCGAGACCTCTGATCGGGTCATCGTGAGTGTCGGCTCGTTCATCTTTCCCTGGCCACAGCCAGAGGCAGGCGTGGGGACGAGCGAGGAGTTGCTCGTAACCCTGAGTCAGCCGATCGGCAGCCGGGCTGTCATCGACGGGTACACCGGTGACACGGTCCAGCAGGTGCAGTGCCCGCAGGGGAAGTGCCCTGGGGAGAGCAGCCCGCCGTAGCGTCTGGCCGTCATCAATCCTTCGCTTTGTGCGTTCAGACTCGTCCGAGCAGATACCCGAACGCCGCGACCCGGAGCCATGCCTCGGCGCTCATCTGCGTTTGCTCGAAACAACGCGACAGCCGTCGCCAGCGCCCGAGCTGGGCAAACGCGTGCTCGACCTTGTAGAGCGGGCCAATCGGATTGAACCCGCTCTGACCGGTGCAGGAGCTTTGATCTGGACTCGGGCGTGATGCATGCCGGCGGCATTGGTCAAGCCTCGATAGCCACGATCGGCAAGCTCAAAAGGGTCGGGTAGTCCGACCGAATCGACTGGGTTGAGCGACCCGCTGTGAGCCAGGGCGGAGTTCAGCGTAGAGTGAGCATCGTCATTCGCGTTAGGGGAGGAACAGATGACCCCGGGAGCTGTTCTCGTCTTTGGTCGATCTCCCGGGCGCAGAAGCTGTGGATGTTCAGGCTCGTGATCGGGCTCGTCGGAGGCTACGCGACGCTTCAAATCAGTCCTGTCGCAGCCGTGCCAGAACTACCGCTGTTGATCTTGGTGGCCGCGCCACGCCTCGATTCTCGGGGGCGGCCGGCGCGTTGGTCGGGCACGGCGCGGCCTGGTCCTGGTTGCTTATGACCTCGTCCATCTTCTGTCAGATGTCGTGCAGCTACACGCTGGCCTATGGCCCTGCTCACCTGACAGACGGACCGGCATGGCAGAGGGAGACGTGGGTCTGGTTCGCGCTCGCCGTCGGCATCCTCCTCGCCGGACTCATCCTTACCATCTGGACAGCGCGCCGCCTTCGGCAAGAGCTTCGCGCGAGTTGACCGCCAATAGGAGGATTCGCGTGATACGGTCGGCAAGTCGAGGCGTCTTCCTCGTCGCGTGGCTGCTGCTCATTGCGGCCCTCGGCGTCATCGCGCTCAACCCGGCAGTGCCATCCCTCGGGTATGCCCTCTTCTGGCTGGGCGTCATGGCCGCGGCCCGCGGAATCTCGATGCTCGTTAGGTGGGTCGCGGTAGCGGTCGATCTCTCGCTGTTCCTGGTGTGCTTCTTCGGCATGGAGATTGGCGGGCTCATTCTCGTGCCAAGCATCATCGCGTTCGTAGTCGCCGACGCATTGAATCGCGAACCGGCCACCGCTACTTGACCGCGGCCGCAACGTGGCGCGAGACCGTTGGTCTCCACCGGCGGCGACTCAGGCCTGTCCCCGACCAGCGGGGTATATGCACCGCTTCAGACCTTGATTGGTCCATTTTGTTACATCAGCGAGCTCTCGCCAGCGACCTACGTCCTTCGCGGAGCGCGGTCGGCGCTGATCGACGGAGCCAGGCCCGACTGGGGCGAAGTGGCGATCCTGGTAGTGATGGCCTGCTTCTTCATTCCGGTCGGACTTTGGGGATTCGGAAAAGCCGAACGGTATGCCAAGCGAACTGGCAAACTCAAGAGAGTCGGATAGGGCCGGCCCTAAGCACGGCGACCAAAGGAGACCTGGCAGTGATCTCCGTTCTGTCCAACGTCGTCTATGACGTTTGTCTCGTTCTCCCCTTCTCCCTATACGCGTGGGCAGAGCTACTTGTGTCCGCCGGGGAGCGGACCGATCGGACGGGTGCGCCTCTTTGGTTTCGAGTGATCGCCTCACTCAAACCGTGGAAGAGAAGCCACAGCGGGAGCCGCGAGCCAGCCGGTCTGGCCCAGGCGGCGTGGTTGGTCTGGATCGCTTTCATCAATCTCGGGCCGGTCGGGATCGTCGCGCTCGCCCCGTTCGGGCATTTTTCGTCCGAACAGCCAACTCTTGCGGCAATCGTGGCGGTTAGCGTCGCGGCTCTCGCCGTTGAGACGTGGTTGGTCGCGCCGGCATGGATTCGCCTCTATCACGCCCGGGAGCACCCGGGAGCAATGTAACGGCACCGCAAGTCAGCGGGGCGGCCGGCCACCGGGGTATACGCACCACTTCCGACATCGATCGGTTCGCGCCGTTACATCAGCGAGCTATCGCAGGGCCCAGGTAGAGGACGTCGCAGAGCGGCTGCGCTCCCTATTCAAGAAGTAGCTCAGGTCGAAAGCAGAACGCTCGGCGACTCGGACCGGGGACCGGAGAGATGGCCGGGAGTCGGCGAAGTTCGGGTTTGTATTGCGTCGGAGCCAGGAGCCAGGAGGCGACTGTCAATGGCTCGGCGGTCTGCAGATGACGGGGCCGTTCTGCTCGCAGCGCACGCGAGCAATCCGCCACTGCCCCTCCTGGCCTGACCAGTCAGGAGCGTCATCACCGACGGTGTGACCAGCAGCCACACAGATCGGGACACAAGGCCGTCCGACAAGTGGGGTCAAGAGTGGGGTCAATCGCACATCACGACGGTTAGGCGCATCATTCTGAGCGTGGATCACGCCAAAATCGGCAGCTTGCAAGATCGCAGTCGTCGTCGCTTCGCCGACTGCTCTCACAAGTTCGAGCCCGGCTGCGCAGCCCAAGCGGCCGTAGCAAGTGGAAGGCTCGATCAGGCGCGTCTCAAAGCCTGTCGTTGCCTGGCCCACGAGCTGGCCGACCAGCCGACGCCAGCGGCGCGTCGCGCGAAGGTCCGGCAGTTCGGCAGGGCGGTTCGCCATGCCTCCACCGAACGCATGGCTCGCAAACGCTACGCGGGCTGATAGGCCCTGGGGCCGACTCGACAGAGCCGAAGTCGGCGGCGCAACAAGAACTGAGTCCGCGGCGGTCAGCCGGTCTGGAATACTTGGTGGCCTTACTCCACTCGCCTGTTCTGCCCGGGCAGACCATATCGGCGCCTGCGCCGCCTCCTCACCAGACCGAGTAGCAGCAGCACGAGGACCGCGAGGGCCCCGCTAACTGCCCCTGCCAGGAGATACGGACTCATGCCCGACGGGTCCTGGTTCCCAGTGGAGCTCGCAGCAGCCGGATTGGGAGAGCTCGACGGCGACGCTGGCGGGATTGATACGACCTCCGCGGGCGGTGATGGGGCCACGCTCGGAGGCGCGCTCGTCATGCTTGGCGTGGGCTGCGGTGGGTCGGTTGGCGCAGGGCTCGGTGTCGCCGTCTCGGCAGGGGTGGCGGTCGGTGCCGGAGTCGCGGTCGGGGCGGGCTTTGGTTTCGGCGTCGCCGCAGGCGGGGCGGGCTTTGGTTTCGGCGTCGCCGCAGGCGGGGCGGGCTTTGGTTTCGGCGTCGGCGCAGGCGGGGCCGGCGTAGACGCTGGCGATGGAGTCGCACGCGGAGTCGGTTGGGGAGTCGGTGTGGCGGCGTCCGCTGGGAATGCCGGGATCGAGCAACAGACAACGGTGCCGGACCTGGTGTTGAGCTGTGAGTCTATCGCTGTCCCGGTGAGACTTAGCTGGTAGACCCCCGCTACGGGGACCTTAATGTCCAGGGTCCAGGTCAGGTTCATTCCTGAGTAGACAGGCACGGTCGCCGGTCCGATCAGAGAAGCATCGACGGTGTTGCTGGTGTTGTCGTGATCGAAGCACGAAACATGGGTTGTTATCACCAGCGGCTTAGTGCTTTTCGCAGAGGTCCTCATGCTGCACGTGAACGGAAAATGGCCGTCGGCGGCCACTGGCGCCGGACAGGCAGAAACCAGCAACGTACCGCCGATGATTAGTGCCAGCGCGATCGTTCTCTTCGACATCCGACCATACCCTCCACGCTCCTGCCAGGCGGAGAATCGCTTGGCAGAGGCGTCGGCCCTCGGGGTCTGGCATTGACCCCGCCGCCGGTGGTTACCACCGGCCGCCGGAACTCAACAAGAATGCTCTGGCACGATCGGCCCTTCGTATATAGCCCGATCCGGGCATCACATGGTCATTCACCTGGCCGGCTTTGGTCTTGTGACCCAGACACCTGGCCAACCGGTGGAGATCCTGACTCCGGGGTGTATTACTCGACCGACATCCTGCCCGGTGGATCCAGTTGCTGTCCCGCATCTCGCGCGCGACGTACGTCCTTGATGCCATTCGAAAAGCCCTCATCGACGGAGCGTCGGCGGACCAGCTGCTGCCCGACCTGTGGCCGCTGTTGGCGATGGCCTTCGTATTCATCCCGGTAGGGCTGTGGGGCTTTGGCCAGGCCGAGCGGTATGCGAAGCGCACCGGCAAGCTGAAGAGGGTGGGCTAGACGATAGCGATCGATTCCGGTGCCGCCGGCAACGCGTCGGCGGCACCTCCCTGCTCCGCACGCGATGGCGCGAGCCCGATGGATCGGGAGAGTAGGCTGCGCACATGACATCCAATTCGGCGAGTGACGCGAGCGACGGTCCAGCGGCACTCCCCCAGTCCCTGGCGTCTTGGGGTTGGACCGATCATTGGGCCGCGGCATTCGAACCGTTCGCGGCAGATGGTCGGTTTCCGGCCCGCGTCGTTGCCCAGCATCGTGGCCGCTGGCTGCTGGCCGGCGAGCGCCACGAATGGTCGGCGGCGCTGACCGGACGGCTCCGCCATGAAGCCCGTGAGGGCGGGCTGCCAGCGGTCGGCGATTGGGTCGGCTGTGTCATCCCGCAGGGCGGCGGCGCTGCGCGCATCGATGCCGTGCTGCCACGCCGCTCGGCGTTCGTCAGGAGAGCGGCGGGGTCGCACCTTGGCGCCCAGACCGTCGCTGCAAACGTCGACACGCTGTTCATCACCTCGTCGTTCAACGCCGACCTGAACTTGCGCCGGCTGGAGCGCTATGTCGCCATGGCTCGGGAGTCGGGCGCTGAACCGGTTCTGCTCCTCACCAAGGACGACCTCGTCGAAGACGGCGCGGCCGTGGTCGACCGGCTGGCGAACGAACTTCGGATCCCCGTCGTTGGGCTGAGCTCGCATACGGGTGCCGGCGTGGACGATCTCCGGCGGTGGCTGGTGCCCGGCCAGACGATCGCCCTGGTCGGATCCTCGGGGGTCGGGAAGTCCACGCTCCTCAACTACCTCGCCGGGGAGGAACTGATGGCCACGCGCGAGATCCGCGAAGACGACGGACGGGGCCGGCACACCACCACCCACCGCGAGCTATTCCGTCTGCCGGGCGGGTCCCTGATGCTCGACACGCCAGGCGTTCGCGAGCTGGGGCTTTGGGATGCCGATCAGGGTCTGGCCGACACGTTCGGCGAAATCCTCGATCTGGCGGACCGTTGCCGCTACCGCGATTGCCGCCATGAGAACGAGCCCGGCTGCGCCGTCCAGGCCGCGATCCGTTCCGGCGAACTAGACGAGGGCCGCCTGGTCAGCTATCGCCGCCTCGGGGAAGAGCTGGCCGGTCAGCCGACGGAGGCCGACAGGCGCGAAGCCAAGCGGCAGTTCTTCAAGTCCATGGAGGTCGCAGCCCACGCTCGCGCCAGGCAGAAGGACAACCGCTGGCGCGAGCGGTGACTCGCGTCGCTCGGGCAAATGCTCGCGCTGCCTGAGCTCGTCGACAGTCGAGGACGCCAGTGGGCACAATAGCTGGACCTGGATGAGCAACGGCCGCCTGAGGCGCCCATTGGTGCTCGTGGTCGCGATCCTGGTGGCCGCTTGTTCGTCATCGCCATCCGCGTCGGTCGCCACCCCGGAGGACACAGCAATGGCCGGATTCGTTCTCGAAAGCCCTACTTTCGTAGAGGGCGGCGCAATCCCCGTGAAGAACACGTGCGACGGCCAGGACGTCTCGCCGGCGCTGGTGTGGGAGGGCGCCCCCGCCTCCACCACCGCTCTGGCGCTCATCGTCGATGACCCAGACGCGCGCGGCTTCATCCACTGGGTCGCGTACAACATCGCAGGTGGCTCGACCGGCGGCCTCCCCGAAGGAGCCGGGGCGGCGAGCGCGCCTCCGCAGGGACGCAACGACTTCGGCCGGGTCGGATGGGGCGGCCCTTGCCCGCCCGGCGGAACGCACCACTACCGGTTCACGCTCTACGCCCTGTCGGCTCCGCTGACTCTGAGCGGCTCCCCGTCCGCCGGCGACGTGCGCGGGGCCCTTGCCCGCGTCTTGCTCGGCCACACGACTATGACCGCGACCTACACACGCAAGAAGTAGGGGTCGCCAGTCGCACGCCCATGGCGCGGGCCCGGCGCCGGCGCCGCGAACCGCTCTCGGCGCGGCCGGACTATGCGTCTGCGGCGGCTTCCTCGGCCTCCAGGCGGGCTTTGAAGGACGCGAAACCCTGATCCGCGGCCTGCTGAATGGGCCCCTGGACCATGCCATCGAAGCCGCCGAGCATTCCGCCCAGCGTGGCGTCGGCGACCCAGGTTGCGCGGGTCAGCTTCGGACCGACTTCGACCAAATCCAGCGAACCGGTGCCGTTGATCGGCCCGCCCATGATCGCGCCCTCGATCGTCGCCGCCAATCGCGACGGCGCATCGAAATCAGTCAGCGTCAGGTCCAGGACGACGGAGATGGGCATCATCGCCGACGGCGCCGATACCGTGACCTTGTAATGCCGGTCGTCGATCTTCTCGATCTGGGCCTGGCCCGAGGCACCGGAGGCGGCCGCGCGGTTAGGGTTGCTGACCGTGTCCCAGACTCGCTGGCGACTGGCGGCGATCTCGGTTTCTCCGGACAGATGCATCGTTCCTCCTGAGCGAGAGTCGGGGCGAAATCGTGCGGTCGCAAATCGCGCGGCGCCTCATCCTAACCGCTGGCCACCCACAGAATGGAGCGCCCAATACGCTGCCAGGACTCCCTCCGCCAGAGTCAACGTGCGAGCAGTCCCAGTATCAGCCCCACCGCGAGCACCGCGAACCCAACGATCGCAACGGGATTATTCCTGCGGAAGCGGCCGAACACGATGAAGACGCTGGCGACCGCGATGATGATCAGTGCTACCGCTTTCATGATGCCGACGGCGACAAGGGCGATCCTTCCGATGGTTCCGAGCGCGAAGATGCGTTTCGATCACTTCTTTGTCACGAGGAGGAAGAGGGCGCCTGCAACCGCGAGGACCGCGATGCCGGCGACAAAGACCCAGGTGCCCCACGATTGGTCGTGGTTGACCCGGCCGACCACGATGAGGATCGCGGAGACCACCGCNNCCATCAGGGTCAAGAATGGATGGGCTGTCACACGAGGCGGCATCTGATTCCTCCTATATCTGTGGCCCGATGGGGCCTGAACGTACTGGATCTAGCTACGAGCGTCACCCACGGAACGCATCCATGAACCGCACACGGGCCCCGATGCGCATGGCTGCNNCTGCCAGGCCGACCTGCCAGAACGGCACGTCGCTGCTCGCCATCCGCACGGCCATCAGGATTGGGGTGAACGGCGGCAGCAGCGAGCACACCGTAGCCAGGGGGCCACTCGGATTCGGCCGCGCGGCGTACATGAGCAGGTACCCCGCGATCTGGAAG
>PMBR01000124.1:7660-17782 GCA_003152995.1 Chloroflexota bacterium | reverse complement strand
ACCAGGTTGACCGTGGCGCTCGCGGTGCCTGTGACCGTAGTGGTGGTGTAGTGACCGGAGCCGCTTGCGGTGTTCACGAACGACGTATTAGTGACGTCGGCCGCGGTGGTCAGGTGGGTGGCGGTGCAGGTGATCTTGGCGCCGACCGCGAGGCTGGCCGGCAGGGTGCCGCCGCAGTTGAGAGCGCTCATGCCGGTCTCGGCGTCGGTCAGCGTCAGAGTAGTGAGGGGTACGTTGCCGTCGTTGGTCATGACGATCGTGTAAGTGATCGTCTGGCCCGGGCCGGTGAAGGTCGTGGGGTTGGCGGTCTTGGTGATGCTCAGGTGGGGAAGGACGGCCACGTTATAGGCGATGCAGTAGACCGTGCCAACGGTGTTCGCAACGCCCTGGATGTTCTCGAGGTTGTCGCCATTGAGAACGTCGTTGTAGCAGCGGATCGAGCCGAACGGCGCGCTCGGCTGCATGACTTCCTGGACCCAGAGCCCGCCGCCGCGCGCCAGGGCAAGTTCAGTAGCGTTCAGCGGGTGAGATACGATGCCTGCGGCGCCCGTTGTGTACGTGTAGATGACGGTGCCGTACTGGCCATCTTTGAACTGGTACTGCCAGCCCGAGGCTGGTATGCAGCTGGCGGGGATGTCCCTCGTGGGATCGACCGGCTTGGCCAGGTAGCCCGCTGCGAGCTCACTTCCGTGGCCGCTGTCGTCGAGGTTGGTCGGGTTCTGGTTCGCGGGCACGACCGTGTACGAGGGGCATATCACCTTGTACATGACGACCGTAAGCGGCAGGTACGTCACGACGATGGTCCCCGACCCGGTCGCGGTGGCGATGGTGGTTCCGGTGCAGCTGGAGTTGCTGTCGTACTCGGTGACCGTCAGGGTGATGTTCGATGTGCCACCCGGCGTGGGCGTCGATGTGGCGATCTGCACGGGGAGTAGCGTGCCGGTAGCCCCAGCGGCGATGGAAACGCAGCCGGACGAGGCGACGGTCAGGCCGGTCGCGCCCGAGACCGCGGTCACGGCGAACATGTGAGCGCCGCCGCTCAGGTTCTGCGCCGTCACGGTGTAGGTCGCGGTACCAGCGTTGGCAACCGGGTTCGGGGTTTGCCCGGTCACTGTCACTGCGCCGACGTACGACACCACGATGGTGCCGTCGCCGGTGTTCGTGTTTTGGGTAGCGCCGCTGCAGTCGAGGGCGTTGTAGTCGGCCAGGGTCACAGTGAACGCGTCTGAGCCGACGGGGGTAGCCGTCGTCGTAGCAACCACAATGTGAACGGATCCCGTCGCGCCGGGCCCGATGCTCACGCAGTCGGTCGCGGCCAGGGAGACCCCGGTCGCCCCGGTGATCAGCGTCGCGTTGAACGCGCGGATGGTGCCACCGCTCGTGTTGTTGACCCCCACCGTGAAGGTCGCCTGACCTCCCGGCACAACAGGATTGGGATTCTGGGTCGCGTTGTTGACGGTCACCGTGCCGACGTTTGCCGACACGTTCACGACCGTGGTCATGACCATCAGCAGGCCGACGACGATGGCCGCGGCGCGTTTGACTATTCCCGAACCCTGTCGGCTGGATGACACGGTGTTACGACCTCCGCTGAGATGGGCGACGAGCGCGCCAGTTGACGGGCGACGATTCACGGTTAGCCTCCCCGAAAGACCTGGTCGGAGCTACCCACCCCGGCAGGTTGCAGAATCCTCGCAGTATATGCGCGAAATTGTCTAGTACCTTTAGTCTCGGTGGGCGCCTCCGAAGGGGGATTACGTTGCTGGTCGGCAACGACAAGGCGCCGGAACCAGCAGATTGGGTACTGGGCCGGGTGCCGAGAACCCCGGCGGCCTTCCTATCCGCGATTTCGCGACGCCAGCCAGGATCCTGGGATCTGGGGAGTGATCGGGTGCCCGAGACTCGTGGACGGGCGGTCGCCGGGGGTCAAACGGTCGGCCAGAAGACACGCCGAACTGAAGGTTGCCTGGTGTGAGGGATGAGGCCGACGCCACGGCCGCGCGGACAATCCTGATTCCGGCGCCGGCCACATTGAGGCCAGAACGCCGCTCAGGGGAGCGGCCTATGCGAGATGACCCACCACCATGCCCAGGGCCCGTTTGTGGTCCCGCGGGTCGCCGACACACCCAGGATTTGGCCGGATCGCTACGCGCCGGGATCACTGCGTGACGCGCGGGCGCCTCGCTCAGGCTATCCGCCGGCTCCGACAGGACCGGTCGGCGGCTTGTAGCCGTCGGGGAGTTTCGGCGTGAACCGGAAGCCGCCGGCAACGCCCGGCTCGGTCAGCTCGTGCGGCGCGAGCAGCTGGTCGAGGTCCTCGGCGCTAAAGATGCCGCGTTCGATGACGATCTCGCGAATCGTCCGGCCTTCGCGGACCGCCTGCTTCGAGATGTCAGCGGCCAGGGCATAGCCGAGATACGGGGCCAGCGGCGTCGACAGCGCCGAAGACCGCTCCATCAGGTCGCGGGCCCGTGCGCGGTTGGCCTCGATGCCGGTCACGCAGAACTCGGCGAAGGCGCGGCTCATGTTCGTGAGGATCGTGAGCGATTCCAGGGCCGTGTGGGCGATCACCGGCATCATCACGTTGAGCTCGAGCTGACCGGCCGAGGCGGCCCAGGCGATCGTCGTGTCGTTGCCTATGACGCGGAAGCAAACCATCGAGAGGCACTCGGCCATTACCGGGTTCACCTTGCCCGGCATGATNNACGGCGATGCCGCGCAGCGCGGCCGAAACCTCGAGCATCGGGCGCATCGAGTGGGTCGCCTGTACCAGATGCTCGGCGCCGCGAAGCGGGTGGCCGGTCTGCTCGGCCAGGTTCCGGACGACCAGCTCGATATACGCGGGCTCAGCGTTGAGCCCGGTGCCCACGGCCGTCGCGCCGATGTTCTGCTCGGCGATCGAACTGGCGGCCGACGCCAGGCGTTCGACCCCCCGACGAAGGGTCAGCGCGTAGGCGGCGAACTCCTGGCCGAGCCGGATCGGAACGGCGTCCTGCATGTGCGTTCGGCCGGACTTGATGACATCGTCGAACTCGCGGGCCTTCTGGTCGAACGCGGCGATGAGTTCCCGGGCGGCCGGCATGAAGTCGCGTATCAGGTCCAGGGTCGCGATCCGCATCGAGGTCGGGAAGACATCGTTGGTCGACTGGGCCATGTTGACGTGATCGTTCGGGCTCACGACCGAGTAGTCGCCGCGCTTGCCCGAGCCGACCCCGGCGGCATGGAGCAATTCGATGGCCCGGTTGGCCAGCACCTCGTTGGCGTTCATGTTGTGGCTCGTCCCGGCGCCGGCCTGGAACGGGTCGATCCGGAAGTTGTCGATCAACTCGCGCTGCTTGGCGGCACGGGCAGCCTCGAAGCCGGCCCGCATCGGGTCGGAGCGGCCGGTCGCGGCTCTCGAGGCGGTCGCTCCGTCCTCGTCGGATTCGGCCTCGGCCGCGAGAATCTCGTCGGCGGCCTCGACGATGGCGTTGCCGAGCTGCTTGGGCAGGCGGCCGGTGGCCATGTTGGCGCGGGCGGCCGCCTTCTTCACCTGGACGATGGAGCGGACCAGCGCGGGATGCGGCAGCGCCCCCGAGATCGGGAAGTTGTGGATGCCGCGGGCCGTCTGGACGCCGTAGTACGCGGAGTCGGGAACCTCGAGGTAGCCGAGCGGATCCTTCTCCAGACGGAACCCGGGGTGGGGAGTAGGAACATTGCCCGGGGTGGCTGCGGGGCTCGCGGCGGACTTGGGCTGCGGCTTTCCTGCGGCGTCGGGGGTCATGGCAGTGTGGCTCCTCGTTCGAGGCGTCAGCCGCTCCGAGCGCGGTTGCGGCGCTGTGTCTATGGCCGGATTCTATCCCCGCCCGGTCCGCAAGCGAGCGGCCGCCTCTGCCGTACTACCGGGCCCTCTCGTCGAGCCGCGGAAGCCCGCGGTTCGGGTCGTCTAGAATCGTCGGACGAGCGCGGGGCAAATGCCGCCGGCTCGACTGCGATCGGAGAGCATCATCGACAGGCAGCCGTTTCGCTTCGGCCCCGTGACCGACAAGATCGTCGCTTTCTTCGTGGGCATCTTCCTGCCGGTCATAAGCGTGCCGCCAACGGCCATCGCCATGTTCCTATGGGCCAGGACTGACGACGAGGATGAGAGCTACGAACGTCGCCGGCACGCCAGATCGGTCACGTTCTGGTGCGGAGTCGGTTCGCTGGTGATGGTCGCGCTCATGATTACGATTATCGCCGCCGTGATCGAGGCGGTCTCACACAACCACATCCCGACCAGCTCGGCGTCGCCCTTTCGCTGACCGCTGCCCTCCGGCCGCGGGTCGGCCGGAGGGCGCTTGGCGTCTCGCCGGTTGGTCGCATTTCGGTTGTGAATCCGGTCGGTGAGTGGGACACCGGTACATTTCCGGCTGCCCGAGCGGGTATATTCCCTGCGCTGGACTGGCGTTCCGCACGCGCCGGCCCGGACGCATCATCCCGCGACCGTCGGTTCCCGCCGCGCGGACGAGCAGTCAGCAGTCGCGGCCCAGAGGAGTGGGCGATTTCGCCGGCTATCGAGCACCGCAGGCGAGTCGGCCCAGGCCGTTCCGGAGGAGGTCCGAGTGACTCAACAGAAGGCATCGCGCGAGGAGCAGATCGAGCAGGACGTTCACGACCTGCATCACCTTGGCTACGCGCAAGAGCTCTTCCGCACGATGGGCGGGTTCTCCAACTTCGCCATCAGCTTCTCGATCATCTCGATCCTAACCGGCGCGGTGATCCTGTTCGACTACGGGCTGGCGTGGGGCGGCCCGGCTGCCAGCACCATCGGCTGGCCGCTCGTCTCGATCTTCACCCTGCTGATCGCCGCCTCCATGGCAGAGATCGCCTCGGCCTACCCAACCGCCGGCGGCCTCTACTACTGGTCGAGCCGGATGAAGAACAAGGATTGGGGCTGGTGGACGGCGTGGTTCAACCTGGCCGGCCAGATAGCCATCGTGGCGGGCATCGATTTCGCGGCGGCGGCGTTCGTCAACACGGCCATCGTCACCCCGATCCTCAGCAACTTCAACATCACCTTCACGAACGCGACCGTCCTTGCCGGCCCGGCGGCCTCGCCCTGGTTCAACGGACAGCTGCTTACGATGGCCGCCTTGCTGGTCATCCAGCTCGGCTTGAACGTCGCGGGCGTCCGTCTTCTGGCCAAGCTCAACGACGCCTCGGTCTGGTGGCATATCGGCACCGTCGCCGCGATCGTCGTGGCACTCTTCCTGGTCAGCTCGGGCAAAGCTCACTCGACCCTGAGCCCGTTCGCATTCGCTCCACAGGACGTCCAGGGCAGCGCCACCCTCTTCGGCGGGTCCTTCACCTTTGGGTCGGCCATCGGCTATGCAATCCCGATCGCCTTCCTGTTTTCACTGCTCCAGGCTCAATGGACCTTCACCGGCTACGACGCGTCCGCCCACGTCGCCGAAGAGACGGTCGGCGCCCGGCTTTCGAGTGCCTGGGGGGTCTTCATCTCGGTCGCGGTCTCGGCCGTGGTGGGTTACATCGTGTTGTTCGCCCTGGTGACGCACCTGCCGCCGATGGAGTTGGTCTTCGGTTCGGCCGTAGGCGGCGTGTGCCCCGCCACGGCAACCTACTGCTCGCAGTACTACCTGGGTCAGCCCGTCGTCTGGAGCACCCTGCAGTACAACCTCGGTAACCTCGGCGACGTCCTGTCGGCGGCCATCGCCGTCGCCATGAGCCTGTGCGGCCTGGCCTCGATCGCCGCCGCCAGCCGGATGCTGTTCGCTTTCAGCCGCGACCACGGCGCCCCCGCCTCGGGCTGGCTGCGCCACGTGTCGCACCGCTTCCGGACGCCGGCCAACGCCATCGTCGGCATCGTCGCCTTCTCGTTCGTCCTGACGATGGCCGCCTTCATCTTCGGCGGCAGCACGGCCATCGTGATCGTGACCGCAATCAGCACCATCGCTCTCTACTGGGCCTACGGCGTGCCGATCTTCCTGAGCGTCTTCGGCAAGCAGGATTGGCGCGAGCACGCGGTTTGGAAGCTCGGCCGCTTCTCCAAGCCGATCGCCGTGGTGGCGGTCGCCTGGATCGCCTTCATCTCGGTGCTCTTCCTGTGGCCGACGTCGGGCAACCCCTACACGCTGCTGGCCTACCTGGTCTTCCTCGGCTTCCTGCTCATCTACTATTTCGCCTGGGCGCGGCGCCACTTCAGGGGTCCGATCGTTGAGGTCCAGGAGGGTGATCTGACCGACATCGAGCGCGAGTTCGAGCACGCAGCCGAGGAGCTGACCACACCCTAGCCCTCGGCCGGATCTCCACGAGACAGCAAAGCGCGGCGGGCGAAAGCCCGCCGCGCCTCTCTTTTGCGATGCATCTGCCGGGGATCAGAACCCGGTCAGCACTCCGTAGAAGTCCTGAAGGACTCCTGCCTTGGCCCAGCCGACAACGATGACTTTCGACTGGAGCGACGCCACACGGCATGTGGTGGACAACCCGAATGAGAACGGGTCGGAGATCGGCTGCTGCCACGCCCTGGCGTCTCTACTTGCCCAGATCGTCCAGCTCGGCCCGGAAGCGACCGAGGCCGACGGTCCGGAGACGACCGAAGGCGAAGGCGCGGAGGGTCCCGACGGCTGGGAGATGGCCACGAAGCCCGAGTCGAGCGTTCCCCAGCAGCCACCGATGGTCGTCAGCTTGGAGTCCTGCCATGTCGTGCCGTCGGCCGACCACCACCAGCTGCTATTGGTCGTCAGGCCCGTACTGGTCGTTACCAAACCCTTGCGAGTGCCGTACACGACGCCCGCGTTGGCCGGCAGCTTCCAGCCGGCCGTGTTCCAGCTGAGACCGTCGGGCGAGGTCCAGACCGCCGACTTGCCGGAGTCGTCCACGCCGGACGCAATGAACCCACCCGAGTTGGTCGAAACGGTGAGTGAATACGCGTCGGCGCCGGAGATGGCGGCCTGAACCCAGGAGGCACCGTCACCGGAGACCAGCAACCGCGGCCCGTCGCTCGAGTCTGCGGCCGCAACGAAGTCGCCGTCATGAACTGCCACCGACCCGAGGCTGGAAGGAGCGGCGCCGCTGATGGTTGCCGCGGTCCAGGTGGCCCCGGTCAGGCGCCAGATGGCGGGAAACTGACCCGAAGGCAACGTAACGCTGCCGACCGCGACGATGCCGCCCTGGCCGTCGGGCGCGGCAGCGGTGACTGCGGAGGTCCCCGCAGCGGCCGTCGCGACCGGCGTCTTCTTGGCGCCCGTCACGATTGGCGTGGCCGTGACAAGTGTCCCCGCGGGCGTCGCAGTGGCTACGGCCGGGGTGGACGTCACCGCCGCGGTCGCGTCCATGAGGACGGCCGGGCCGGCCTGCGTCGACCATACGTTCCCGTCGGACGAGGAGAGCACGGTGGCACCGGCCTTGCCGTTGACGAAGGCCAGGAATTGATCACCGGTCGCGACCACCGGGCCGAGAGTGCCGTCCGCGGTGAGCCCGGGAACCAATGGCATCGCGCCGGCATGCAGCGAGACCGAGAAGGCGGGGGTGGGCGTGACCTCAATCAGCGGCAGCGGCGAGCCGAGCGTGACGCCGCCGGTCAGGACGGCCAGCGAACCGTTCGAGTCCACGCCCGCGAGAACAAGGCTCTTGTTAAAGGAAGCCAGCCGGCCGCGAGTGAGGGCCGAGGCGCTGGTCGTCATCGGCTTCCACGTCATTCCGTCATCGGAGGTCCAGAGTGAAGCCGCCTTCGCCGTTGAGGCGGATGCTCCCGATGAGGCGGACGGCCCCGATGAGGCGGACGCTCCCATGATGCTGCCGGGCTCCGAGGAGACGGCGACCAGCGAGTCAAAAACCTGGGTGACCGACTCGAAGGCCTGGGACTGATGCGCCGACAGGTCATTTCCGCGGTACCAGTTGAGGCCGTCCGGCGAGATCCACGACGTTGCCTCCCCGACCGCTGGGGCCGGCGTGGCCGTGGGCGCTGGCGACGGCGAGGCTCCCGAAATTCCCGGAGATGGAGCCACCGTCTTGATCGGCTTTGGCGTCGCCTTGCCGGACGCGGACGCTGCCGGTGTGGGCGAGGGCGATGGCGATGGGGTCGCGATTTCGTCCGGGGTCAGGATCTGGCTGCCGACGGCGACGAGCCCGTTCCCATAGGCCACGAGGTCCTGGACCTCGAAGCCTGCGAGCTGGCCTTCGGCTCGCGTCCAAGTCTTGCCGTCGGGCGAGATCCAGGCCGCGGTGTGACGCGGGTCTGTTCCGCCAGAGACCGCGACGATCGCGAAACCACCAGCCCAGGCACGGACCGCCCGGGGCATGTACCCCGTCGCGTCCGGCAGGTCGACAACGTTCCAGCTCGTCCCGTCCCGCGAGAACCAGGCAATGCCGTTGCCCGCAGACACGATCGCGCCCGGTTGTTCGGCCACGCCGATCATCTCGGTATCGGTGGTGAAATCGACGGCGGCAGGAGTCCAGGTTCGACCGTCCCGCGAATGCCAGGCGGTCGCGGCGACTTTGCCCCCGGCCGCGAACCCGTCCCCCACGGCGACCAGGCCGCCGTTGCCATCGGTGGTGAAGCCCAGGACCACGAAACGCAGGTTGGGCGCACCGAACGAGGCGGGATCGGAAATGGCCTCCCACGTCGAGCCGTCGGTCGACGACCAGACGGCGCTGGTCTTGCCGTCGCTGCCCATCATCAGCAGGCTCTCGCCCTGGGACACGAAGTAGGGCCCGTAGTAGAAGTTCCCGGTGGGCGGCTTGGACGCCGCTCGGAAGTCGACCTCCCTCACGCTCCCAGTGCCGGGAGTGGCGACCGGCCGGTTGGGGATCAGCAGCACGAGGCCCGCCACCGTGACGACGACGAGCGTCAGGCCGAGCACCACGGAGATCGTCTGGCGAATCGACAGTGGCCAGGAGGGCCGCTGGAGCTTGGGCCTGTGGAGTGTCGGCCGGTGCAGCGCCGGCAACCCGATCTTAGGTGGTTGCCAGGGCTGTGCCTGGCGACGGTTCCGCGGCCGCACCTTTGGCTTGGGCCTGGCCGCGGGGCTCGCGGGCTCCACGTCGCGCAGCGCTCCATGGGGGCGGGCGCGGACGCCGCTGCTCGACCGCGTCGAGGACGGGACCACCACCTCCGGGTTGGCTCGGCGTCCGCCCGGAACCTTCGAGCTATGCGGAGAAGCTGCCGGGTCGGACGGGAGTGGATCGTCGAGGCCACGCTCGACGCGGGGGTCGCTCATCAGGTGACGTCTACCTCTTACGCTTCGCCGCTCCACCCCGCGGCGGGCCCCCTCCGGGCCGCGCCGTCGAGCGGATCGGGTTGTCGCCGCTCTCGGGCGAAACCCGGCCGAGCGACCGTCGTAGAAGTCTGCACAATCGGCCGAATCCGGGAACGGGCGAACGTGCAGCCTGCAGACTCTACCCTGCTGGCGCCAATCGCGGGTCGAACACGCGCTCTCGCGGGTGGCTGCGGGCCGCGTGACAGTACTGATGCGAAGACCCGGGCGGCTGCCTCCGGGGCGCGGACCCGGCGGATGAGACCGCGTCGTGCGCAGGACGTTTCGAGCGCTTGCCACACCGCGGGCTGACAGGAGCCACAATAAACACCGGAGCGTCGCACCCAATCGCGGGGGCATGCCGAGTGCGGAGGAGAGGACGATGAGCGACGAGCACGGCGCGGGAACCGGCAAGACGGGAGCCCACTCGGCCGATCACACCGCCCCCAGGCAGCTCGAGGAGCTGCGGCAGATGATCCACGACGGGAACGTCGACACCGTCATCGTGGCTCTGACCGACATGCAGGGTCGCCTCGTCGGCAAACGGGTCCAGGCCGAGGCGTTTCTCAAGGGTGTCGTCGACCACGGCATTCACTTCTGTACGTACCTGCTCGGCACGGACATGGAGATGAACACGCCCGACGGCTTCAAGCTGATGAACTGGGAGACCGGTTACGGAGACTGGGTCGGGCGCGAGGTCTGGGAGACGACCCGCGTACTGCCGTGGCTCGAATCGACCGCCATCGTGTTGTGCGACGCGACCGACGGAGAGACGGGCCTGGAGATACCGATCTCTCCGCGCTCGATGCTGAAACGCCAGGTGGAGCGGGCGACCGCTCTCGGCTACGCGGTCAAGGCAGGAACCGAGTTCGAGTTCTACGTCCTG
>PMBR01000124.1:0-7639 GCA_003152995.1 Chloroflexota bacterium | reverse complement strand
AGTTCAGCAAGGGCGAGGCGGCACCGTCGCAGCACGAGGTCAACATCCGTTACGACGACGTCCTCGAGTCGGCCGATCGAAGCGTTCTGTTCAAGCACGGCGCAAAGGAAATCGCCTGGCTAAACGGCTACGGCCTGACTTTCATGGCCAAGCCGTATGCGGAATGGACGGGCTCGTCGGGCCACCTCCACATCAGCCTATGGGATCCGGCGGGCCAGAAGGCCCTCTTCCTCGAAGAGGGCGCTCAGCCGTATGGGATGAGCCAGACGATGCGCTGGTTCCTGGGCGGGATGATGGCGCTGCAGCGCGAGTTGGCCCTCTTCATCGCTCCGACGATCAATTCGTACAAGCGCTATGCGGTCGCGAGCTGGGCCCCGGTCAACGTGGTTTGGGGCCGTGACAACCGCACCACCGGCTTCCGAATCGTGGGCAGCGGCGCGGGCCTCCACATCGAGAATCGCTTCCCCGGCGGCGACATGAACGCCTATCTGGCGTACGCCGCCGAGGTCGGCGCGGGGCTGTACGGCATCGAGCACAAGATCGAGCCGCCGGCCGAGTACAAGGGCAACGGCTACGTGGCCAAGGGTTGCGACCGCATGCCTCGCGCTCTATATGAAGCCGTCGATCTGCTGGAGAAGAGCAAGGCGGCGGTCGAGATCTTCGGCCGGGACGTCGTGGACCACTACCTCAACGCCGCTCGCGTCGAGCGGGACGCCTACGACGCGGCCGTTCACGCATGGGAGCGCGAGCGCTACCTCGAACGCGGCTGAGCCAGGGGTCGGCGAGTACCTCGGGCTTGAGGCCGGCGCGATCCCCCGCGCGCTACTTTCGCGGCGCCAGATAAGAGGCAAGCCCGTCGGCCAGGGGCGTGAGGTGACGCGGTAGCGCCGCGGTCAGCGGCCCCGTGTCCACCTGCGCCGATTGGACGATGAAATCTATGGCGTCCGGCGTCATCGGCGGCGACGGGAGCAGTGTCAGCGGGCGCGTGGCCAGTTTCATCAGCACGGCAGGCGCGTGGAGTATCGGCCGGCGCCGCCCCTGTGCGCGCAGGGCCGCCCGAACGATTGAATCCATCGACAACGTTTCGGGCCCGCCGACCTCGAGCGTGGCGTTGGACGCGGCCGGCGTGACGAGCGCGTCGGCGACCAGCGCGCCGATATCGTCGACGAAGACCGGAGCCAGAAGCTGGCGGCCGTTCCCGATCTGCGGAACGAATGGCAGCCACCGAGCGAGGCCGAGGAATCTGTTCAGCGAGCGATCGCCCGGCCCGTAGATCCAGCTCGGCCGGAAGATGGTGTAGGCAATGCCGCTGCCGCGGATCGCCTCCTCGGCGCGCCACTTGGCGCGGAACCAGTGCCGGGCCGCGTCGGGCGCGGCGCCCGCACCGGAGATGTAGACGAGCCGGCCGATACCCGCCGCCTTCGCCGCGGCGACCAGCACCACGGTCCCTCCGGCGTCGATGCGTTCGAAGGTTCGACCGCGTCGAGGCGCCTCGATCGGCGAGTTGCGAAACCCGAGGCAGATGACCAGCGTGTCGGTCCCGGCCAGGGCGTCCGGGAGGCGGTCGGGTTGGGTCACGTCGGCCTGGCGGAATTCGATCAATCGGTCGGTGGTCGCGATCGGAGGCTTGTGCGAGAGCACGACGACGCGGTTGCCGCGCGCCGCGAGCTCGCGCACGATCGATCGCCCGACGAAACCGGAACCCCCGGCAACCGCCACCACTGACGACTCGGTACCCACGGAGCCTCCTGGCTTAGCAGCCGACAACACCGTTGCGTCCTCAGCATAGGCCCGTTTCGAGAGGCGGCCCAGCGACGGCTTCGTCGGTCCCGACGGTCAGCGTCCAAACGTTGCCGGCGTCATGCTTTCCGGGGCAGCTTTGGAGGAGGACGGTGGAGCTGATCTGGGCCTGCGCACGTGGCTTCGCCATCGGCTTTGCGATCGCCGCCGCGATCGGGCCGATCGGGTTGTTGTGCATCCGGCGAACGCTGGTCGAGGGCGCGGCAGTCGGCGTGGCGTCGGGACTGGGAGCGGCCACGGCCGACGGCTTCTACGCGTCGATCGCGAGCTTTGGTCTGACCGCCGCCGCAGATCTGCTCGTTGGGGAGCGGCGGCCGCTCGGTATTGCGGGGGGCTGCTTCCTCGTCGCACTGGCGATCCATGCCCTGTTGTCGCGGCCGCAGGCAACGGCCGATCGCCCGCCCCGCTCGCTCCTGTCGGCTTACGCAACGACGGTCGGACTGACGATCGCCAACCCGGCCACGATCCTGTCGTTCGCGGCCGCTTTCTTGGGCCTGGGCCTGGCCGGCCACGACACGTCCACGGCCGCCGCGCTCGTTCTCGGCGTCTTCTCCGGTTCGGCAAGCTGGTGGGTCATCCTGGCAATCGCGGCGGCCGCCTTCCGCGAGAGACTCGGTTCGGCAGCGCTTCGACGATTGGCTGCCGGATCGTCGGCACTGATCGGCTTGCTCGGCCTCGCGGCCATCGGAGCCAGCCTGGCCGCGTGACGCCGGCTCTTGTTCGGGGCCGCGCCGAGTAAGCTAGGGAGGATACGCGTCGGCCCCATGAGCGGGCCGCACCGGCCGGTCAAAGGTGCTAATCACCACAGCGGGAGACGCGAGGGCATGCGACTCGAGGACAAGGTTTCGATCATCACCGGCGCAGGCAGCGGCATGGGGCGCGTGGCCGCGATCCGTTTCGCGGCCGAGGGTTCTCGGGTGATCGTGGCCGACAACCAGGCCGAGGCCGCCGACGAAACGGTCCGCCAGATCCGCGCGGCCGGCGGAGAGTCGTACGCAGCCAGAGTCGACGTCTCGGTCGAGGCTGACGCCAGGGCGATGGTGGACCTGGCGATCGAGAAGTACGGGCAGCTCGACGTCCTGTACAACAACGCCGGGATCATGCCCGAGGCCGACCATTCGGTCGTGGACACCCCCGTCGAGGCCTGGGACCGGGTCATGGCGGTCAACGTTCGGGGCGTATACCTCGCCTGCAAGTACGCCATCCCCCGAATGATCGAGCGCGGGTCAGGATCGATCATCAACGTTTCCAGCTTCGTCGCGATTCTGGGCTGCTCCGTGCCGCAAGATGCCTACACCGCCTCCAAGGGTGCCGTCCTGGCGCTGACCCGCTCCCTTGCGGTCCAGTTCGCGCCCAAAGGGATCCGGACCAACGCTATCCTGCCGGGCCCTGTCGAGACACCGCTGCTCATGGAATGGCTGCTCAAAGACGAGGCCGCAAAGTCGCTGCGGCTGGCCCGCAACCCGACCGGTCGCTTCGGCAAGCCCGAGGAGGTCGTCGCCATGGCGGTCTATCTCGCGTCCGACGAGTCGAAATGGACCAACGGCGCCTCGATGGTCATCGACGGCGGCATCAGCGTGAACTACTTCTAGCGTCGGGGAAGCCGCGGGCGCTTACGCGGCGACGACGAACGACGAACAGGAGCTCGATTGGAAGAACCGCCAATGATCGACCGTCCGGCGAACGACACCACGACCGGCGGACGCGCAGCCGTTGGGACGAAGCCGGGGGACGTGCAGCCGGCCGACGTCCGGCCCGCCGACCTGGCGATCGGGATCGACTTCGGAGGAAGCGGCATCAAGGGCGCAGTAGTCGATGTCCGGACCGGCCAGCTCGTCGGCAACCGGCTGCGCATCCCGACGCCCCAACCTTCGGTGCCCGACGAGGTCGTCGGGGTCATGGATGAGCTGGTCCGCCATCTTGTCGCTCCCTGGGATCCGCGCGATGGTGATGCCTTCCCTGTGGGCGTGGGTCTGCCGGCGGCCATCCGCAACGGTGTGACGCTGACCGCCGCGAACATCGACTCCGCCTGGATCGGCTTCGCTGCCGAGCAGGAGATGGAATTTGCGATGCGCCGGACTGTTGCTGCAGGTAACGACGCCGACGTCGCCGGCCTGGCCGAGATCCGTTTGGGCGCGGGGCGATACCAGCGCGGCCTGGTGTTCGTACTGACGATCGGGACCGGTATCGGGTCGGCTCTGTTCATCGACGGCCGGCTGGTGCCGAACACCGAGCTCGGCCACCTTGTCGTCGACGGCCGAGACGCGGAGGAGCGGGTGGCCGAATCCGCGCGGGCGAGGCTCGGGCTCAACTGGCGGGAATGGGCGGCCGGCTTCGACGCGTACCTCCACGAGCTGGAGCGGCTCTTCTGGCCCGACCTCTTCATCCTCGGCGGCGGCGCTTCCAAACGGGCCGACAACTACCTTTCGTTCCTTACGGTCAAGACGCCCATCGCCCTGGCCACGTTCCGCAACAACGCGGGGATCGTCGGCGGGGCCTTGATTGCCCACGAGCGGCGGGCGCGCAACGCCGCGGCCGCGGCTGCGACTGCTACTGCAGCCGGCGAGTCTAGCCGCTGAAATGGCCCGGTTCCGTCCGTCGCCACTCCGCCTGGCAAGCAGCCACGGAGCGCAGGGGACCGGCGAGGGCGACTGGGCGGCTGTGGCGGCGCGGCTGGTTGAGGCCTGCACCTAGCGACGAGGAGCGGGTGGCGGCAAGGAGCTGCGGGCGGCCAAAGGTTCGCGCGGCGGCGGCCCGGACCGGCCTCGCCCGCCTCAGCGCCGCGCTTTCAGGGCCTTCCGAATGTCCGCACGGGCCCAGCGGCAGTGGTTCGGGCCACATTCGTAGACGAAGTCGGCCAGGGTGCCGCGGCCGGTCCAGGCGTAGCGGCCCAGAGTGAAGAGGTCGGCCTCCGAGATCGAGCCGGTGAGCGAGATGAGCCGCCGCGACGTGTCCTGCCAGTCGCCGAAGATGCGGCCCCACGATTCGTCCCGGTGCTGCACGAAGATCCGGTCGTTCAGCTGGGCCATCGTCGCCCACGTATAGCCTTCTGCGGGAACTGCCGGCTCCTCGCCACGCCAACCGGCGTCGTACCAGCCGAAGAGCAGGCGCTCCCACTCGGCCAGGTGCGCCACGATGTCCTTGGTCGACCAGCCGTTCGAGCCCGACTGCGCCAGCTGCTCGGGGGTCAGCGTTGCCAGCATCGCCAGCAGCAGGTCCCGTTCTCTTTGCGCGTCGGTCAGAAGCTCGACTTTGGACCTGGGTTTGCCCATCGATCCTCTCTCGGTGTGTCGCCCAGGCGCCGTTTGTCGCGCCTGCGTCCGAGCTATGTCCTCGTTCCCTATGCCCTGGCCGGCATGCCCCGCAACTCGCGCAGCCGGGCCACGCTGCCGGAAACGACAAGCGTCTCGCCGGCCTTCAGGGTCCGATCCGCCGGCGGGTTGGCCTCGTAGCTCCGCTCGCCGGTAACGATCGCCAGGGCAAAGACGCCCGAGTCGCGGAGCACGCCCACAGTCATGCCGTCGAGCTCATTTCCGGCCACGACCTCGACCTCCTCCATCGAGAAGGCCAGCTCGCCGTGCGAGAGGGCCGCGTCGATGAAGTCGACGACCCGAGGCCGAACGGCCAGCTCGGCCAGGCGATGGCCGGCCATGGTGTAGGGCGACACCACCCGACTCGCGCCCGCCTGCATCAGCCGAGCTTCGGAGTCTTCGGTGTTCGCCCGGGCGACCACGAAGAGCTTGGGGTTCATCGCCCTCGCCGACAGGATGACGTAGACGTTGTGGGCATCCGAGTCGATCGTGGTGATCAGACCGCGCGCTCGTTCGATTCCGGCGGCGCGAAGGGTCGCCTCCTCGGTGGCGTCGCCTTCGACCTCGAGGAAGCCTTCGCGCCTGGCTCGAGCGAGGGATTCGGGCAGGATGTCGATGACCACGACCTTCAGGCCCGAGTGGACGAGCTCCCGAGCGACGGTGAGGCCGACTCGGCCATAGCCGCAGAGGATGTAGTGGCCCGATAGCTTGTTGACCGCCTGGACCATTCGTTCGGCCTCCCGTCGTCCGCTGGTCGCCTCCACCACAAGGTACTCGGCCACGATCCCGACCGTGCCGAAAATGAGCCCGACACCCACGAGCGAGAGGGCCATCGTCCAGATACGCCCGGCGTCGCCGAGCGGCTGCACCTCCCGGAAGCCGACGGTCGTGAGGGTGATGACCGTCATGTAGAGCGCGTCGAGCAGGCGCCAGCCGGGATCCAGGACCAGGTATCCGGCCGTCCCGACGACGATGCAGCCGACGATCACGGCCAGCCAGATCCGAATGTGCGTCGCGGTGATCGCGGTCGGAGCCGCCGGGGGAGCCGCCCGCCGAAACGCACCCGGGAAGGGGCGTGGCGTGTGGCTGGTCGCGGATCGAGGCTCGTGGCTCATTCACAAGGATTCTAGACGCGCTGAGTCGCGCGCGAGCCCCCGCGGCTGCAGGACATGGATCGGTTCTTTCCGGATTCACACCAGATCGACATTCGGCAAAGGGAGCCGCGCCGTGGACATGTTGGTGCGGCCCACGATCGTCTTGAGCAGGCCCGAATCGCCCTCCAAGCCCCGAGATCCGTCGCCGGCACGGGCATCCGATGCGACCGGAGCCCCATCAACCGCCGCGCTCGAGCCTCGTGGAACCCGTCACGCCCCGGCCTCTTTTCCGCAAGTCGGTTTGGCGTGAATCAGGCAAGAACCAGATCCCCCGGAGGTTTCCAGACGGCTTCTCGAGCCAACGTCGGACTTCGATCTGGCGATCTGGTAACGCGCCGCGAAAGGTGGCGGAGTGGCGTTCGATCAGATGGCGGTGGGTGCTCTTCTCACGCATCGTCAGGACTACCCCAAGGCTCTCCGCCCGCCACCCATGTTCCCGTCGCATAAGGGCCGGGACGAGTCGTCGCTTCCGGTCAAGGGTCGAGAGCATGTCCTGAAGATCCCAAATCCGAGTCTTGATCTCCGCGATCAACAGCGCACGATGAACCGGGTGCCAGGCCAGGCCGTCGACGGAGCCACGCTCACCGAACTCGCTGAACGTAAACTCCGGCACCATCTGCCAGCCGAGTTCGCCCAGAAGCCGAGCGACTGCTTCGACGAGTGCGGCGTGCCGAGCATCCCGCAGGCGCTCGACCTCAGGGCTGCGCCACCCGACGTTGACGATCGCGGGCATTTGTAGGGCCCGGCTCACAGCCCGCAGGTTGCCCACCGTCATCCCGTCGATCAGCCCACGCTCGAGCCGGGAAACTGTCTCGCGGCCGACGCCGGCACCGGCGGCCACGTCCTGCTGGCGAAGGTTGCGCGCGAGCCGGACGTCTCGAACCATCCGCCCGATCTGAACGTCGTCGCCCATGGGGCCATAGTCGGCGAGGATGATTGGCGGGAGATTATGTGGGGCTTATCTCCGGCGATGTGGGCGCGCGTATCATCCGAGAACAACGACCCGAGCCCCGCACGAGGTTCCGCGATGACCACCCAACCGCCGGCCGAACAGCCCGCCGCCCCGGCCCCCGCTCTGAAGATGGTGATCGGCGGCGAGTACGTGGCCGCGGCGGATGGCCAGACCTTCGACGTCGTCAGCCCGGTTACCGGCCGCGTCATCGTCCGCGTCCCCAAGGGCGGCGCGGAGGACGTGGATCGGGCAGTCAAGGCGGCCCAGCGCGCCTTCGACGGCGACTGGCACACGTGGAGCCAGACCCGCCGCGGTCAGACCCTCGCCCGCTTCGCCGCGCTCATTCGCCAGCACCTCGAGGAGCTCGCGCATCTCGAGAGCGAGAACATGGGCAAGCCCATCTCCTCGGCCCGCTGGGAGAT
>PMBR01000103.1:28203-42047 GCA_003152995.1 Chloroflexota bacterium | reverse complement strand
ATCATCCAGAGCATCTACGCCGTCGGGCTCTCGCTCGAGGATGTCGGAGACCTCATGGTGGACGAGCCGGACGTGGCGCGCGCCCGCGTGGAGCGCGCCATCGATTCGCTCGACCAATCGATCCGCGACATCCGAAACTTCATCTTCGGCCTGCGCCCAGAGCTGCTCGAACAAGCCGGCCTGGTCGGCGGCCTGGCCGCGCTGGCCGACGAGTTCCGAGTCAACAGCATGGTGGACGTCGATGTCGAAACCTTCGGCGTCGAGGAAGGCGACCTCTCGCCCGAGAATACGGGTCAGCTGCTCTCCATCGCCCGAGAGGCCCTGAGCAACATCGCCCGCCACTCCAGGGCGACCCAGGGAACCGTTCGAGTGGAGGACAAGGACGGCACGATCAAACTCACAGTCAGCGACAACGGCGTAGGTTTCGATCCCGACAGGCAGCGCGGCGCGAGCCATCAGGGTCTGATCAACATGCGCGCTCGAGCCGCCGCGATCGGTGGCAACCTGCTGCTCGAAAGCGCACCCGGCGGTGGCACGCGTATCATCGTCGAGGTGGCGCGGCGCGAGTCGCTTGGAGCCGGCGCCAGCCAGGTAGGAGACGCATGACCGACCAGATCGATGCACGCCCGCTGCGGCTGCTCGTGGTCGACGATCACGAAGTGGTACGCCAGGGCCTCGTTTCTCTGCTAGACCGGCGCGAGCATTTCCAGGTCGTTGCCGAAGCCGGAACCGCGGCTGAAGCAGTCGAAATGGCGCGCAAGTTCGAGCCCGATCTGGTCGTGATGGACGTCCGCCTGCCGGACGGATCAGGGATCGAGGCCTGCCGCGAGATCCGTGCCGAGTTCCCGGCCACTCGAGTGGTGATCCTGACCAGCTACCCGGACGAGGAAGCCGTCCTCTCCGCGATCATCGCCGGCGCCTCGGGCTACCTGCTCAAGCAGATCCGCAGCCGCGACCTCGTGAGCGCGCTTGAGTCCGTGGGCCGCGGCGAGTCGCTGCTGGACCCGGCCGTCACCGAGAAGGTGCTGGATCGGGTTCGCCGTATCGCCACCGGTACCTACACCGACGAAATGGCTCAGCTGACCCAGCAGGAGCAGAAGATCCTGCTGCTCGTGGCCGAGGGAAAGACGAACAAGGAGATCGCCACGGAGGTCTTCCTGTCCGACAAGACGGTCAAGAATTACGTCAGCTCGATCCTCTCGAAGCTCAACCTGGAGCGCCGGGCGCAAGCCGCCGCCTTCGTCGCCCGCCATCGCCTCAAGGGCGGCGTGTAGCTCGGCGCCGGGCCCGTCCTGTCCTTCGTTGTCGCCAAAGCCAGGCTTGCCTGGCTCGCGGTCCTCGCTCACGCACCCGCCAAGCCTGCCTGGCGCTCGCTCGCTCCGGTCCTCGGCTCCGCCCCGGCCTGGGCTCGCCGGAGCGGCGCCATGGCTCGTGCCGGTCGGGTGCCCGGCAATCCGGGCCGCAAGGCATCTCCGACGGTGGCGTTCGGCCCTCCAGAAGTTGCGCGCTGCCCGTACACTCCGCGTCATGCGTATCGTCAGCGCCGATGAGGCCGTCTCCGTCATCCAGTCCGGTCAGCAGATCTTCATGCAGGGCGCGGCAGCGACCCCGTCCGTGCTCCTCGACGCGCTGTGCAGGCGCGCTCCGCTGCTCCAGGACGTCAAGGTCGTTCACATGCACGCCGAGGGTCCGCATCCGCACCTGGCGCCGGAGATGCAGGGTCACCTGCTCCACAAGGCCGTCTTCATCGGGCCGAATGCCCGCCAGGCGATCAACGAGGGCCGCGCGGAATTCATCCCGGTCTTCCTTTCGGACATTCCTCGCCTGATCGACAGCGGCCTGTTGCCCCTCGACGCAGTCTTCGCCAACGTAAGCCCGCCCGACGAGCACGGCTTCTGCTCGCTCGGCACCTCGGTCGACACGATGCTCACGGCCGTTCGCTGCGCCAAGACGGTCATCGCCCAGCTCAACAAGAGCATGCCGCGGACCCTCGGCGACAGCTTCGTCCACGTCAGCAAGATCGACTTCGGCGTCGAGGTCGATCAGCCGCCCTACGATCACTTCCCGGGCGAGGCCGGCGAACTCGAACTGCGCGTCGGCGAGTTCGTGGCGGAACTGGTACAGGACGAAGCGACGCTGCAGATGGGCATCGGCGCCATCCCCAGCGCGGTCGGCAAGTGCCTGTACGGCAAGCGGGACCTCGGTGTCCACACGGAGATGTTCACCGACATTCTCGTCGACCTGGTAGAGCGTGGCGTCGTGACCTGCGAGCGCAAGGAGATCAACTGCGGCAAGGTCGTGACGGCCTTCATGATGGGCACGCAGCGGCTGTACAAGTTCGTCGACAACAACCCGATGGTCGAGATGCGGCCGGTCGACTATACCAACGACACGTCGATCATCAGACGCTTCAAGAGGATGACGGCCATCAACTCGGCCATCGAGGTGGATCTCACCGGCCAGGTTTGCGCCGACTCGATCGGGCACCGCATGTACAGCGGCGTGGGTGGCCAGATGGACTTCATGCGCGGCGCTGCACTGGCCGAGGAAGGCCGGGCGATCATCGCCCTGCCGTCGACCGCGGCAGGCGGCAAGTTCTCGCGGATTGCCATCAGCCTCAAGGAAGGCGCCGGCGTCACGACAACGCGTTCCCACGTCCGCACGGTCGTGACCGAATACGGCGTCGCCGAACTGTTCGGGCAGAGCTTGCGCGAGCGCGCCAAGCGGTTGATCGCCATCGCTCATCCCGACTTCCGCGACGAGTTGACCGCGTACGCCAGGAAGTATCACGAGCTCTAGGCTCGGTGGCACGACACGCAGGCCCGGTCGCCACTGCCGCCGGATTCCGGAGCCGGCCGCCTAACCGCCCGGACGTCCAGCCCGCCGGCCGCCAGCAACGGAATGCGCCGGCAGCGGCGGGCGCAAAAAAGGACGAACGCCGGGCGTCCCCTCCGGCGTTCGTCACGCTCGGAAGTCTGCGATTGCCATCCATCGCTGCGCAGTGCCGAACGGCCCCCCCGCAGCGGGTAACTGAGCCCTCTCGCTGAGTCGTCACGGGCTCGGCCGCGGCCAGGGCGCCCCGAACCCGGCGTCGCGGACGGCGGAGTTGCGGCGGCCGCCCAAACCCCGCCCCGACCGCTGCGGCCCACTCCTCCGGCGGCCCGCTCCAGCCCCGGCCCCTGCTCACGCGGGCCATATGGCCCCCGGCATTAGGGAGCCCTGTCGCTACGGACGGAGCGGCTCCAGCGCGCACGCTATGCGCATGCTCGCCGACCCCAATCTGCCTCTGCGACGGCTGCTCATCGTCAGTCAGCATCGAGCGGCATCCGAGGCGCTCTCCGATCACCTTTCGCGTCACGGCTTCCAGATCGTCGCCCATGCGACCTGCGCTGAATCTGCCGCGCGCGAGGCCGCTGCCTCGAATCCCGACGTGGTGCTGCTCGATGCGGACGTAACCGGTGGCTGGCCGCCGGTGGTCGCGGCATTGCACGACTGCATCCCGGCGGAGAGGATCGCCGTGCTCGCTTCCTACTGGCATGCGGACGAGCAGCGCGAGGCGGTCGCCAGCGGGATCGGCGGCACCCTGCTCAAGCACCTGGACGGAAGCGCACTTGCCCGCCAGCTGCGTGCATTGAGCGAACCGACCACCGTGACCGATTCGTCGACACCCGAGTTCCCAGGCATCCAGGCCATCATCGACGGCTCGGAGGCCATCGCCTACGTCGAGACACGCATCAGCGACGGCGCATGTGCCTACCCGATCACTCCGTCGACGACCATGGCCGCGGTCTACCAGGTGGCAGTGGCCAACGGCACCCCGAATCTGTGGGGCACCAAGCTCCAGTTCGTCGAACCAGAGTCGGAGCATTCGTCCGCATCCGCCGCCGAGGGCTTCGCACTCGCGGGCGGCCGGGTCACGAACTTCACTGCGGGACAGGGACTCATCCTTATGAAGGAAGTCCTCTACGTCATCGCCGGCAAGCGTCTGCCCGCGGTCTTCCATGTGGGTGCCCGCGCCCTGACCAGCCAGAGCCTGAACATCCACGCCGGCCACGACGACATGATGGGCGTCGCGGATTGCGGCTGGGGCATGTTCTTCTCTCGCAACTGCCAGGAGGCGGCGGACCTGACCGCCATCGCCCGACGCGTCGCCGAGGACGGCGAGACGCCGTGGTTCGTGGCCCAGGACGGTTTCCTCACGACCCATACCATCGAGAACGTCCAGCTGCCCGAGGACGAGCTGCTCAAGCGCTTCGTGGGCGACCCGCGCCTGACGGTCCGCGATCTGTTCGACCCCAAGGACGCCCTCATGTCCGGGGTCGTCCAGAACCAGGACTCGTACATGAAGGGCCGCATCGCTCAGCGGACCTGGTACGACAAGCTGGTCGAGATCACCGAGCGCGCGATGACCGAATGGGAAGCTCTCACGGGGCGCCATTACGGCCTGATCGATACGTACGAGACCGAAGACGCCGACTACGTCCTGGTCTCGATGGGCACCATGGCCGACACGGCGCTCGCAGTCGTCGACCATCTCCGCGCCGCCGGCCGCAAGGTCGGCTGCGTAACGGTCACGTGCTTCCGCCCCTTCCCGGCGGGGCAGCTCGCCAGGGCCCTGGCCAACGCCAAAGTCGTCGCGGTCGTGGAGCGCACCGATGAGCCCGCCGCGGCGGACAACCCGCTGACCCGCGAGCTCAAGTCCGCCCTTGCCGACGCCGCGATGGATGGCGCCCGCCTGCCGCGTGTCGTGTCGGCCTCGGCCGGCCTCGGATCGCGCGACATCCAGCCGGGCGATCTCGCGGCTGTATTCGACTGGATCGCCGACGAGAAGGCGGTCAGGGAGCGCAAGCACGTGGTGCTCGGGATCCGGCACCCGCTCGCGCTGACCAAGAGCGACGTCAATATCAGGCCCCGGGGCGCATACAGCCTGCGCGGCCATTCGGTCGGCGGCTTCGGCTCGGTCACCACGAACAAGCTCGTGGCAACCACCGTCGGGGAACTCTTCAACCTGTACGTTCAGGCCTATCCGCGCTACGGCTCGGAGAAGAAGGGCCTGCCGACGACCTACTTCCTGACCATCGCCGAGGAGCCGATCCGACTCCACAACGAGCTGACCGAAGTCGACTTCGTGCCGCTCCACGACACCAACTCGTTCAAGCAGGGCGATCCCCTTGCCGGGCTCGTGAACGGCGGCACGGTCTTCGTGCCGACGCCGCTCACGGATCCGCACGAAATCTGGGCCGTTCTGCCGGCGTCAACCCGAGCCGCGATCCTGGCCCGCAAGATCCGCCTCCTGGCCCTGGACACGGCGTCACTCGCCAAGAAGCACGCGCCGCGGCCGGACCTCGAAGTCCGAATGCAGGGTGTCGCCCTGGTCGGCGTGTTCCTCAAGGTCTCGCCATTCGCCGAGCGAGCCGGTCTGGACCGGGCCGCCCTGCGGGAGGCCGTTCGCACCAATCTCACGCGCTTCTTCGGGAAGCGAGGCACGTCAGTCGTCGACGCCAATCTCGCTGTCATCGACGGAGCGTACGACGGCGTGATCGACGTGACGGCGGCGATCGCTGCCAGGGTCCCCGTGTCGAGCGCCGCCGGGGCGACGCGATGACGGCAATCCGCAAGGTCGGGGATGTCATGACCGCCAATCCGGTTTCGATCTCGGAGGCTGCATCCCTCGCGGAAGCCGCAAACCTGCTCGATAGCAGGAAGATCTCCGGCCTGCCCGTCGTCGACGCGACGGGGGCTCTGGTCGGTGTCCTGAGTCAAATCGATGTCATCAGGGCGCAGGCAAACCCGCATCTTCACGGGAACTGGATGGGCCTGGCCGTTGGAGAGCTCATGACGAAGCCGGCACTCACGATCCCCGCGACGGCAGGCCTCGATGAGGCCGCCCGGGTGATGGGGGAGCGCCGGGTCCACCGCCTCGTCGTGACGGACGCCGCGGCCACCCCGATCGGCATCATCTCGGCCAGCGACCTCGTACGGTCCTGGTTGGGATAGAACCCCAAGACTGAGCGAGCGATGACAGAGACGATTGCCACCGAGAAGAACGGAAAGGGCCACCTCGAAGGCTTGCTTTACAACCTTCCGGCTGGTCCCGGGCGCATTGCGCCCCAGACCTTCGATGTCGCTACCTACGTCGAGGACTTCAACCAGACGGTCATCGAGGCGTATCGCCGCGGCATAGCAGATGTGGAACTGCCGGCCGACATGGGCGTCGGTCGCAGTCTGATCGGCCCCGGAACAGCCGGCACTCGGGACTTCAGCAACCTTTCGCCGCTGATCCCGCACTTCGTGGCGGACCAGTGCGTCGGCTGCATGGCCTGCGTCAGCGCCTGCCCCGACAGTGCCATCTTCGCCACGGCGCAGCCAAAGGCGTCGCTGGCCGGCGCGATCGACAGGTTTGCCGCGTCCCAGCCGAACCCGGCGCTTGCCGCCGAGACGGCGAAGCAGCACTTCGTCCACACCACGAAGTACGCCGACGTGCCCGCCAGGCGTGGCATCGAGCCGGCCGACTTCGGCCTTTTCATCGACCCGTCCCACTGCAAGGGTTGCGCCGAGTGCGTCGACGTCTGCGTGGCGCAGGGCCACAACGCCCTCGTCATGGCGGACAAGGCCGACGCCGAGCCGAGCGGCGAGTGCACGCTGGATCGCTATCGCCGCGACGTCGCCTTCTACAAGAGTCTGCCCACGACGCCGGCCCCGTACCGAAACGAGAAGGCCCTGGCCGACATCATGCTCGGCGAGCATGCCTTCGGCTTCGTCGGCGGCGGCGGCTCTTGCTCGGGCTGCGGTGAGGGCACGGTTGTCCGCATGGTGATGGCTGCCACGTTGCAGGTCCACGGCCCCGAGAGCATGGGCATCGTCGCCGAGACCGGCTGCAACACCGTCTTCGCCAGCACGTATCCCTACAACCCGTTCACGGTTCCCTGGACGAACTCGCTCTTCGAGAACGGCCCGGCCGACGCCCTGGGCATCCGCATGCGCTGGGACCAGGCCGGCCACGCCGATCGGCGGCTGTGGGTCTTCGGCGGCGACGGCGCCATGTACGACATCGGCTTCCAGTCGTTGTCGCGCCTGGTTGCGTCGGGCAGGGACATCAAGGTCCTGGTGCTCGACACCGGCGCTTACTCGAACACCGGCGGCCAGACCTCGACCGCTTCCTTCACCGCACAGGTCGCCAAGCTCTCCGCCTACGGCAAGGCCGAGCATGGCAAGCAGGAGCGGCGCAAGGAGTTGGGCCGGATCATGGTGGCCCACGGCGAGGCCTACGTCGCCCAGGTCGCGGCCTGCAATCTGAGCCACCTCTACAAGGCCGTGATCGAGGCCAACGCCTACCCGGGCCCGGCCGTCGTCATTGCCTACACCCCCTGCATGCCGGAGCACGGCATCGCCGACGATGCGGCCAATCGCCAGGCCAGGTTGGCCGTGGAGTCGCGGGCCTTCCCGCTCTTCACCTACGATCCGCGCCGCGGTGACTCGCTCGCCGAGCGGCTTTCGCTCCAGGGCAACCCGGCGGTCAAGGAAGACTGGTCGAAGAGTCCCGACGGGTCGACCTTCGACTTCATCTCCTTCGCCCGCACGGAAGGCCGGTTCCGCCAGCATTTCGACAAGGAGGGCAATCCCTCCCACGAACTCCAGGCCTCGCAGGGGGATCGACTCCACAACTGGCGCATCCTCCAGGAGATGGCCGGCATCCGCTAGCACACTCCTTCGCCGTCACCGGAGCCGGGGCCTCGCAAGGGGTCCCGGCTCTGTCTGTCTGTCTGTCTGTCTGTCTTGACGCAGGACAGACAGCCTGCGTCTACGACGCCAGCTCAGCCGTCAAGACCCCCTGGCGCTACCAGGGCCGCCTCGACGTCAGTCCCACATCCGAGCCCCTCTACGACGCCGGTGCCCGCTACTACGCCCCCTCGGCCGGCACCTTCACCAGCCTCGACTCCGTCGCCGGTTCCGCCCTGAACCCGCGCTCGATGAACCGCTTCCTCTACGCCGAGGCCAACCCGACGACGCTCGTGGATCCGGATGGACACACGGGCATATGCGAATACATCGTGACGGATGCATCGTGCTGGGACACGGGCACGGGGAAGGACACCGGTAACAGCTCCGCGAAGACGCCGGCCACGCCACCACCGGCGAGTACGACGCCCGCTGTCAACAACGTCCCAAGTCCGGACGATCTGGAGCGCGCGACCCTAGAGGTCTGCCTGGAAACGGGAGGAAGTATTGAGGACTGCCTCCGGAAATGGATGAAGTTTGTCAACGACAGCCCTAACCAGACCGTGACGGTCGTCGCGGGCGCGATGAGCGTCCCGGCGGATCTCGCCAAGAACTTGCTCTGGAAGGGTAGGTATGAGAATCTCGTGGATATCTTCAAGGCCCGCGGTTGGAGTGAGGCTTCGGCCGACAAAGTTGCCGCAGCATTCGTGCGTCAGCAGTTCAAGGGCGGAGAGGGGCTGATGCTGACTGATCTCACCGATAGACTAGCGTGGGCCGGTATCGCGATTGACGTGGGTTACACGGGAATCACCTGCGATTGGAAGGACGGACTCAACTGCGTCAGCCAAACGGCGAAGACTGTGGCGTCCGACTACGCCGGGTGGCAGGCCGGACGCGCAGTCATGACAGGATGCGTGGCGTTGGTTGAGACTGGACCGCTCGACTTGGGTTGCGTTGCGGCTGCAGTCGGTACGGGTATCGGCGTGCAGAACGTCGTGAGCAGTGCTTGGGCCAACATTGGTTGCAACTTCGACAACGATTGTCCGAAGCTAGACGACTATCTCAAGGCCGCCAAGCTGCTGTCGGAAGACCCAAGTTTCAAGGCAACGAAATGAGATCGCTCCTGAGGATCGTCTCCTTTGGCGGATGGTTGGCTCACATGACCAACCAGAACCAGTTGATGAACTGGGACAACTCAAGAAGCATACGTCCGGGTCTTGTACTTCTTCTCATATTCGGCTTTGGCTTGGGCCCAGTGGTAATTGCTGCTAACTCGGTCCTGTATGTCCTGGGAATGGAATCGAATTTGCCATTCAAGTCCGGTGAAGGGGGCCCTGTTCTACTTGTATGCCTCATATTCGGAGGCATCTCAATTCTGCTGGCCGTCGGCTGGCTCGTGCGCTTCTTGCCATTCGTGCCCGATAGCTGTCAGACTCCAGCACCGGTGGGACCGTTGGGCATGGGTTCGAGCGTGTCCATGCATGCGACAGGCATCGTTGGGGTGCGTCGCAGGCAATCGCGCTTCCGGCATCGACCTGGAGTCGTGGAGCGGCGCGGCCAGAACGAGCTGCACGTGCTCGTCAAGCTCAAGACCATGATAGGTTCAGACGTTACCGGTCCTTGGGCGACTGCGGAGTCCGCCCGTCTGCTTCCATCCAACATCAGCAAGGTCAGGCGCGGGACGGCCCACCTGGTCACGGAGACGAGGCCGGCGATCGAACTGCGCTGGCTACACGGCCCGATCTTGCTCGACTTCCCCGACACGGAATCCCGAGACCGTGTCTACGCAGAACTCGCCAGTTGGAGGCGGAGGTCCGACCACTAGCGTCCTGGCCACCGCTGCCTCGTGGTGTGGCCCGCTCCTTGCTGACCGCGACCACCTATGCCTACGACCTCGGCGGTCGTCTCAAGAGCATCACCCCCGCCTCGGGCTCGGCCGCAACCTTCAGCTTCGATGCCCTGGGGCGCAATCTGACTCGCACCGGGAGGCTCTGGGCGACAACGTGTACTTCGTCACGACTGAGCTGGGCAAGAGGTGGGTCGGCGGGGTCTGCGGGGGCTGCGGGGGCTGTTTCGCCCGCCGGGTGCGGCCCGCCGGACGCGGCGCCCGCCGCCTCCGCTCTCCGTCCGTCCCCCGGACGTCCGGCAGGGTGATCACTCCCCGTCGGTCCAACGTCGGTGGCCGGTCAGGAGTTGACCGCGCTCTGACTCATCGCCCGAGATCGTGGACCCGGTTCGCTTCCGTCGCGAGCCGCAGAGGTAGAGAACAGTTCACCTTCACCTACGACGCCGCGAAGCGTCCGGTCGGTTCCGCGATCAGCGGCGCAGGGATTGGAAACGTACATCCTGGCGCTGGACGGGCGGGAAGATGTCATCTTCGAGCGTATCCGCGCCCACGACCACATCTGCATTGGCTGGTTGGCTTTCGCGGCGAGCGCTTTCGTTCGTACTCCTGAAGCCCGAGCGGTCCTCGAATGGGGCGCCCAGAACCTGCCTGACGTTTCGTGCCGACGCGATTGCGCTCGTTTTCTCAAGGAGGGTCGATGGCTCGCGCCCCAGGACGCGTGACCACTGTCCCGCGAAATCTTGGACAGTGGTCGTCTCCCTTTCCCTCACCGACCCTCGCCTGCTCACTTCTAGACCGCTGCCGCTGCCGCTGGCGCTAGGCCGCCGGCGCGGGCGCCAGAGCCCCCGGCTCGGCTGCCGTCTTGCGGGCGGGGCTCTCGGTCCAGGCGTCGTGGCGGAGCAGCGGTGCCACGCACACGAGAATGATCAGCCCGGTATCTGCGATGTACGGCAGCGCCAGCAGGGTGGCGATCGGGAGGACCCAGCGAGCGTTGTAGTGAGCCGCAACGATCGTCAGGACCACGGCTATCGCGAGACGCGGGATCAGCGGCAGGAAGTGGATGGCAAACGCCGGCTCCCCGTAGCCCGAGTTCTGCTTGAGGACCGTGAACCAGTCGAACCACAGGTTCGACGAGAAGGCGAATGAGACGGCGACGATGGCGGCGGTCGTGCCGAGCGCGATCGCGAGATTGCGCCACTCGCGGCGCACGACGAACCAGAGCAGGCCGACGCCGGGCGTGACTTTGGTGAGCAGCAGGAACGCATACGTCGACGGCCAGCGGAAGCCGGCCACGACCGCGAGCCCCATGAACAGATAGATGTTGCCGCTCGCCAGCGAGTGCCTTGGAACCAGCAGCAAGCTGATCCCGAAGGTCAAGAAGATCGGGGCGAAGATCACGAGGGACAGCCAGGGCCGTGCGATCCACAGCAGCGCGACGGTCAGCAGCGCCAGCCAGATGCAATAGAAGATTTCCCACGGCAGAGAGAACAGCGGCCACAGCGCCTGGATGAAGGCGGGCGAATACAGGTAACCGTGCGGCGCGGTATCCAGCGCGGTCACGTAGAGGACGTTGCGGCGGATGCTTTCCCAGTATCCGTAGGCGTCGCCCCTGAAGATGTCGGCCATGAAGCGGATGTAGGCCGCCGCCGCGATCAGGAGCGCCAGAGCCAGAACCAGGCGGCGCACCTCACGCCGTCGGGCCACTTCCATCGTCGCGGTCCACAATCGCAGGACCGGGTCGGGCATGAGCCGGATGATCGCGTCGGGCATCTCGGGGCAATCTCCGCGCACAGATCGGGCGAGCAGGCGTCGCCTGCGATCGGGTCCGGCAGAGTCTACCGCGGTCGAATGGGCCGGTTCAGCCGCGTCCTCGCGCTCCGGCAACGCCGACGGCTCCTGCTTCGAGGCCGGCCGCGAAGACACCGAGGTCCGCCTCGATGATTTCGGGCCGTTTCCGGGCCGTGATCTCCGCCAGCGCGGCCCGGACCGACTCGGGCGTCACCCAGGCAAGTCGCGCCACCAGGGCACCCAGGGCGACGATGCTGACGAGCTTGTCGTCGCCGCCTCTGGCCGCCAGTTCGGTGCATTGGAGCCGCAGTTCGTCGATATCGGCGCGGGCAGAGGTCTGGGCGGTGACCAGCGAGGTGTTCACGATCAGCAGCCCGCCCGGAGCCACTCGGGGGCTGAACTTGCGCAGCGATGGCAGGTTCATCACCACCGCGGCGTCGAACTGATCGACGACCGGCGAGCCGATCGGGTTGTCCGAGACGATTACCGTGCAGGCGGCCGTGCCGCCCCGCATCTCGGGACCGTACGAGGGGATCCAGAAGACCTCGAGGCCGTCCTTGATCGCGGCGCGGGCCATGACCTGGCCGGCGAAGAGGAGACCCTGACCTCCGAAGCCGGCGAAGACGACCGAGCGCTCCACGTCAGCCCTCCGGCACGGCTGCGGCGCCCGGCGCGGGAACTGGCGTGGCAGCCGGCGTGGCGCCGGTTTCGGTCGCGGGGCCCGGTTTGGCGCCGGGCTCCGTCGCGGGGCCGGCGGCAGCCACGACACCGCGGTCCACGATGACCCCGAGCGGGTATTCCGCGACGACCGGGCCCTTCAGATGTTCGAGCGACTCCTGCGGTGTCATGCCCCAACCGACGGGGCAGTTCGATAGCGCCTCGACGAGTGAGAACCCGCCGCCCTCGATCTGGACCAGACACGCTCGCTTGATCATCGCCTTCAGCTTGCCGATGAGCGACGCGTCGGCGACGCTGCCGCGGGCAGCGTAGGTGACCCCCGGCAGCTGGGCCAGCATCTCGGTGATCCGGATCGGGTAGCCCATTAAGGCGGCGTCGCGGCCGTTCGGCGACGACGTGGTCCGCTGGCCCAGCAGCGTGGTCGGCGCCATCTGGCCNNATGCCGTTGTTCACGAAGATCGCCGTAATGCGCTCGCCGCGGGCGGCGGCATGGACGATCTCCGCCGTGCCGATGGCGGCCAGGTCGCCGTCGCCCTGATACGTCAGCACGAACGCCTCCGGTCGAACGCGGCGAATCCCCGTCGCCACGGCCGGGGCCCGTCCATGAGGCGCCTCGACGAAGTCCACGTTCAGATAGTCGTAGGCGAACACGGCGCAGCCGACCGGGGCCACTGCGATGGTGTGGGCCGGCAGATCCAGCTCCGTCATCACCTCCGCAAGGAGACGATGGACGACGCCGTGGCCGCAGCCGGGGCAGTAGTGAGTGGAGCGGTCCGCGAGCATGTCGGGCTTGCGGTAGATCAGCCTGGGCGCTCGTGCCCGGACCGGCAGCTCGGGATTCGGATCGAGCGTCATCGTCTGGCTCCGTCGCGCGTGCCTGCCGGGGCGCCCTCGCGTGCGCCGTCGCCGGTGCGGGCGCCGATCTCGGCCCGGTCGGTTCTCTCGGCAGGAAGGGCGACTGCCGCGTGGTGGTGTCCGGACTGCACCTCGGACCGGCCGGCATGGCGCTTCTGCTGCTGCTCGCGATCGCGTTCGCGCGTCCGCTCGACCTTGCCGTGCAACGCTTTCAAAGCGCCGACGACTTCGTCGGGAGTCGGCACCAGACCGCCCATTCGACCGTGGAAACCGACCGGACATCGACCTTCGACTGCCAGTCGAACGTCTTCGACCATCTGGCCGGAAGAAAGCTCGACAGTCAGGATGGCGTGCGCATGCCGGGCGACCCTAGCCAGCTCGCGGCTGGGGAAGGGCCACAGGGTGATGGGGCGGAAGAGACCGGCCTTGATGCCCCGGGCGCGGGCCTTCTCGATCGCGCTGCGGGCAACTCGGGCCGCCGTGCCGTAGGCGACGAGTACGTATTCGGCGTCGTCCATTCGCTCCGTCGCCCAACGGACCTCCTGGCGTGAGATCTCTGCGTACTTGCGCTGGAGGGCGATGTTTCGCTTCTCCAGGACCTCGGGCACCAGGTCGATGGACTTGATGACCCGCGCCGGACGCCCGGCCGCCCCGGTCAGAGCCCAATCGAAAGCATGACGCTCGGGGTTGCGGAAGCGCAGCTCGACCGGCTCCATGGCCTGGCCGAGAATCCCGTCCAGGACGACCATGACCGGCGTGCGATATCGCTCCGCCAGCTCGAACGCGTCGGCCATCAAGTCCATGGCCTCACCGATCGAAGCCGGAGCAAGCACCGGAACCCTGTAGTCGCCGTGGCCGTGGCCTTTCGTCGCCTGGAAGTAGTCGCTCTGCGACGGTCCGATGCTGCCCAGGCCGGGTCCGGCGCGCATTACGTTGACGAGCACCATCGGCGTTCCGG
>PMBR01000103.1:0-28162 GCA_003152995.1 Chloroflexota bacterium | reverse complement strand
GGGTAGCCGAAGTAGGCGTCGCAGCCAGCCTGGATCGCCGCCTCGGCTATCGCCTCGTTGCCCTTCATGAGGACGCGAGAGCGGCGCTTGGTATCCGCCTCGGGCGAGCGCGGGCCGGTGCCGGTGCCGAGCGGATCGGTCATCGGACGCGTTCTTCTCGCGGGGCCGGCTGGGCTTCTCGCGGCGCGACCCAGACCGTGAAGACGGCATCCGGGCAAACTCGGGCGCAGAATGCGCAACTTGTGCAGGCAGACGCGTCGGTCAGGCGAACGGGGTGGTAGCCGAGGAGGTTCACGCGACCGCGATCGAGAGCAAGGACGGCCTTGGGGCAGGCGGCCACGCACAACTCGCAGCCCTTGCAGCGTTCGTCGGCGATGACGAGTGGGGTCCACGGGACGGGAGGCCGGGGCGGGCGAATGGCAATTGGACTGATCGCCATCTGTATGCACTTTCTGGTGCGGAGCCCATCGCCGAACAGGCCGCCGGTCACCTGGCCCGCGGCGGGTCCCGCGAACGGGACTTGTTGTCCCTAGCCTCGCGCGCGAGAGTGGGTCGGGCAAGGGCCGAACGACCTGTCGGCCGGCGCGAGAATTACGGCCTCTACGGCACTCGGCCGAGTCGTCGCGGAGCGCGCCGGAATCGTCGAAGCGCAGGCGGTGCGTGGCAATTCAGGTCCGAGCGGCCCCACCCGGAAATCGCGCGAGTCACACCCAAAGCACATTCATCTGAGGCATAGGAGTACCGAAAGGCCCTGTTCAGGTGTCAAAGCGAGACCCCACTCTGGAGCTCTGATGGACGAGAACAACCGCTCACCGAACAGGCGCGAGACATTCACCAAGGCGCCGTCCGTCCCGTTCGATCCCGACGCCATGCCCGTGTTGCCGGTCAGGGCGTCGTCCCCCGGCGAGGAGCCGCCGGAGGGCCTGCGTCTCGGCGATCTGGGCCCCGCCGCAGAGTCCGAGCCCAACATTCGGCCGGCCGTCTTGGGCGAGGCATTCGACGACCCGTTCGTGCCGGGCAGCGTCCGCTGTATCGCCTGTGCTCATCGGTGCGTCCTGCGACCGAGCCGGATCGGCATCTGCGGGGTGCGTCAGAACCGCGGGGGCCGGCTGTATACGCTGGTCTACGGTCAGACTGTCGTCGCCCGGGCCGAGCCGGTCGAGAAGAAGCCGTTCTTCCACTTCCTGCCCGGCAGCTACGCCTACTCGGTGGCCACACAGGGCTGCAACTTCCACTGCTCCTACTGCCAGAACTGGCAGATCTCCCAGGCCCACCGCGAAGGGCGAGTCCCCGAGAGCCGCTATCTCGCTCCGGAGACGGCCGTCGCCGAGGCGCTCGCAGCGGGCGTTCGGAGCATCGCCTACACGTACGTCGAGCCGACGGTCTTCCTCGAGTATGCCCTCGACACCATGGCCCGAGCGCGGGCTGCCGGCTTGCACAACATCTTCGTGACCAACGGCTACGAGAGTCCCGAAGCTCTCGATTTGCTGGTGCCGCAGCTCGACGCGGCCAACGTCGATCTAAAGGCCGCCAACGACGATTTCTACCGCCACGTCTGTGGGGCGCTGTGGGAGCCCGTGCGCGACACGATCGTGGCGATGCACGAGCGCGGCGTCTGGGTTGAGCTGACGACGCTGATAATCCCCGGACTCAACGACGACCGCCGCGACCTGAGGGTCATGGCCGAGTGGATTGCCACCGCGGTGGGCCCCGAAACGCCGTGGCATCTGACCCGCTTCCAGCCGACCTACAGGCTTTCTGGGCTGGCGGAGACGCCGGCTGCCACCCTCGTGGACGCGGCGGCGATCGCGCGCGAGGTCGGCCTGCGCCACGTGTACGTCGGCAACGCGCCCGAGGTGGAGGCCTCGGCCACGATCTGCGCGCACTGTGGTGAGCGGTTGATCGGCCGGTCCGATTTCGCGGTCACCGAGTGGCGCCTGGTTGATGGACGTTGCCCGCGCTGCAGGCACGCTCTGGCGGGGGTTGGCCTGGAGGATTCGCCGGTCATCGCGTGATGGCGGGCTGGCCGTCGGCCGTGGCCGACACGCTGCGCCCCACCCGGCTGGACGGTACCTACTCGGGACGTTCGGCCTCCTGCGCGGGCCGCTCGGCAGGCGGAAACAACAGCGGATGGGTGTGAGATAGACGCGGGCGGTTACGCTTAGCGCACGCCCCGGCAGTTGGACCGGGTCCAGCGGAGGTTCGATCGGATGCACGAGGCAGGGCTGGCGCGAAACGTGGCCAAGGCGTTGAAGAGCCGTGGCTTGACTCTGGCCGACGTGCGTCTGAGCGTTCGTGGCGGGCGCCGAGATCCTGCCGAGTTCGAGGCCGAGCTGCGGGTGAGCCTGCTGGCGGCAATGCCCGAACAGGCGAAAGCAATTCCCGGCCTGGAGATCAGGCGGGCCCCGTTCGGCCACCTGTGCCCCGGCTGCGGCAACGAATTCGATTCGGCCCAGATCGCCGCCTCATGCCCGCGCTGCCACGCCGAGTCGTTGCCCGAGGTGTCGGACGAGGAGATCGACATCGAGCGCATGGAGCGGTATCGGTGACATTGGCCAGGCCGGGGCAGCGGTTGGCTCGCGCGCTCGAGATTCGAGGCGTGGTCCAGGGCGTCGGCTTCCGGCCTTTCGTTTGGCGGCTCGCGACGGAGCTGGGCCTCGATGGGACCGTGATAAATCGCGCCGGGCAGGTCGAGGTCGAAATCGCCGGTACGTCTGAGGCGGTCGAAGCGTTCGAACGTAGAGTTCGAGCGGACGCGCCTCCGCGCTCCCGAGTCGAGGCGGTCGTCGTCCGGCCGGCCGGACGGGACATAGCGGCCGGTTCGGGTTTCGCCATCGAGGAAAGCGAGGCCGTCGCCTCGACCGAACGGCTCTTCCCGCCCGACATCGCCACTTGCGACGACTGCCTGCGCGAGCTGTTCGACCCGAACGACAGGCGCTACCGCTACCCGTTCACCAACTGCACCAACTGCGGCCCACGGGCCACGATCATCGACGAGTTGCCCTACGACCGCGCCCGGACATCGATGCGCGACTTCCCGCTGTGCGCCGCGTGCGAGGCCGAATACCGCGACCCCGCGAACCGCCGCTTCCACGCCGAGCCGGTCGCGTGCCCCGATTGCGGGCCGCGACTCAGCTACCGCTGCTCCGACTCCGGCTCGCCGGACTCGCCCGATGCCCCGGCGGCGCATGGAGAAGCGGCTCTGGCCGCTGCCCTGGCAGACCTGCGGGCCGGGCGGATCGTGGCGATCAAGGGCCTCGGCGGCTACCACCTCGCCTGCGACGCCACCGATCCCGCCGCCGTAGCCCGGCTGCGTGACCGGAAACAGCGCTGGGCGAAGCCGTTTGCGGTCATGGTTCGGGACGTCGAAGCCGCGCGGGCTCAGGCCGTCATGTCGGCGGCGGAGGAAGCGCTGCTCGTGTCGCCGGCGCGGCCGATCGTTCTCCTGGAGCGGCGTAACCGCGAGCCGGACGAGGGCCGGGACGCCGCGCCGCCGCGCCGCCATACGCCGCCCCACGCCGCGGCGCCGCTCCTCGCCGACGGCGTGGTGACGGCCGAGCCGGGCCGCGCCGCCGCGCTGAACCGCCGCGTTGGGCTCTTCCTGCCATATGCGCCGCTGCACCACCTGCTGCTCGAGGGATTGGGCCGGCCGATCGTGCTGACCAGCGGCAATCTGTCGGACGAGCCGCTGGCCACCGACGACGCCGATGCTCTCGAGCGGCTGGCCGGCATCGCCGACTCGTTCCTGGCCCACGACCGCGAGATCCTGGCCCGCTACGACGACTCGGTGACGCGGGTGGTCGACGGGCACGAGAGCCTGATCCGCCGTGCTCGCGGCTACGCCCCGGAGCCACTCGCGCTGCCGATTGCCACGCCGCAAACCGTTCTGGCGGTCGGCGCCGAGCTCAAGCACACCTTTACCCTGGCGCGCGGCGGACGGGCCCACGTGGCGCCGCATACCGGCGATCTCGAGGATCTGCTGACGCATCGAGCCTTCGAGACGAACCTGGCGCACCTCAAGCGTCTGCTCGACATCGAGCCGGAGTACGTCGCCCACGATCTGCACCCCGGATATCTCTCGACCCAGTACGCGATTCGCCACTTCCCGGAGAGCCGGCGCATCGGCGTCCAACATCACCACGCCCACGTGGCGTCGGCCGCGGCCGAGGCGGGGCTGACGGGGCAGTTCATCGGCGTCGCGTTCGACGGCCTCGGAATGGGCGACGACGGCACGTTCTGGGGCGGCGAGGTGCTCGTCGCCACTCTTGCCACCTACCGGCGGGTGGCGCGCTTTGGGCGAGCCCGGATGCCCGGCGGCGCGCTCGCCGTCAAGAAGCCCTACCGGATGGCGCTCGGCTACCTGCTCTCCGCCGAGGCGTTCGGGCCGAGCGGCGCCGCAGGCGAAGCCGCGATTGCCGATTGGATCGACCCGGAACTCAGCCGCGCCTTCCTCGATCGGTTGGACCCGCGCGAGGTCGAGGTCGTCCGTGTCCAGCTCGCCCGTGCGCTCAACGCCCCGATCGCCTCGTCGGCCGGCCGGCTGTTCGATGCCGCGGCGAGTCTGCTCGGCATCCGGGACGTGGCCGAATACGAGGCCCAGGCCGCGATCGAGCTGGAGCTGCTGGCAGAAGAGGGGAGCGTCCGTCCGCTCCCGTACGAGATTGTTCGGCAGGCAGAGCAGAGTGACGGCACGTCACTCCTCGTCTACGACCCACGGCCCACTTTGCGGGCGCTGCTGGAGGGCCGGGCCGCCGGCGACCCGGCGGAGCATCTCGCCGCGCGCTTCCAGGAGACGATCGCGGCGGTCACCCGCCAGTTGTGTGGTGACATTCGTGCGGCCAGCGGCATCGACACGGTCGCCCTTTCGGGCGGCGTCTTCCAGAATCAATGGCTGGCCACGACCCTCGTCCGCCGCCTCGGCGCCGACGGCTTCGAGGTCCATACCAACGAACGAGTCCCGGCGAACGACGGCGGGATCAGCTACGGTCAGGCGGCGGTTGCTGCCGCGCGCCTGGCCTCGGCGCCACGCGCCGCAGCGTCCTAGCGGCCGCGTCGCGGCAAGGAGCAACAAGATGTGCCTCGGCATCCCCGGCAAGGTGGTGGAGATCCGCGACGACGGTCCGTTGCGGATGGCCCGCGTCGATTTCGGTGGCGTGCGCAAGGAGGCCTGTCTGGCGTACCTGCCGGAGGTCCAGCTCGGCGACTACGTGATCGTCCACGTCGGCTTTGCGATCAGCCAGCTCGACGAAGAAGAGGCGATGAAGACGCTCGAGATCCTGCGGATGCTCGACCCGGAGGGCATGGACATGGAGCTCGGCTCGATGGTCGAGGAGGCGGCACCGAAGGCGCCCCGACCGCCGGCCGCCGCTGAGGCTGCGCCAGCCGGTCCGCCGCCCGCGAGCGGCCCGGCATGAAGTACATCGACGAGTACCGCGACGCTCCGCTCGCCCGCAAGCTGGTCGACGAGATCCACCGCATCACGACCAAACCGTGGGCGCTGATGGAGGTCTGCGGCGGGCAGACCCACACCCTGGTCAAGCAAGGGATCGACGAGGCATTGCCGGCCGGGGTACGGATGATCCACGGCCCCGGTTGCCCGGTCTGCGTCACGCCGCTCGANNCTCGAGCAGATCGACAAGGCCCTGGTCATCGCCGCTCGACCGGACGTCATCTTCACGAGCTACGGAGACATGCTGCGCGTTCCGGGCTCCACCACGGACCTGCTTTCGCTCAAGGCCCGCGGCGCCGACGTGCGGATCGTCTACTCGCCGTTGGACGCGGTTCGGATCGCCGCCGCCAACCCTGATCGACAGGTCGTCTTCTTCGCCATCGGCTTCGAGACGACCGCTCCGGCGAACGCGATGGCGGTCTGGCAGGCCGCCCGGCTCGGCCTCGACAACTTCACCGTGCTGGTCAGCCACGTCCTCGTCCCGCCGGCGATGTGCGCGATCCTCGAGTCGCCGACGTGCCAGGTCCAGGCGTTTCTGGCCGCCGGCCACGTCTGCGCGGTCATGGGCTGGACCGAATACGAGCCGATCGCGGCGCGCTATCACGTCCCGATCGTCGTCACCGGTTTTGAGCCGCTCGATCTTCTCGAAGGGATCCTGATGGCGATCCGCCAGCTGGAGTCGGGCCGCGCGGAGGTCGAGAACCAGTACGCTCGGGCAGTGAAGCGCGAGGGCAATCTCCAGGCGCAGAAGACGGTCTTCCGCGTCTTCGACATCGGCGACCGAAAGTGGCGTGGCATCGGCATGATCCCGGCATCCGGCTATCACCTGCGGCCAGAGTTCGCGCGCTTTGACGCCGAGGAACGCTTCGATGTCGGCACGATCCACACCTCGGAGCACCCGGCCTGCATCGCCGGCCAGATCCTGCAGGGGACGAAGACGCCGCTCGACTGTACGGCCTACGGCGTGCTCTGCTCGCCCCAGAAGCCGCTCGGGGCACCGATGGTCAGCAGCGAAGGCGTTTGCTCCGCGTACCATGCCGCGGGGCGTGGACTTGCCACTCCCCGGGCGGTGCCGCTGTTCGAGCTGACGCGGAGCGAGCCGTGAGCCCCGATCGCCGTCCGATGGCAGATCCCTTTGCTGGGCCGTCCGCCGCGCCGACGGAGCCCTTCGCCGCGCCCGACCCGGCGGGATCGGCCCTGCCGGACCCGGCGGGATCAGCTCTGCCGAACTCGGCGGGATCGGCTCTGCCGAACCCGGCGAACCTGGCGTGCCCGGCGCCGATCCCCGAGCGAGCGCGTGTCCTGCTCGGCCACGGCTCCGGCGGCCAGCTCTCGGCCGCGCTCATGCGCGAGGTCATCGGGCCGGCGCTGGCGGCGGCTACCCCGGGCGGTCCCTTGAACGATGCGGCAGTTGTCGAGGTGGCAGGCCAGCGGCTCGCCTTCACGACCGATTCGTTCGTGGTCAGCCCGCTGGAGTTCCCCGGCGGCGACATCGGCGAGCTGGCGGTCAACGGCACGGTCAACGACCTGGCGATGATGGGCGCGCAGCCTCTCGCGCTCTCGCTGGCCTATGTCATCGAAGAAGGGCTGCCGATCGAAGATTTGCGGCGGGTGACCGAATCGGTCGCGCGGGCGGCCGGACGAGCAGGGGTTCGGATCGTCACCGGCGACACCAAGGTGGTCGGCAGAGGCGCGGCGGACGGGCTCTTCGTCAACACCGCGGGTATCGGTCTCGTGGCGGTGGGCGTGTCGGTCGGCGCCGATCGAGCTGCCGTCGGGGACGCGGTCATTCTGTCCGGCCCGATCGGCCTGCACGGCATTGCCATCATGAGCATCCGCGAAGGCCTGGATTTCGAGGTCGAGATCGCCTCCGACACTCAGCCACTCAACGGACTGGTCGCCGCGATCGTCGCCGCGTGCCCGGCCGTCCACGTTCTCCGCGACCCGACGCGCGGCGGTCTGGCATCGGCCCTGAACGAGATCGCGTCCGCCTCCGGCCTCGGTATCGAGCTGCGCGAGGAAACGATCCCGATTCCCGGTCCGGTACACGCGGCGTGCGAGATGCTCGGCCTGGATCCGCTCCACGTCGCCAACGAGGGCAAGCTCGTGGCGATCGTGCCCGCTTCTTCTGCGGAGGCGGTGCTCGTCGCCATGCGTGCCGTCCCCGAGGGCGTGGAAGCCGTGGAAATCGGCCGTGTCGTCGCCGACCATCCGTCGATGGTCACGATACGCACCATCGTCGGCTCGCAACGCATCGTCGACATGCTGGTCGGAGAGCAGCTGCCCCGGATCTGCTAGGCACGCAGTCTGAGCGGATCCGAACCCGGCACGCCCGCGCGCCAAACTGACGGGGACCGGCCCAGGACGAAGTGGCGTACTGCCACGCGCTCCCGAAGAGTCGGGTCCGGCGGCTCTCCCGCCGCCCGCGTCGGTAAGTGGCATCCTGATCCCGTTGCGCCTCGAAATTCCGGGGCGGCCCAAGCTGGGAGACGATCTTGTCGTCGGCGCGCGAACCCGAGCTGGAGATAGGCGACGAAGACGCCGAGCGAGCTCTATCGGCGGACACCGCCCATTTGATCGACGTTCGAGAGGAGTGGGAGTTCCGGCGCCGTCGGGTTCCGGGCGCAACCCTCGTCCCGTTGGCGCAGCTTCCGCAGCGAGCCACGAGCCTCCCGCGGGACAAGCGCCTCCTGGTGATCTGCGAGCACGGCAATCGCAGCCTGGCGGCGGCCGAGTACCTGCGCCGGGTCGGGTTCGGGGACGCAGTTTCGGTGCGCGGCGGGACCGCTGCCTGGGCCGCGAACGATCGAGCGGTAGAACAGGGGTAGGGGAGTGGCAGCCGACGACGAACGAAGCCCGGGTTGGGACGATCGATACCCGGGAGAACGCAGGCGGGGCTGGGATGAGCGGCATCGAGCCGGCGACTTCGAGGGTCAGGGTCCAAACCCGACGCTCGTCGTCGCGACGGCCGGCCTTCGCCCCGGCACGGCGCTGGAAGTCGCCGCGGGAAGCGGAACCAACGCCGTTTGGCTGGCCGCCCAGGGCTGGCATGTCACCGCCGTCGACTGGTCGGCGGTCGGGCTCGCCAACGGCAAACTGAAGGCCGAGCAGGCGGGCGTGGAGGTCGACTGGCTCGAACGCGATCTGCTGACGTGGACGCCTCCGGAACGCGCATACGATCTGGTGGTCGTCGTGTACCTGCATCTGCCTGCGGAGGAACGGCGGCCGGTGTACGAGCGCGCCGCGGCCGCGGTAGTCGCCGGCGGGCGCCTGGTCGTCATCGGCCACGACCGCGTCAACGAGACCGAAGGCGAGGGCGGACCGCCCGATCCCGCTCGCCTGTTCACCGCCGACGAGGTCGGCCGTGAGTTGACGGCCTCGGACCCGGGTCTGAAGATCGAGCGAGCCGAGGTGATTCGACGCGTCCCACTCCCAGATCGTGCGCCGATCGACGCGCTGCTCGTGCTCCTGCGACGCGAATAGAAGGAGGCGAACGTGGCGAGGCGATCGCTCCCGGATCTTGGACCGCGTGGCGAGGGTTGGGTCGTGATCCAGATTGCGCTGTTCGCGCTCATTGCCGCGGCGGGCGCGATCGGCCCGGCCTGGGGCGGAACGGTCCGCGTTGTCGGAGTGGTGGTCGGGGTCGTGCTCATGGTTGCCGGAGCTACGCTGGGCCTGCGGGGGATCGTCGATCTGCGCGAAAACCTGACCCCTTTCCCCAAGCCGATGCCTAAGGCAAGGCTGGTCGAGACCGGCTCCTATGGCCTGGTCCGGCATCCGATCTACTGCGGCGGTATCGTCGCCGCTGTGGGCTGGGGACTCGCGACCGCTTCGCCGCCGGCCCTCATCGGCGCCGGCGTTCTGCTGGTCTTCTTCGACCTCAAATCGCGCCGTGAGGAAGTCTGGCTCGCGGAGCAGTTCACGGACTACGAGGCTTATCGGAGCCGCACGCGAAAGCTCGTGCCCTGGGTTTACTGACAGTCGCGCGGCTTCGTCTGGCCGCCGGGGTGGCTCGCCGGGCGAATCGGCCGGCCCGACCTACAATCGCGCCATGAGCACGATCGAACGCGAAGTTTCCGGCCGAACGGCCACGGGAAGGGTTTTTCAGCGAGTCATCGGGGGCGATCTCCCGATCGCGGTCAGGGCCGAAGGCTGCACCATCTGGGACGCCGATGGCCGGGCTTACCTCGACGCGGCCGGGGGCGCGATCGTCGTCAACGTTGGCCATGGACGCCAGTCGATCGTCGACGCCATGGAGCGTCAGGCGCGGGCCTTCACCTACGTCCACGGAACGACATTCACGACCGAACCTCTGGAGGCGTACGCCCGGGCGGTCGGGCCCTACCTTCCGGTCGACGATCCGGCAATCTACCCCGTGAGCGGCGGCTCCGAGGCGATCGAGAGCTGTCTCAAGCTCGTGCGTTCCTACCATCTGGCCCGTCGCGAACCTGACCGGACGGTCGTGATCGCGCGCTGGGGGAGCTACCACGGCAACACGATGGGCGCGCTGGACCTCTCGGGTCGCGAGCCGTTGCGCCGGCCCTACGAGCCGTGGTTGGGGCGGTTCCAGCACGTCAGCGCCGCGTATGCATATCGGGGCGGTGAAACCGCCGCCCACGCCCTGGGCGACACGGCCGCACTCATCGCCGAGCTGGAAGCGGCGATCGCCGAAGCCGGCCCGGGGCGGGTCGCCGCTTTCGTGGCCGAGCCGATCGTCGGGGCGACCCTCGGGGCCGTGTCCCCGCCAGATGACTACTGGCCCGCGGTCGCGGAGCTCTGCCGGCGCCACGGCGTGCTGCTCGTCGCCGACGAAGTGATGACCGGGTTCGGGCGGACGGGGCGCTGGTTCGGGATGGACCACTGGGGCATCCGGCCGGACGTGATGGCCGCGGCCAAGGGCGCCGCCGGCGGTTACTTCCCGCTCGGCCTGGCCGTCGCGAGCGGCCACGTCTACGAGACGATCACGGCCGGCAGCGGCTTCGTCCACGGGTTCACGTACAGCCACTCCCCGGTGGGCGCGGCGGTCGCCGGCGAAGTGCTGCGGATCCTCGAGACGGAGAAGCTCGTCGAGGCGAGCGCCGTCAAGGGCGAACGATTGCGGGCGCTGGTGAGCGACCGCCTGGGCGATCACCCCAACGTCGGCGAGGTACGAGGCCGGGGGTTGCTGGTGGGCGTAGAGCTCGTCGCGGACCGCGCCACGAAACGACCCTTCCCGCGCGCGGCGCGGCTGATCGAAGGCGTGATGGCTCATGCCCGCGACGCCGGGTTGCTGCTGTACCACGGCACCGGCAACGCGGATGGCACGAACGGCGACACCATCCTGTTGGGGCCGCCGTTCGTGATCACCGATGACGAGCTGGAATCGATCGCCGCGCGTCTCGGGGACGCGGTGGAGAGAGCCGTAGCGGGCGTGTCGTCCTAGCCGGCCGCCGACTCGGGCGTCGGCGGAGCAAGAATGCCTCGACGGCCGCCTTCGTCTCGACGCTCCGGCTCCGCCTGCGGCGCGTCGCATTCGTACTCGGTGGCGACGTGGCTGAAGCCAAGCCGCCCGGTAACCCAGCTCAGTCGAGCGGGCGCCCACCACGCCCGACGCCCCAGGAGCCGCATCGTCGCGGGCACCAGGAGCGCGCGGATGATCGTGGCGTCCAGCAAGACCGCGATCGCCATTCCGACGCCGAGGCTCTTGATGATGATCAGGTCGCCCGTCCCGAAGGCGGCGAAGACCGAGACCATGATCAGTGCAGCGCCGGTGATGACGCGGCCGGTTCGCGACAGCCCTTCGGCCACCGCCTGGGTCGTGTCGCCGTCACGTCTGTAGGCCTCCTGGATGCGCGACATGAGAAGGACCTCGTAGTCCATCGACAGGCCGAAGATGATGCTGAACATCAGGATTGGGACTATGGCCACGGTGAATCCGGGGGACGAGAAGCCAAGCACGCCCGAGAGGTTGCCGTCCTGGAATATCCAGACGAGCGCACCGAAACTGGCCGTGAGCGACAGCAAAGTCATCACGACCGCTTTGAGCGGCAGAATCGCCGACCCGAACTGGACGAGCAGCATCAGCGCCATGGCGATGAGGATGAATGCCACGGCCCCGGGCAGCTCCGCGTTTTGAGCCTGCAGGAAGTCGAACGAGGAGGCGTCGGCCCCACCTACGGCTACACGCAGTCCGGGTCCGGCGTTCAGGCCACGGATCGTTTGGACGAGGGTCTGGCCGGCGGTCGTGCCGGCGAGTGGGCTGACGACCTGCAGATGAACCGTGGAGCCGTGCACCTCCGCCGCGATGAGGGCGTTGAGGGCCGCCGGCCGCGAGCTCGCCGGCGCCGACAGCGTCGCTGAGACGGCCGAAGCCGGCATCGGCGCACCGGTCGGATCGCTCAACGAGAACGGCCCGCCGACCTTGCTTACTCCCGCCAGGACGCTGAGCTGGGCCGAGTAGTCCGCAAGCTCGGTCGCGTTCGAGCTCGAGAGTGGGTCGCCGTTCACGGTAACGAGGACGTCGATCGGACTCGTTTCGCCGGCCGGGAAGGCCGATTCGATCGTGTTCCATGTCTGGCGAGCCTGGCTCGCGGAGGGCAGGACGTTCGCGCCCGGAAGGCCACCGCGTTCGCCCAGGAATGGCAGGCCGAAGGCCAGGAGCAGCGCCAGGACCGGCACCATCACGGCCACGGGGCGGCGCATGACCGCAGACGCTATCCGCTCCCACAGTCCGGTCGGGGCCGGCGTGGGGGCCGGTGTGGGGGTGGCGGCCGCGAACTCGTCGGCCGCGACCTCGCCATTCGCGGCAGCCACGGCCGGCGAACTCCACCGAGCCGGCACGGAAGGCATTCGAACCTTCAGTCGCTCAATTCTCGGTCCGAGTATGCCCAGGAACGCCGGCAGGAAAGTCAGCGCGTAGGCGACCGAGCAGAGGGCGATCAGCGCCCCGCCGATCCCCATAGAACTCAGCGTTGGGGCGCGGAACAGGAGCAGTCCCGAGAGACCGATGGCTACGGCCGTGCCGGAAAACGCGACCGCCTTGCCGCTCGTCGCCACTGCCTGCTCGACGGCCTCTTCGACCGAAGCGCCGCAGGCCAGCTCCTCGCGGAACCGGCTGACCATGAAGAGTGAGTAGTCGATCGCCAGGGCCAGCCCGAGCATCGTCACCACGCTGGTCACGAAGATGCTCATCGTGAGCTGCTGAGCCAGGACCCAGACCAGGGCGAGCGTTGTCGGGATCGTGAGGCCGGCCACGAAGAGCGGCAACCCGGCCGCCACCAGCGAACCGAACACGAGCACCAGGATGACGAGAGCGATCGGCAGCGAGATGGTTTCCGCCCGTGCGAGGTCCTTTTCGGACTGGGCGGATATCGCCGCGCTCAAGGGCGCTTCCCCGGTGAGCGCCACGCTGAAGCCGGCGGGCGTCGCAATCTCGGCCCCGATGCTGTCCACCGCGGAGATCGCCTCGTCCTGACTCATGTTCAGGCTGACGAGGACCCAGGCTGCGTCGCCGGCGGTACTGACAAAGGCAGGGTCGCCAGTCTGGGCGTAGCCTACGATAGAGGCGACCCGCGGATCTGACCGAAGGCCGGCCGTCGCCGTGGCGATCTCGCCCTGGAACGACGGACTCGAGGCATCGGATCGCCCGGGCGCCTGGAAGAGGACGACCATGGAGCCGCCGCTCTGCCCGAAGTCGGCGGCCAGACGCGAGACGACCTGCTGCGATTCCGAACTCGGGTCGTACCAGCCCCCGGTCGAGAGCACGGACGAGACGCGCGCCGCGAACGTCAACGACACGCCCGCCGTCAACAGCGCCACGACTGCGACCCACCGCCTGCGGCGGTAGACGAATCTCCCCCAACGCTTGAACATGACCGTCCCCTTTCATGCGATACCCGAGCGCCCGGGACGCATGTCCGGTCACCCTGGTGTTCTGATATGGACGGTCGGCCGACCTGCCGGGCCTGACCCGACGCTATAGAGAATAGGAATTCCCTATTCTCTTTGTCAACTACCCGTCTCGCGGCGCGAAACGAGCTCCTTCGATTGGACATCGGGCCCGGCCGAGGTAAGATGCTGGGAATGACTGTTCTCTTTGAGTCTTACCCGAGGTCCGGCACGTGCCAAAAGTGACCGCCGCCCATGAGCGGGCCGTCCGCCAGCGGATCGTCGACGCGGCGATCCAGGTGTTCGGCGAGATGGGCTACCAGCGCGCCACGGTCCAGGACGTCGTGCGCGTCAGCGGGCTCTCGGTTGGGGCGGTGTACACGCACTTCAAGGGCAAGGAGGAGTTGTTCCTCGAGGCCTGCACGTGTGAGGTGAATGCGCAGAAGGCCGATTTGCGACAGCGCATGGCCGAGCTGGCATCGGTGACCGACAGACTGCGCGCGGCCATCGACTTCGCGATCGACTCGGCCGTGCTCGGGGCCAACGAGCGCACTGTCCGCGTCCACGCCTGGATGATGGCCGACGAGTCGCCTGAGTTGCGTCGGGTGCTGCTCGACAGACGGACGGAGATGGTTACGTTTTCACGGCTTGTGCTGCAGGAGGCTCTGGTTCGCCGCGAGCTGCCGGCCTGGATCGACGCCGACGCCATCGCTTCCGCGTTCGTGACCTTGATCGACGGGTTCGCGGTCATGGCCGCCGAAGCCGGCTCGATCTCGGAGGCCGAGGCACGCCGCGAGGCCTATGCGCTGCTCGAGCTGCTGCTGGCCGCATCGCCGACGATGCCGCCCGTCGTGGAGGAACTGCGCGCCCAGGCGGGCAGTGGCACCGCCTGACTACCCGTTCGGGGTCGGGCAGATGGCGCATCGCGCTCGAGGCCGGGGGCGGCATGCAGTCGGTCGGGAGGGCCGCGTCGCGGTTCCGGACGAGGCTTCCATGCGTGCTCTGGGCGCCTGGAGTCGTGCGCGGGGCAACATAGGTCACCGTTCCTACGCTGTCCGCCGCAGCACAGAATCGCCTATGTTGGTGATGGAAAGTGGTGGTCCAAACCCCTAGGGTTCGGCAATGGTCGCAACTCATTCTGTGATTGGCGTGTCTGAGCGCGCTTTAGGAAGGCGCACTCGTCACGTAATCGTCCCGTTCCGCGGGGCTCGGTTGGCGGTGCTGCTCGCCTGGTTTCCCGTCCTGATCCTGGGGTTGCTCGCGACGGTCGATGCTTTCGGGCTTGGCGGCGACTTTGCCGTCGTTGCCTGGGCCTCGGGGTTGCTGATGATCGGCCTCACCCTGGTTGCCGGGCTGAGCGATCTACGGGCGGCCGAGGCTCGGACCGGAGCGGCGCTTGGGCGCGCGGTCGCGGCTGAGACAGCCGAGCGAGGGCGCGCCGACGAGCTTGCCGCGATCCTGCTGGCGAGCGAGAGCCTGACCCTGATGAACGAGGGCAAGCTCGACTTCACGGGCATCCTGGCGGCGCTGACGCCGGCTGGGGCGACCTCGTTCCTGGTCCGACACGAAGGCAAGGAGTCGGTCGTCGTGGCGGCGCACGGACCCCTTGCCCCTTGGTTGATCGGGGTCCGGAAGGCACTGCCGACGGGCGACGGGGCCGAAACCTCGCGGACCGCGCAAATCACGTCCTATAGTGCGAGCGGCCACGTCGTGGGAACGGCGCTCGTCCCGACACATCTCTCAGGCGTCGCGAATGGCGTCGAGGCCGCGTTGGGAGTCAGCCTGACTCACGGCGGTCGGAGTCTCGGCTGGTTGTACCTGCTGGACCCTACGGGCGAGCGCATCCTCGAGCCAACCTTCATCCACCTGGCGCAGCTGGTCGCCAATCAGATCGACGTTGCGATCGAGAACCAGGCCCTTTTCGGACGGGTCCAGCACCAGCTCAGCGAAGTGCAGCGCGTCCAGCAGCAGCTCGTCCAGGCAACCAAACTCGGGGCCATTGGCGAGCTCGCTGCAGCGGTAGCGCACGAGGTGAACAATCCTCTGACGGGCATCCTCGGTTTCTCGGAGCTGCTATTGGCCGAGTTGCCGGGCGACGATCCACGTCATCAGGAGGCTTCGATCATCCGGGCCGAGGCGGTCCGGGCTCGCTCGATCATTCGAGCGCTGCTGGAGTTCGCGCGGCCGCGCCCACCCCAGCGAATCCCGACGGACCTCAACGAGCTGGCCCGATCAACCCTGGAGTTGGTCAGATTCCGAGCCGGTGAGGCCGGCATCCGGATCGTCGAGGAGTATGGCGACCTGCCGTGCCTGGAGATCGACCCCGACGCATTCCGGCAAGTGCTGCTCAACCTCCTCAACAACGCCGTGGACGCAATGCCGGGCGGAGGCGAGTTGCGCGTCGCCACGCGTTTGGTCGACGACCGCGTGAGCCTGGTCGTCGCCGATAGTGGGATCGGCATGGACGCCCGGACCCGGAGTCGGATATTCACCCCGTTCTTCTCGACGCGGTCAGGCACCGGCGGTGGTACCGGCCTTGGCCTGTCGGTGAGTCTTCAGATAGTCGAGGGCCACGGCGGTTCGATAGATGTCGAGAGCGAACCCGGCCGGGGCGCCGTCTTCACCGTCTGGCTACCGGCATCCTGGCCTGCCTTCGACGGCGCCGTCATCGTGCCGGGCATGGATTGGTCTACATCGGACCACACTGGCGCCGCGACCGAGGCCGAAGAGTCGGACGTCCATCTCGCGCCATGCTTGAACGCATCGGATAGTGGGCCGGGCCAGCACAGGGGGGCCGCGGCATGACCTGGGATCTGAGACCGCCGCACTCCGGCCATGCCCGCCCTCGCGTCCTGTGTGTCGACGACGAGCCGGTCATCCTGCAGATCCTGCGCCGGCTGCTGGAGGTTCAGGGCTTCGAGCCGGTCACGTGCGGCGATCCGGTTGAGGCCATCGCGCTATTCGACGAACAGTCCTTCGACGTCGTGATAACCGACATCCACATGCCCGGCATGGACGGCCTGACGCTGATGAAGGCTCTCCGGGAACGCCAGCCGGAGCTGCCGGTCATGGTCGTTACCGGCCACGGGACCGTGGACACCGCGATGCAGGCGCTGCGCGAAGGCGCCAGCGGAATGCTGGTCAAGCCCTTCACCGGCCAGGAGTTGCTGGGCGAAGTGCGGCGCGCCCTCGCCGCTTCACAGATGCGCTACGAAGCGCTCCAGTACCGCTACATGAGCCCCGTCCTGGATTCGATCGCTCTCACCCTCTCGACCGCGATCGAGGCCCGCAACCTCGAGACAGGCGAGCATTGCCGCCAGCTGGGCGTGCTTTCCGAGCGGATGGCGGCGGTGCTGGGTGGAGACGAACGGCAACGCATGACGATCCGCATCGGCGGGTACCTCCACGACATCGGCAAGATCGGCATCGCCGACGCTATCCTGCTCAAGCCGGGCCGCCTCACGGATGAGGAAATGGCGGAGATGCGTCGCCACTCCGAGATCGGAGCGGCGATTCTGGAGGTCCACGAGGCCATGGCTGACATCGCCCAGATCGTGCGCCACCACCATGAGCGCTGGGACGGCATGGGCTACCCGGACCGCCTCGTCGGAGACGCCATCCCCCTGGGCGGCCGCATCATCGCCGTCGCGGACGCTTTCAGCGCAATGACGAGCGACCGAATCTACCGGCGCGCTTTGCCGATAGAGCGGGCCTGGGAGGAGCTTCGAGCTCACACGGGCACGCAGTTCGATCCCGAGATCGTCGCCGTCTTCGAGCAGGTCGTGGACGAGCAGGGTCGGATTCGTGCCCTGGACGCTTCCTTGGAGCAGCACCTGACAGCGGACGTGAACGCGCCGATGTCCCAATCGGACGATTGGCGGAGCGGGCAGGCTACTGCGCCCGCGCTCCATCCCGCCTCGGTTCCGGTCCAGGCCCGAGTCGACGCTCTCGCTGAAGTCCGCGCCGCCGCGCAGGGAGGCGATGAACGTGCGGTCATTGACTCGGGCGAAGGCCGTGAGATGCTCCCGCCCGCCGAAGACTCCGGGAGCGGGAAAACCCAGGTCGCCTGATCGCTCGCTCAGGCACGCGTTCGTTCAGGAGGGCTGCCAGTCCGTCGGACCGGCGATCTGTGGCGCTCGACCGGCGGCGATCAGCGGCGATCAGCCGTGCCGCCGGCTCCTGGTCACGATCCATATCCCGAGCAGCACGAGCAGTACCGGTCCGACCAGGCGGTCGACATTGATGTTCATGTAGCTCGTCGCGATCGCGCCGCCGCCCCACACGAGGAGAAGGCCGCCGAGGACCAGTGGCCAGCCCCAGCCCTTGCCCTCGCGGGCCCTGATCGGGGCAGTGGCGACGACGCCGATGCCGAGGAAAAGCGTCCCCCAACCGCTGCCGCTCACCACGTTGGCTCCGGACAGCAGATCGGCGAGCGCGAGCGCAGTTACGAAGAGTCCGATATACAGCGCGGTGTCGCTGTGGTCGCGCAGCCATACGAAGAGCAGCGCAAGGCCGAGCGCGAGGAAGAGCGCGGAGGCGCCGACCTGCGCGACGTCGACCAGTTGCCCGGCCGCGAGCAGCGCGCCGAAGACGATCAGGAAGATGCCGAGAAGCGGGACCGTGCCCCGCCCGCCGGACACGTCGGTCGCGAATCCAAGGCCGTCGATGCGCACCGCTTTGGGTGACTGATTCTTGTCGCTCATGCGACGAGATTAGCAGCCCGACGTCGCAACCGCGATCCGTGGCCGGAACTTCCTGGCGAAGCCCTACTCGAGGGCGGCTTCCACGCTGAGGGCGACGTTGCCCACGAGCGCGCGGGAGATCGGGCAACCGTCGTTGGTCTGCTGCGCAATGGCCTGGAAACGATCGTTGTCGATGCCCGGCACTCGACCGCGGACGGTCAGCTTGCTCGAGATGACGGTCCATTTGCCGTCTACGCGGTCGAAGGTTACCTCGGCGGTGACCTCCAGTCGCTCCGGCGGTGAACCGGCCTTCGTCAGGTCACCCGAGAAGGCCATCGAGTAACAGCTCGCGTGGGCCGCTGCCAGCAGTTCCTCCGGGCTCGTTCGTCCCTCCGGTTTCTCGGTGCGCGAGGCCCAGGTCACCGGCAGCGCGGTGAAGGCCCGGCTCGTTGCGGCGCTGACCTCGCCCGAGCCCGAAGCCAGGTTGCCTTCCCATTTCACGGTCGCCGAACGAATTGCCGCCATGGCGAACTCCTGAAGTTGTCTGGACAATGAATGTTCTCACTCGCCGAACGGGTGGGTCCTGCGCGGGGCGCGAGCGACCGGGCGGCGCAACGCCAGCGGGGACACGGGCGCCTACGAAACTGCCGCCCGGCGAGCCGCGGCGGTCTTCGCGCCGGCAGAAGAGCGTGCGGCCCTCACGTGTCCGATCGGAACCTCCGACGAGATGGCCTTGAACAGGGCCCGGTTGTCACGCGGCGAAGGAAGCACCAGTCGGTCCGCCCTGGCGAAGTGGATGTAGTCACGAAGAGCATCGGCGAAGGCGGACGTGAACCCGGGCTCAGCCAGCGGGTCGAACCCCGTCTCCCAGGCCAGACCCAGGATTCGAACGGCCCGACCCGCCCTGTCGATGCGGGGCTCGATCCTCCCGACTAGCCGATCGCCAAAGAGAATCGGCAGGACGTAGTAGCCCCAGCGGCGCTTCGCCGCGGGGGTGTAGACCTCCCAGCGATACTCGAAGCCGTACAGCGGCTCGAGCGCCGCGCGGTCCCACATGATCGGGTCGAGCGGGGCCAGGAAGCTGGCGCCGGGCGCACCGTCTCCGGGGCGGGGGCTTGCCCCAGCGGCCTCGGCCGCGATCTCGCGCTCGGCCTGGGCAAGCAGCGGCAGCTCGTCCGCAACCACGAAACGATGGCCCTTGAGCCCTTCCACCGACACGGCCACGAGTTCGCCGCGGTCCACGAGCTCGGCCCTGAGCTCCGCCCGAAGCGCGGCCGGCCCGATGCCGAGCCATAGCTCGCCGCTGCCGGCCGCCCCCAGGAGGCCGTGGGCTCGATAGCGGGACAGCAGTTTGTGGCGCCGCTGCTCGCGCTCGGGGATGCGGATGGCCAGCAGATCGGCCGGAAAGAGCCGCTCGACCAGGTCGAAGTAGCGGCGATTGCCGTCCCGGCGGGACAGCCCCAGCCGACCCGACGCCGCTAACGCTTCGAGGACGGCCCTGACGGCGGTCGTTGGACCCCACCACCAGTCGATCGATTCGCCCCGCTCGAAGTCGGTCGAGCTTCGCGGGCCGTGGGCCTCGATCTCGGCGAGCAATTTCTGCGCCAGCGGCTCGTGCTCTGCCAGGAGCCGGCCCGCCCAACCGTCGGCGCCGCTCTGCCAGGCGATGCGGTAGTAGGGCAGCTCGCGTGTGGGCAGGAGGTTCAGGGCCTTGTTGTATGCTTCGAAGAGCAGACGGCGGCCGTAGAGCAACTCGTCGGTCAACTCGCGCCGGTAGCCTGCGATTCGGGCCTGGAGCACCAGATCGTGGTTGCGGCCGGCAACCTCGAGCGGGTCGAACTGCAGCGACCCGATCCTGTCGACGACGGCCGTGACGCTCTCCGGCTCTGCCGGAAGGGCCCGGGGCGGAGCGAGCAGGTGCCGGATCGCGAGAAAGCGGCGCGCTACGGCGAGATTGATCTGGTGGGTCATGATGCGATTGTGCGCGCCGGCGTTGACAGCGTCCGGCAGGAATCGCGCCGCCCGGGCATCAGACTTTGGTTCGGGTCGCCTTCAAGAGCACGACCGATCGCGGCCCGACGCTGATAGGCGCTCCGGCCGAGCCGCCGCTCCCGCCGGCCGTCCCGAAGAGCCCGCTGAGTGTGTCCAGCTCGTACTCCCAGGTTCGCGGCGAGCCCACGTTGGGCAGAGTGAAGGTCAACGGTTGCCACCAGCCGTTCACGAGCAGAAGCAGGTCGTCGTCGAGCATCGGCCGGCCGCGGTCGTCACGGTCCGCGTCGCGGACGCCATCGAAGTACGCCACCACGCTTTGCGTCCAGCCGGCCCGCCAGTCCGAGTCGGTCATCGGGGATCCGGCAGGCGTGAACCACTGGATGTCGCCCTGCATCGCCCCGGTCACGAACCGACTCCGCCTCAAGACGTGGTGCCGCCCCCGGAGTTCGACCAGCCGGCGGGTAAAGGCCAGGAGGTCGCTGTCTGCAGCATTCCAGTCATACCAGGAGATCTCGTTGTCCTGGCAAAAGGCGTTGTTGTTGCCCTGCTGCGTGCGGCCGATCTCGTCGCCGCCGAGAAGCATCGGCACGCCCAGGCTCAGTAGTACGGTGGCCAGGATTGCGCGCGACTGGCGGGCGCGGAGCTCGATCACCGCGGGTAGGTCTGTCGGACCTTCGACCCCGCAATTCCAGGATCGGTCGTCGTTCGTGCCGTCGGCGTTCGATTCGCCGTTCGCCTCGTTGCGCTTTCGCTCGTAGCTGACAAGGTCCCGGAGGGTGAAGCCATCGTGGCAGGTGACGAAGTTAATCGAGGCGTTGGGCCGGCGGTGCGAGGGGCCGAATAGATCCGACGATCCGGTAAGTCGCGTCGCGAGCTCGGGCAGAGTTCCTGCCAGGCCGCGCCAGAAGTCACGAACGCTATCCCGGTATTTGCCGTTCCACTCGCTCCACATGTCCGGGAAGCGACCCAGGTCGTAGCTGTCTTGCTGGCCGACGTCCCACGGCTCGGCGATCAGCTTCACTTGCGAGATCACCGGGTCTTGCGTGACCAGATCGAAGAACGCCGAGACAGCGTCGAACCCGCCGTGATCGCGAGCCAGCGCGACGGCCAGATCGAACCGGAAGCCGTCGACATGCATCTCGCCGACCCAGTATCGGAGCGAATCCATGATCAGCCGCAGGCAGACCGGGGACTCCACGTTGAGGCTGTTGCCGGTGCCGGTCGTGTCGAGATAGAGGCGCGGCTCACCCGCGTCCAGGCGGTAGTAGGCGGCGTTGTCGAGGCCGCGCATTGAGAGCGTCGGGCCCAGGTGATTGCCCTCCGCCGTGTGGTTGAAGACGACGTCGAGGATGACCTCTATCCCGGCGGTATGAAGCGACTTGACCATCGCCTTGAACTCGGCCACCTGCCCGCCGGGCCGCCCGGCCCGAACTTCCGCCGAGTAGCCGGCATGAGGAGCAAAGAAGCCGAGGGTGCTGTAGCCCCAGTAGTTATCAAGGCCTTTGGATCGAAGGAATACGTCGGTGACGTGGTGGTGGACCGGCAGCAACTCAACCGCGGTCACGCCCAACGACCGCAGGTGCTTCAAAGCGGCCGGCGTGGCCAGCCCCGCGTAGGTCCCGCGAAGTGCCTCCGGCACGCCCGGATGCAGCTGGCTGAAGCCTTTGACGTGGGTTTCGTAGACGACGGTGTCGGAGTAGGGGACGGCCGGCGGCCGATCCCGACCCCAGGCGAACGAGTCACCGACAACCAGGCCGCGCGGCATGCACGGGGCCGAATCCAGGTCGCTGTAGCCGTCGGGGTCGCCCGGAGGGTAGCCCATGACGTCGTCGCCCCAGGTGACGTCGCCGTCGATCGCCCGAGCATACGGATCGAGCAGCAACTTGTTGGCGTTGCAGCGGAGGCCTCGCTGAGGCACATACGGGCCGACGACCCGGTAGCCGTAGCGCTGGCCCGGCCCTACGCCCGGCACGAAGCCATGCCAGATCCCGCCGTCCTCCTCCTGTAGCTGGAGCTGCGCTTCATGCCCGGAATCGTCGAAAAGGCACAACAAAACGCTGTCGGCTATGTCCGAGGCGACCGCGAAGTTGGTGCCAGTCTTCGATGGGGTTGCGCCCAACGGGAATGGCTTTCCCGGCCATAGCTCCATCTAGTGATGACCCTCGTTTGCGATGACCCTCGCCGGCGGACGGTGGTCCGTGCGCGCTGAGCCTGACACACGGCCGGGCGGCAGTCCATAGCTGCGCCTCCGACGACCGCGCCGCTCAGACGCCGGCTGGCGTCTTCTGGTTCTCAGATTCGTCCGGCATGGCAACGGCGGTGTTGGGCGCGGGGGCGTCAGTCGCGGGCGGGTCCTCATCGCGCCGGTCCGGTTCCAGTTCGGCCGGACCCATGACCGCGTCTACTGCCGCGAGCAGAGTCTCCGGCGAGAAGGGCTTCGGCAGCAGCGGATCCTCGTGGCGGTCGCTGTCGACGATCTCCTGCGCATAGCCGCTGGCCAGGAGCACTCTCAGTTCGGGGTGGGAGTTGCGCAGGCGACGGGCCAGCTCCGGGCCGCGCATGCCGGGCATGACGACGTCCGTCAGCAGCAAATCGAACGGCTCCGGACCGGTTTCCGCGGCGATGATCGCCTCGCCGGGGCCGGCCGCGGCGGTAACGTCGAAGCCCGCGCGAACGAGGACGCGCTGCGCGATCTCGCGCAGGACCGGCTCGTCCTCGACCAGAAGGATGCGGCCCGTTCGCCGGCCCACCGGACGCGGCGTCTCCTCGCTGACCGCTGCGACGCGCTCGACGCTCGGGAAGAAGAGCCTGAACGTGGTTCCGCGTCCCGGAGTCGAGTCGACCAGGACCGAACCGTCGGACTGTTTGATGATGCCGTACGTCGTAGCCAGGCCGAGCCCGGTTCCGCGCCCCTGGCCTTTGGTCGTGAAGAACGGCTCGAAGATGTGGTCGCGCGTCTGAGCGTCCATGCCGAGTCCGGTGTCGGTGACCGAAATGACCGCGTACTCGCCCGGGCCGATCTCTCGCGGTCGCGAGCGGTTCCCGGACGAGTATTTCTGATGACCCGTGCCGATGACAAGACGTCCCCCAGACGGCATCGCGTCCCGGCTGTTCAGGGCCAGGTTGAGAACGACCTGCTCGAGCTGCGTCCGGTCCACCCGGAGGCAGCCCGCCGTCGGGTCGGGCGCGATACGGAGTTCGATTTGCTCCCCGATCAGGCGCCGAAGCATCGACTCCAGTCCGCCCACGACCTCGTTGAGGTCCAGCACTTGCGGCTGGAGGATCTGGCGGCGGCTGAATGCCAGCAGCTGCTGGGTCAGGCCCGCCGCCCGTTCCGCCGCGTCACGGATGCCGACCACGTACTCGCTGATGTCCGTCCCCGGCGCCTCGTCGAGCGAGAGATCGGCGTAGCCGATGACCACCGTCAGGATGTTGTTGAAGTCGTGGGCGATGCCGCCCGCGAGGCGACCTACCGATTCGAGCTTTCGAGCCTCGAAGAGCTGGGCTTCTAGAAGCTCGACCTCGCTCGTGTCCTCCATCAGCGAGATGGCGCCGCGAACCTTGCCGGGGTCGTCCCGAATTGGGGCGAAGTGGGCGCGGACCTTGAGGATCTGGCCGTTCTTCGTCTGGCAGGGAAGCTCCTGGACGGCAATCGATTCGCCCGCCATGACTCGTGGCAGCAGGGTGCGGCCCGATTCCTCGGCCGAGAGTATGGGCAGCCGTTTGCCCTGTGTTTCGTCCGACGTATAGCCGAAGAGTTGCTCTGCCGCCCGGCTCCAGAACAGCACGCGACGCTGGCGGTCGACGACGATGATCGGCAACGGCGAGGAGTCGAGGATCGCCCGCAGGGTTTCGGATGTCTCGCGCAAAGCGGCCTCGAGCGTGAGGCGCTTCTGCATCGCGGTCGATTGCTCGCCGATCAGGTCCGCCATCGTTGCGATGACCAGGGCCACGATGGCGACGCTGCCGATGCTGATTGCCGGGAAGTCGATCTTGCCCTGGACGCCCTGAAACGCGAGAACCGCCGGAGCGACCAGCGCGGCCATCATCAAGGCGGCCAGCCGGCGCGGCGTGATGCGGTGCTCCTTGCTCTCGGACGGGCGTGCCGAAGTGGCGATCGACGGGTGGAGGACGGCGGCGGCCCAGAGGGCGTACTGCGCGAAGTAGGCGACCTCCCTCAGCGGGACGGGGGAACCGCCCGATCCCGACGCCGAGAGACCGTCGCCCAACAGAAGTGCGACCATACTGCCTGCGAAGAGGCGCATGGCCGGGGTTCCCGCATCGGAATCGAGGACCAGACACGCCACGACCCCGACCATCGCGATGTCGGCGACCAGGTAGACGATCCCGGTCGCCCGGTACATGGGATCGAGGCCCGCCTTCGAGACTAGCGGATCGGCGAAGGCCACCCATGCCACCAGCGCCAGCCCGACCGTCAGGATCCCGCCGTCGAGCAGGACCCCGAGCCCCGGGCCGGGGATGCGGCGAATGACCAGGATTGCGAAACCCAGCCAGACGATCGGGTACCCGGCCAGGTAGAACAGATCGGCGAAGCTCGCGGCCGGCGTGACGGTCAGGGTGTGGTTGATCGCCTCGTTGGCCATGTCGCCCAGGGTGAAGAGGAGCTGCCCCCCCGCGAGCAGCCACCACGGCGACCGGGGCTGGGGGTCGTGCAGATAGATGCCGGCCGCAACCGCGAAGACCGAGCCGGCCGAAAGGGCCAGGCCTACCGGGGTTTGCAACGACGGGGCGACGGTCGCGGAGATGACGAAGAGTGCCGCGGCGGCCGAGAGGTAGGCTGCCCACAACCAATCCTCGACAGCCGAAGGAATCTCGAGCCGTCTGATCACACTGACACCATCGCCCCTGCGCACGACTTCACGAATAGCCCTATTGTCCTACGGCTTGCTGGGGTTGCAAGGACACTTTGGGCGCCGATGTCGGCTCCGCGCTCGCTCGACGCTAATACCAGCCGTGCACCTGCCAGAAGGCCCACGCGACGCAGGCGGAGCCATAGCGGTCGCTTACGTACCAGATGCCCCATTTCACCTGCGTGATCGGGCTGGTCCGCCAGTTCGATCCGAAGACCGCCATCTTCGATCCGGGGAAGGCCTGGGGGATTCCGTAGGCGCTGCTCAGCTTGCCTGCCCGCGGGTTCCACTTGGATTCCCGCGTCCAGAGGGCATTGATGCAGTTGTACTGCCTGATGCCGATACGTGCCCTCACGTATGCCCGCGCGCCGGCAACGGTATTCGCGTAGACGATCGGTTTCGGCTTTGGTTTCGGCTTTGGCTTGGGTTTCGCAGTTGGCGTGGGGCTTGGAGTCGGAGACGGTGTGGGTGTTGGCGAGGCCGTCGCCGGCGGGGCGGGCGTCGGCGGCTCGGCAGTCGGCGTGGGATGCTGGTCCAGCCACAGCTGCGCCACGAGCGCCCCGGTCGCCACCCGGGTGCCGTCATCGGGCATGGAGTCACGGCCGACGGTCGCGTCGGAGAGCTCCGGCCGGATCGAGATGGCGGCGCCGGCGAAGATCACGACCGCCGCTATGGCCGCGAGTCCTGCCGCTGGCGGGCTGATTCTCAAGGGTCTCCTCGGAGTCCGTGTCCTGTGCCGGGGTGAAGCGCCGGGTCCCGGCGGAACGCCGGATTGCGGGCGACGGACTCGTCTTCGGGCTGGCGGGAGGCGTCAGGCCTCCGGCGGCCGGCAGGATAGCACGGTTTCCGCCCGCCAGACGAGTCGGACGCCGGAGTCTCGCCGCCGTCGAGACGGCCAGGCCGCCAGGACAGAGCTACGGTCGACCTCGCGCCGGGCTCTCGTCCATCTGGTTCACCGACGACGCCCGGCCGAACTTCTGCGAGGCGCCTTGCTCACGCCAGCGTCGGTCGGCGCAGGCGGCGTCGCGTCCAGGTTCCTATCGGGCTGCTGCTTCCTTCTTCGCTCGGGCCTTCATCGCTGCGTTGTGGACCTCGTCGATGCCCTTGGCAGCGGCCTGGCCGTGCTCGGTGGGGTGGAGGAACAGGCCGCGCTCGGCTGCCGGCTTCTCCTCTTCCACCGGGATGCGATGAGCGTTGGCCCAGGCGTCCTGGCGAATGCCGGTGAGCTGCCAGGAGACTTCCTGACCGGCGTTGCCACCTCCGATTGAGAACGCGCCGCCGTGCAGCTTCGACTTGACGTGGAGATCGGGCGCCGCCTGACCCATCGCCGTCAGCTGGTAGCGGAAGTCTCGGTTGAGGGTCTCGAACCAGTCGGGCAAGGTCACCGCGGCCTCGCCTTTCGCATCGAGCGTGACCACACCGTCGTAGACGTTCTTCATGTCCGGCGATTCGACGAAGCTGTGGTACAGGAACTTGTTGGCCGGATCGAGCGGGTGGTCGATCTTGAACGAGCCGCCGCCCTTGGACAGAGTGCCGGTGACGGAGAGGCCGCCGACGACATGCGCGTCGCCGTAACTGTAGACGCTGTAGTTGGCACTGCTTTGCCCATAGACGCCAATGCTGGACGTGCTGATACCGACGATCGCGTACCCGGTGTCGCTGGAGCCGTAGAGGCCATACCCAGAGTCGCTGGAACCGTAGACGCCAGTGTCCGTGGCGCTTTGACCGTAGACGCCGATATTCGAGTGACTGTAACCGTATACTCCCACCCCCGCGATCGAGGACGCCACTCCGGCTACGCCGGATTCGCCGCAAAACTGGCCGGCGGCAGGGTAGACATTCAAGGCGTCGATCTGGTCGTCGGTCCCGCCTCCCGCGATGGCTCGGATCGCAACCCCGGCCAGGCTGCCGGTGGTCGGGTCGGTGTTGGTGGCCTTGATGGCGTATGAGTCGACGTCGGCCGTCGTCGCGACCAGTCCGTGGTTGTGCTCGCCGTTCGCGCGTATGGCGGCGCCGGTGCCGTGGGTAAGCGCATCGTTGCCGCCGTACACCCCGTACTTGGTGTTGTTCGCCACGACACCTGAGACACCCGAACCGTTGGAGCTCGTGAAGAAGCCCGCGATGCCGTTGTTGGCGATGCCCCGAACGGCCGTGCCGGAGCCGTTCTGGTGGACATAGAGCCCGGTGCCGGTCGAGTTGGTGGCGAGGTCCGTGTTCGTCGTCCCGGCGTCGTTGGAGGCACCCATCACGAGCGAGCCACCCGCGGCAGCCTCGGCCGCTTGCGGCCTCCCGAGCGAGCCGAGGACCAGGCCTGCGAGGCCGGCCAGCCCGGCACCCAGGATCGAGCGCCTCGAGCGGGCCGGCTCAGGCGGCGGAGCTTCGGGAGCGGCATCGTCGAGAACGATCGGCTCGGTGAACGGTTCGGCAGCCATCGGGAGACCCTCCACTCGGCGCGAGCCCGCTGGACGCATGCGGCCGCACCGTCGAGCGGATCATCGTCCCCGTCGGAACCCGGTGCAAGGGTTTGGAGGAGCGCCGAGCTGGAGCAGGCGGTTCTGCTGTCTCTGCCGTCGACAGTTTGACGGCTCGACGGCTAATCCCGATAATAGGGGTCGGAATTCAGCACGACCCGCGGTCGACGTTCGGCGCCCAATGGGGCTCGAACCCACGGCCGCCAAAGGAGCGCGATGGCGACCAGCCGAGAGATCGTCTCGAGTGAGTACAAATTCGGCTTCCACGACGAGGTCGACTACCTCGAGGAAACCAAGGCCGGGCTGACCCGCGAGACGGTCGAGGCGATCAGCCGGTTCAAGGACGAGCCGAAATGGATGCTCGACTTCCGCCTGCGCGCATACGAGCACTACCTTTCCCGGCCGATGCCCATGTGGGGCGGCGATCTGATGCAGATCGACATGGACAAGATCGTTTACTACCGCAAGCCGTCCCAGGGTGAGGAGAAGTCCTGGGACGACGTACCGGAAAAGATCAAGAAGACTTTCGAGCGCCTCGGCATCCCGGAAGCCGAACGCAAGTTCCTGGCCGGCGTCGGTGCGCAGTACGACTCCGAGGTCGTCTACCACAGCGTCCGTGAGGAGCTGTCGAAGATCGGCGTGGTCTTCATGGGCACCGATCAGGGCCTCAAGGAGTATCCGGAACTCTTCCGGAAGTATTTCGCGACCGTCGTGCCGCCCGAAGACAACAAGTTCGCGGCGCTGAACAGCGCGGTCTGGTCGGGCGGTTCGTTCGTGTACGTGCCCAAGGGCGTCGAGGTTCCGCTGCCGCTCCAGGCCTACTTCCGCATC
>PMBR01000140.1 GCA_003152995.1 Chloroflexota bacterium | reverse complement strand
GGCAAGGAGACCCGCTTCGGGCCCGACACAAGCGGCCTCTTTGCGACCGTCACGACCGGCACGAGCACAGGCGCGGTCAACTCCATGCACGACAGCTTCCTGCCGGCCGGCGGCCTGGTTCCACTGTTCAACATCGAGCTCGGCGAGATCACTCCGGGCGGAGTGGGCGCCGGACTCTACGGCATCCTGGTCTTCGCCATCATCGCCGTCTTCATAGCCGGGCTCATGGTGGGCCGAACGCCCGAGTTCCTGGGCAAGAAGATCGAGGCGTATGAAATGAAGATGGCCATGCTCGTGGTCCTCTTCCTCGCCTTCAGCATCCTCTTCTTCACAGCGGTGGCAACCGCCACGACCGCGGGCAAAGCCGGGCCGCTCAACGGCGGCCCCCACGGCTTCAGCGAGATCCTCTATGCGTTCTCGAGCCAGACCGGCAACAACGGCTCGGCCTTCGCCGGCCTGACCGGCAACACCCTCTTCTACAACATCACCGGCGCCTTTGCGATGATGCTCGGTCGGTACGCAATGACCGTACCGATCCTGGCCATCGCGGGCTCCATGGCCGCCAAGCGCCGCGTGGCACCTTCTCTTGGCACGTTCCCAACAACCGGCCCGATATGGGTCGGGCTGCTGATCGGCGTGATCGTCATCGTCGGCGCGCTCACGTTCTTCCCCGCGCTGGCGCTCGGCCCGATAGTCGATCAGCTCCTCAACAACGCCGGGAGGCTCTTCTGATGGCCTTCGAAATCGCCGGCGGCCTGCGCCGCAGGCTGCCCTCCTTCTCCGTGATCGATACCGGTCGGGGCACCAGACGCGCCGCCCGCGAAGACCGCCAGGCGCAGGCTGCCGGCAGCCCTCGCAACCGTGGCATCTTCGACCCGAAGTTGCTCCGCGGCGCCCTAGGTCCGGCCGTGCGCAAGATGAACCCGCGCGCGCTGGCAAAGAACCCGGTCATGTTCGTGGTCGAGGTCACGGCTGCCCTGGTGAGCGTGATCCTGGTTTCCGACTTCGCCGGCCTGAGCAAGGGCGCGGCCGGCGAGGTTGGCCGCTCCACCGGCTTCGAACTCCAGATCGCGATTTGGCTGTGGTTCACCGTTTACTTCGCCACGTACGCAGAGGCCCTGGCCGAGGCACGCGGCAAGGCTCAGGCGGCGACCCTGCGCAAGACGCGGTCGGAGACCAAGGCCCACCGACGCTGCGACGACGGCACCATCGAAGACATCGGCTCCTCGGCGCTGCGCTGCGGCGACATCGTGGTCGTGAGCGTCGGTGAGACGATCCCCGGCGATGGCGACGTCATCGAAGGTGTGGCCTACGTCAACGAAGCGGTGATCACCGGCGAGTCGGCGCCCGTTCTCAAGGAGCCGGGCACGGACATCCGCAGCAGCGTCACCGGCGGCACCGCCCTCACCAGCGACACACTGACGATCTCGATCACAGCCAACCCGGGCGAGACCTTCCTCGACCGGATGATCGCCCTCGTCGAGGGCGCCAAACGCCAGCGCACGCCCAACGAGATCGCCCTGTCCATCTTGCTTTCGGGCCTGACCATCGTGTTCCTGCTGGCAACCGCGACGCTGCGGCCCTTCGGCCTGTATGCAGGCGCGCCGCTCGGAATCGTCGTCCTGGTGGCCTTGCTGGTTTGCTTGATCCCAACGACGATCGGTGGCCTCCTTTCGGCCATCGGAATCGCCGGAATGGACCGCGTTGCCCGCTTCAACGTCCTGGCCATGAGCGGCCGGGCTGTCGAAGCGGCCGGCGACGTGGACGTGATCCTGCTCGACAAGACGGGCACGATCACCTTCGGCAACCGGCTGGCGTCGCGGATCGTCGCCTTCCCCGGCGTGACCGAACGGGCCGCGCTCGAGGCGGCGTTGCTGACGTCGCTCGAAGACGAGACGCCGGAAGGGCGTTCCGTCGTGGAGCTCGCGCGCAAGCTCCTGGCTGAGATCGCTTCCACGGACCCAGTCGCGACGGCCCCAACCCCCGACGCGTCCGAGATCGCGACGGTGGTCCCTTTCAGTGCCGAATCGCGGACCAGCGGCGTCATCCTCACCGACGGCACGGTCGTGCTCAAGGGTGCGGTCGACGCGATCGAGGCGGCGCTCGACGCCGCGGCTCCGCCCGAGCTCAAGACCCTCGCCGACGAGATCTCGTCCCTCGGGGCCACGCCCCTGGCGATCCGACGCAACGGCACGCCGCTCGGGATCATCGAACTCAAGGACACGGTCAAGCCCGGCCTGAAGGAACGCTTTGATGAATTGCGCCGGATGGGCATCCGGACGGTCATGGTCACCGGCGACAACCCGCTGACGGCCAAGACCATTGCCGCCGAAGCGGGCGTCGACGACTACATGGCCCAGGCAAAGCCGGAGGACAAGATTGCCCGCATCCGGGCCGAGCAAGCCGACGGTCACCTGGTCGCGATGACCGGCGACGGNNGCGGCCAACATGGTCGATCTCGACTCGGATCCGACGAAGCTGATCGAAGTCATCGCCATCGGCAAACAGCTTCTGATAACCCGCGGCGCGATCACGACCTTCTCGATCGCCAACGACGTAGCCAAATACTTCGCCATCCTGCCGGCCATGTTCGCCGTGGCCTATCCGGAGCTGAACCAGCTCAACGTGATGGGTCTCTCGAACCCGCAGAGCGCGATCCTGTCGGCGGTCATCTTCAACGCCCTGGTCATCATCGCCCTCGTGCCGCTCTCCATCCGAGGCGTCGCCTACCGCGCGGCTCCGGCCGCGGATCTGCTCCGCCGCAATCTGCTGATCTACGGCGTCGGCGGCATCTTCGCCCCGTTCCTGGGGATCAAGGCGATCGACCTCTTCATCACCGCCATTCACCTGGCGTAGGAGAACCCATGAAATCCTTCGTCAAGACTCAGCTCTGGCCGGCGGTGGCAATCCTCCTGGCGTTCACGGTGATAACCGGCTTCATCTATCCGGCGGTAGTGACCGCGGCGGCGCAGGTCGCCTTTCCCTGGCAGGCCAACGGATCGATGGTCTCCGCCAACGGCAGCACCATCGGCTCGAGCCTGATCGGTCAGGCATTCGACGACCCGAAGTACTTCTCCGGCCGGCCGTCGGTTGCCGGCGCAAACGGCTACGACGCGACCGTTTCGGGCGGCTCAAACCTTTCGTCGAGCTCGAAAGCGTTGATCGATGCGATCACGGCGCGCGTCGACGCGGAACAGAAAGCCAACGGCGGCAAGCCCGTGCCGATCGAACTGGTGACGGCTTCGGCATCCGGCCTCGACCCGGACATCAGTCCGGCCGCGGCCGAGTACCAGGTTGCCCGTGTTGCGAAAGCCCGCGGCATGACCGAGGATGCGGTGCGTGCTCTCGTGGCGCGCCACACTTCGCAACCGCTGTTCGGGTTCATCGGGGCGGCCAGCGTGCGCGTCCTCGAGCTGAACCTGGATCTGGATGGACTGTTGCAATGACGACCGAATCGGCCGACCCGGGTCGGCCCACCGGCGACCAGATGCTCGCGCGATTGCAGGGCGACAAGAAGCCCGAGCGCGCTCGGATGCGCATCTACATGGGCATGGCGCCCGGCGTCGGTAAGACGTACAAGATGCTCGAAGAGGCCCACCGCCGTCACGATCGAGGAACGGACGTGGTCGTCGGCTTCGTCGAGACGTACGGCCGGCGCCACACGGCGGCGTTGCTGGATGGCCTGGAGGTCGTCCCGCGCCGCCGTGTGGAATACCGCGGCGTAGTCGTGGAAGAGATGGACGCTGACGCGATCATCGCCCGCCACCCCGCCGTGGCCCTGGTCGATGAACTGGCCCACACCAACGTCCCGGGCTCAGCGCGAGAGAAACGCTGGCAGGACGTCGAGGCGATCCGCGACGCGGGCATCGAGGTCGTCAGCACCTGCAACGTCCAACACGTAGAGTCGATCGCCGACGCGGTCGAGACGATTCTGGGCGTGCCGGTCCACGAGCGGGTCCCCGACGCCGTCGTCCGAGCTGCCGACGAGATCGAGCTCGTGGACATGAGCCCGCACGCGCTCCGGCAGCGGATGCGCCACGGCAACGTCTATCCGCCGGATCGCGCGACGATCGCTCTCGAGCGCTTCTTCACCGACACCAACCTGATGGCGCTGCGGGACCTGGCGCTGCGGTTCGTGGCCGGAAGGGTCGACCAGGAGCTCGAAGGGATCGTCAGCGAACGCGGCCTGCAAGTCGGATCGGTGACCGAACGGGTCATGGCCCTGGTGGACGAGTCGCCCGAGTGCCGGCGCGCCCTGCGCCGCGCCGCGTCGCTCGCCAGCGCGCTGCACGCGCCCTTCCTGGCCGTCGCCGTTCAGACCCCGGGCGTCCAGGTCTCGCGCGACCGTCAGCTGAACACGCAGTCGAACGTGGACTACGCCACCGACCTCGGAGCGGAGATGATCCGCGGAGAGACGGCGGACCTGACACGTGGTCTCGAGGAAGTCATCCGCGACCGTCGCGTCACTCACCTGGTGCTCGTTCATCGGCCGCACCGCGGGCTGCACGTCGGCCGGGCCTCGCTCGCCGATCGCCTGCTCGACGCGGTCCCCGGCCTGGAGATCCACCTCGTCGGCGAGCCGGCACTCACGGTGCACTGAGGCGTGACGGTCCCGAGCGGAGAACCGGCGTGGATCCACTGACGCTCTTTGGGGCGCTCGCCGTCTCGGCGATGCTTCTGTTCTACGCCCTGGAGGCGCGATCGGCGACGTTCGTGCTTGCGTTCGCCGGCGCGTGCCTGGCTTCGTCCGCGTATGGCTTCCTGCAGGGCGCGTGGCCGTTCGGCGTAGTCGAAGCGATCTGGTCCGGGATCGCGCTGCGACGCTGGCGGGTGCGGCGGACGCGGGCGCCGTAACCGAGGATGCCGGCGCTCACGGCAGGTACGGGACCATCGAAGAACCGACGGGCCCGCTGCGCGTCTCGCCCGGCGTGCCGTCGGCGGCGAGCCAGATCGCTATCGTGAAACTGCCCGCCGACCGATCGGAGGCCGCCGTCCACGACTCGGTCAGAGTCAGCTTCCACAAGCCGATCGACACCGGCGCGATCTCCGTGCCACACGTAACCGGCAGCGGTTTGCGCAGCGCCGAGTACCCCGACACCTGCGTCACGGTAGCGGTCGCGGTAGTCCCAGGCGCGCTCGGGAAGCAAGCCAGCGCCGGATCGCTCGAGCCCGCCTTCGCCAGTCCGATGGCCGCGATCCGTGGCCCGTCCGCCGGGTTGAGCAGCGGTGCGGGCGGGTCGTAGCGGAGACTCGCCACCAGCGCCTCGACCTGGGCTCGCATCTGCTGAGCGCCCGGGCTCTTGATCTCGGCATGGATGGTAAAGCGGCTGTTCACTTGCTCGGGCACGGAGAGAGTCCAGTCGAGCGTCGCTCCGGACGCTGGGTCCGCGAGCGTCTCTTCGTAGGAGATTGCCGGCAAACCGCCGACTGTGACGTACTTTCCGCCGGATTCGATCCCTTTTGGATCGCTCGGATCGATCGGGAAATCGAAGAAGGGCCCGCCCTCCAGAGACAGCTCGACCACCACCTGCCCGGCGCCGACGTTGAGATCGGCCCCGCATTGCGTGCCACTGAGGAACTTGTCGCTCGGCCCCGGAGTGATGGCAGTGCATGTCGCCAGGCCGGACCCGGTCCCGAGGAAGTCGAGGATCGTCTCGTAGTGCAGGTTAAACCCGGAAACCGAAGCCTTCCAGGAGGCCGGGTAGTCGAAGGCCAGGCCGTCACGGTCGAACCGGGCGAGCGACCCGGCTGCGATGTCGGAGCCCGCCGACGGTCCGGTCGTATCGTGCCCTGGGCCGGTCCGCAGGCCGACCGCGACCGAGACGATCGCGACGACGACAACCAGCGCCGCCACCCCGGCAAAGCCGAAACGCACGTTCGACCGGACTGTCCGTCGCCCGGCGACCGAGACTCGTTCGACGATGCGATCCTCCAGATCCGGCGAAGGGCGCGCGGCATCGAGCGTGGCGTGGAGCGCGCCCGACAAGCGATCTTCGGGTTCCATCTCACTACCTCATCTGGGCGCGGAGGCGCCCCAGCGCCCGGTGCAAGCGCGACTTGGCGGTGCCGAGCGGGATGCCCAGCGCCGCAGCGACGTCGGGGACTTCGAGGTCCGCGAAGAAGCGGAGAGCCAGGATGGCCCGGTCGTCCGGAGCCAGCCGGTCGAAGGCGGCTATGAGCTCTAGCCGGTCGGCAGGGTGCACGGAGGGTTCGCGCCCCGGCATGTTGAACGCCAGTTCGAGGTCGACCTCTCGAACCCGAGGCCGGCGCCGGGTCTGGTCGAGCGCTGCTCGAACAGTCAGCCTGCGGAACCAGGCCGGCCAGAGCTCGACCTGACGCAGGCTGCCGATGTCTCGCCAGGCCCGCACGAAGGCATCCTGCACCGCGTCCTCCGCCTCCGCCGGTGAGCGCACGATCGACAACGCGAGGCGGTAGGCGGCCGGGGTTTCGGCACGGACGAGCGTCGCGAAAGCGGCGGCGTCTCCCGATCGGGCGGCGAGAACCACGTTCCCCGCAATTGCCGTCATGCTGCCCCTCGGCTTGCCCACCGGGCTCGAGCGAGTCCCCGCCGGCATGCAGACGAGCGGGCCGGTCCCTCCGGCTCGGCGCTCACTCAGTATGGCGCGCGGCGGCGGCGATTCGTTCCATGTCGGGCCTCAATGCGCCCGACCGGGGCCGCAGTTCCGACTACGATCGGTCCATGCACTTCGAGGGGACGGACTCCCGGCCGCCAGACCGCGCGCCACTGCCGCATGCCCGGACACAACCTCAACCGATTACCTCGCCACCGCGTCGTAAGGGTGAGGCCGGCCGTGGTCGGCAGTCGGGACGGCAAGGGAGTCAGTTGTGGGAGAAAGGGCAATCGTGAGATCGCGGGCAGAGGCCGTGGACCTGATAGCCCCCGAGACGATGGAGGCGTTCGTCCTCCGCGTCCTGCCGCAGGCATACCGCCTGGCCACGATCATGCTGCGCGACCCGGTCGGGGCGGAGGACGTGGCCCACGACGCCGTAGTGTCGGCCTGGGAGCGTCGGTCGAGCCTGCGCGACCCGGACGCGCTCGACGCCTGGTTCGCCCGGATCGTAGCCAACAAATGCCGCGATCGGCTTAGGGACCGCACTCGCCACCCAATCGCGGAGCTCACGCTGGACCCTGAGCCCGGCGCTCCGGACGCCTCACGTGACATGGCCGACCGCGACGAGCTCGGCCGGGCCATAGCCACGTTGACGCCGGACGAGCAGATCGTGCTCGGCCTTCGTTTCGGGCGCGACCTCGAGGTCCGAGAGATCGCGCGACGCCTTGGGCAGCCCGAGGGAACCATCAAGTCGCGCCTGCACCTGGCGCGCGGGCGATTGCGCAGCGCACTTGCCGCGTCTCGAACGTGGCCGGAGGAACATCGATGAGCGACATGGACGCTCGAGGCGACGACCGACTCGATCGGGAGCTCTCCTCCTACTACCGCGATCTGGCCGGCGCGCCGGTCCCGGTGAAGCTCCACGGCCGAACCGTCAGGTCGATTCTGTCCGGTGGCGAGGCACGCGCCTCGGGCCGCGGCGGCCGGCCCGGCGTGTGGCATGGCTTTTCAAGGGTCGCCCCGGCCGCACTGGTGGTCGTCGGTGTCGCGGCCATCGCGCTTGCCGCCCTGCCGCTGATGCAGCACGTGCCGACCCCGGTCGGTCCGACGGCCGCGGCAACCGCCAGGGCAACAGCTTCGGCGACGACGCAGGCGACCTCATGGCCGATGACCTCGGCGACGCCGCAGGCGCCGGCGCTCACGACGCCCAGTCCGTTCCCCAGCCCGCTCCCTTCCGGGGCGACGCGAGTCACGGTCATGAACCTGGGGGCTGCGAACTTGACCGTGACGATCGGCGAAATGACGGTCGGGCAGCTGGATTGCGGTGCGACCGGCACGTACGTGGTGACCAGCTATCCGGCGACGTTCGCGGCGGACGCGATGGGCAGCACCGCCAGCGTCGCTATGACCCGCGCCTCGGCAGACCAGTGGTGGGTCTACCGGCCGGACGGCTGGACCACGGGTATGCAGTCGCCACCCACCGACCGGACCTACTCGGTCTGCACGTCCGTGGCCTACGGCTACGATCCGTCGGGCGTCGCGACCTGGAGCATCGGCCTACCGACGATCCGGGGTACGAAGGCGGATGCAACCGTCAACCGCGAGATCTCGGTCGCGGCCGATCAATGGGCAAGCGAGCTCGCGACCGCCCTGCTGGCACTGGGCGAGCAGCGACGGACGCCGACCGTCTCGGCGACCGTCGTCGGCGGCTTCGCCCAGGCGAATACCACAATGCCCGGCTTCCTGTCGCTTGCCTTCTATCTGCAGCCGACTCTATATCCCGCCCCGGTGGAGCCTATCGCGACCTGGACCGGCTATCTCGTGCTCGATCTCTCGGACGGGCATAGAGTCGGCGTGGACGAGCTCTTCACCAACCCGGCGCAAGGCCTCGCCGTCCTCTCCAGTCAGACTCGCAAAGTCCTGGGGGTTTCGGCCGACGGCGGAGCCTACGCTGCCGAGACGCAGCCAGGCGCCCCCAACTTCAACGTGTGGTACCCCACCACCGACGGTTTGCAGATCATCTTCCACGACCCCACGCAGTCACAGTGGGACGGCGCCCTGTACCAGACGGTCGCCACGATCCCATGGTCGGTCCTCAAATCGCTCATCAAGCCCGACTCGCCGGTTCGGGCGGTGATGCCGTAGGGCTGCCCGCGCGTGGCGGGGCCGCTCCCCTACTCCGCGACGATGCGGTAGCCCACGCCCGGCTCGGCGACGATGAGCTTCGCCGCGGCGCCCGACGGGTCTGCGGCGGCGAGCTTGCGCCGCAGGCGCGAGACGTAGACGTGAAGGTAGTGGGCCTCGTCCGAGTAGGCCGTGCCCCAGACGGCGCGGAGCAACCGGCCCGCCGTCACGACTCGCCCCGACTGCGAGAGCAGGACCTTGAGCAGCTCGAACTCGCGCGGGGTCAGCTCCACCGGCGTCTCGCCGACGCTGACCTCGTGGCGCGGTACGTCCATCACCACGGGGCCCAGGCGGAGCCGACCTTCGGTGTCGGCCTCCGGCCCGGCCGCCCGCCGGAGGACCGCCCGCATTCGGGCGTGCAACTCCGACAGCCCGAAGGGCTTGGTCAGGTAGTCGTCCGCGCCCGCGTCCAGCGCGGCCACGCGATCCTCTTCTCGGCCCCGCGCCGAGACCACGATGATCGGGGTCGTGGCCTCCCGCCGGACGCGGCGTATGACCGCCAGACCGTCCAGGTCGGGCAGCCCCAGGTCGAGCAGGATGAGGTCCGGGCGCCGGCAGTCCCACAGCCGCAGGGCCTCGCGCACGTCGCCCGCCTCATCCACTTCATGGCCGCGCGCTCGGAGATTGCCGGCGATCGCGACCCGCGCCGTCTCGTCGTCCTCGACGATCAGGACGACGGCTCCGCCGGCGCTCATTCGGGCCCGCGCAGGGTGCGACGGGCGAGGCTCGAAGACCCGGTCGCCGCGGTCTTTGGGGTCTGGTCGTCCGGTTCGGCCGCAGCTTCGGTCCCAGCTACGGCTGCCTCCGGCTCGACTCCTGCCGCACCTTCGACCGCCACGGGCTCGCCTTCGACCAGAAGTCGGACCGCGATTGCCAGGCCTCCGAACTCGCTCCGCCGCGCCTCCGCCGATCCGCCCATCGCCTCCGCCAGACCGCGCACCACCGTCAGACCGATCCCGGATCCACCGCCGCTGCGCGAGCCTCGCTGGCGCGAGCTCCTGTAGAAGCGTTCGAACAGGTGGGCCAGCTCCGAACCCGGCACGCCTGCGCCGGCGTCTTCGACGACGAATTCGACCCCGCGGTCGGACTCGTGGAGAGCGGTCACCCGTATTCGCTTGCCGGGCGCGTGGCGGGCGGCGTTCTCGAGCAGGTTCGTCAGGATCTGGTCGAAGAAGATGGCGTCGACGCGAACCGGCGGAAGATCGTGTGGGATCGAGACGTCCACCGCGGCGGGAGCGAGCGCGGGCGTCAGGCGTTCGACCACCGGATCGACCAGGTCTGCCAGGTCGTACAGCTCGAGCGAAGGGCGAAGGGCTCCGCCTTCGATCCTGCTCAGGTCGAGCATGTTGCCGACGAGTCGGCTCAGGCGCTGCGCCTCCAGATCGATCGAGCGGGCGGCGGCGCGCTCACGTTCGCGTGTCCAGTTGACGTCCGGATCCATCAGGCTCCCGGCCGTGGCCCGAATCGCCGCCAGCGGAGTGCGCAGGTCGTGCGAAACAGAATCGAGCAGGGCCGATTTCAGTGCGTCCCCCTGGCGGGCGATTTCGGCCGCCGTGGCATCGGCGGCGAGACGGTCGCGGACGACAGACTGACCCAGCTGGTCTGCGGCGGCGGCCAGCAACCGACTGTGCGAGCGACCCGGCAGCGGGTCGCCGTGAACCCGTGTCGCCCAGACCGAGCCGATGGTGTCGCCGCCCACCTGGATCTGGACGCGAAAGACGGTCACCGGTTCTTCGTGCTCGTGGGCGCGGTGGTCCGCGTGGTCCCGAGCCTGATCGCGGGCGCGCACCTGTGCCTGCTCCTGGGCTTGTCCGTGAAGCCGGCCGCCCGGCGTGTCTCGGACCCGCGCCCAGTTCGGCTGCGTCTCTGCGGAAGTCGAGTGGAGCACCCATCGGGACAGGAGCGACGGCCTCGGCGCACCCGGCCGGCTGTCGGCCACGACATGCTCCTCTGCTGGCGACGGGCCCAGGCCAACCCAAACACGATCCATCGCCGCCTCGCGCGCGAGCCGATTGGCGAGCAATGGCGCCGCCTCGAGGGCGGTGGCCGAGTTGCCTGCGTCGCGGCTCATCGCGAACATCGCCCGCGCCTCCGCGCTGCGGAACTCGGCCTCGCGGCGGCGCTGCAGCTGGAGCGCGCTGAGCCGACCGATCGCAATGGCGACCACCAGGAAGAGCAGCAGGTCCAGCCACTCTTCCGCCGAGGCGATGGAGAAGGTGTAGAGCGGCTGAACGAAGAAGAAGTCGTAGATGAGGAACGATGCGACAGACGTGCCGATGGCCAGCCAGCTGCCGTAGGCCATCCCGATCGCCACCACCGGCAGCAGGTAGACGATCGCGGCGTCGGGCACGCCGAGCACCCGCACGAGGACGAAGGCGAGCACCGTCGCCAGGGCCAGCCCGGCCGCAGCCAGCACCACGCCGCCCAGCGGCGGCCGGCTCGGTCGCGCGATCGAAGAACGCACTCGGCTCAGCACGTCCCCATGGTAGGCCGACAGTGGCCCACGCGGAATCTCCGGCGCTTGGTCCATATCTGTCCGTCGGCGCCGAGAGTTCGCGCCGAGAACCAACGAATGACCGTCCCCGCGTGTCTGGAATGGTGTACGGAACAAGAAGGGACGGTGCCAGACTTGATTACCGTGATGAACGAGAACGGCGACGCGAAGAGGTCGCCTGCCGCAGACTCGGTCGAAGCTGACAGACGCGAGGCGTTCGGGAGACTGACCGCCGCGGAAATCAGCGCGTCCTACCAGCTCGCAACCCGGATCCTCGGCAATCGAGGCGACGCCGAGGACGCCGTCAACGAGGCGATCCTGCGCGCCTGGGGATCGTTCGACAAGCTGCGCGACCTGAGCAGCTTTCGGCCCTGGCTCACTCGGATCGTCGTGAACGTCTGCCGCAACGACCTGCGGCACCGCAGGGTTCTACAGGTCGACCCCATCGGCGAGGACGACCGTCCGGCCCCCGATTCATTCGACGCAGGGCTGCTCAGAGACGGCGTCGCACGGGCGCTGGACTGCCTGGGCCCGGAGCAGCGAGTGGTCGTCGTGCTCCGGTACTGGAACGACCTCGCGGTCGGCGAGATCGCCCGGGTCCTGGGCGTACCGAGCGGAACCGTGAAGTGGCGGCTGTTCGCTGCCAACCGACGCATCAGGGCAGAACTCAGCCGAACCGGCTGGGAGGTGGAATGATGAACCGCAAGATCAGCCAGCAGGACCTGGACGCACAAATCCGTTCTCATCTTGCGAGCGCAGGCGCCCCCGAGCCGGCTTCCCTGGGGGACGTGCTCTACAAGCTTCCGGACCGCTTGAGCGCAGCGCGGCGATCGCTTCCGGCCTTTCCTGCGTTTCCGCGCGTCGCCAGGTTCGCCGCTGTTGCTGTTGTCCTGGCACTCGTCGCCGCTGTTGTGGGCGTGCCGCTCATGATGTCCAGTCCGGCCCCGGTCGGCCCGAGTCGTACCGGCTCCCCGGCTCCCCGGGTGGCTTCGCCCAGTCCGGTTGTGACTCAGGTCGCGACCGAGTCTCCCCTGGCCCCGGGCACGTTCGTCCAAACGGGCTCGATGACCTCGCCCCGGGCCAGCGCCTCCGGCATTCTCCTGGCCAATGGCCTGGTACTCATCGCCGGGGGCACCGACGGCAACTCGAATCTCGCGGCGGCGGAGCTTTACGACCCGGCGACAGGCAAGTTCAGCCCCACCGGCTCGATGTCGATCGATCAAGCCGGCACTGCCACGCTGCTGAACGACGGGCGCGTCCTCTTCGCGGGAGGCGCCAACAGCACCGGGACCATCGCTTCAGCCGACGTATATGACCCGGCGACCGGCAAGTTCAGCTCAACCGGCGCGATGACGGTGGCTCGCTCCAGCCACACGGCCACGCTTCTTCCGAACGGCCGCGTCCTCATCGCAGGAGGCGAGGACATTCACGGCATGGCTCTCGCTTCGGCCGAGCTATATGACCCGGCGACCGGCAAGTTCAGCCAGACCGGCTCGATGGCAGTCGGTCGCATGGTCCAGTCGGCAGCGCTTCTTCCAAACGGCCGCGTCCTCATCGCAGGGGGCGTAACCACGAAGCGCATTTCGGATGGCACCATACTGACAGGACCCACCCTGTCAGCCGAGCTGTACGACCCGGCGACCGGCAAGTTCAACTCGACCGGATCGATGACAGAGCTCCGAAGCAGTCCGACTACCACTCTTCTATCCGACGGTCGCGTCCTGATCGCCGGAGGCGTGGGCTTTGCCGACAACACCTCCCTCACGTCGGCCGAGCTCTACAACCCGGCGACCGGCAAGTTCAGCCTAACCGGCTCGATGACGTCGGCCCAGGTGTTGACCACCGCCACTCTTCTGTCGGATGGGCGGGTGCTCATCGTCGGGGGCGTGGCGGACTCGGCCCCCGATTCGCCTCTTGCCACCACCCAGTTGTATGACCCACGGACCGGCACGTTCAGCGTCACCGGTTCCATGTCGATGGGACGATCCGGCCCGACGGCCACGCTGCTCCCCAACGGGCGCGTGCTCATCGCCGGTGGCGTGGGCGGCCCACGTGGCGCGCCTCTAGCCTCCGCCGAGCTGTACCAGCCATAGCCTTTCCGGCGCCAATTGAACACTCGAGGACGGTTCGCGTGGGGGGCGCGAACCGGCCTCGCTGCGTTTATGCCCAGGGGGAAGTGGTGAGCGGCGGCCGTGGTAGCGCCCACCTCGTTTGAGGCCGGGCCGGTGGCGTCTGAGGCCGGGCCGGTGGAGCCCCGACCTGGCACCCTAGAATTGCCGCGTGAGTGAGGGACTTCGTCCGTCGGTAGACAGGATTCGCGGCTGGGTCGCTGAGGTGGCGAGCCTGCGCTGGGCGCGACTGGGGGCATTCGACGCCGCGATCCCGGCGGCCATGGCAGTCGTCGCGTTCGCGTTCCTCGGCCAGCTCGGCCGCCCGGTCGGCGGACTCCCATTCGGCCTCGTCTGGATCGTCGCGACCGCCGCGGCGGTCGCCGTCACCCGCGTCCGAGCAGCCGCCGCGCCGGTCAGCCGTTCGTGGCTGGGCCTGGTTCTGGTGATCTGGGTCGTGGTCGGCTGGCTGCTCTTCGACCTGCTGCTGTGGCAGCAGAGCAACCACCTGTACGACTTCAACGTGTATCTGGGTTCGGCGGGGCGCTGGATGGCGGGCGGGCAGCCCTACATGACCGCTCCCGTGACGGCCTGGCCCACGAGCGCCGGGCAGGACTTCTTCCTGTATCCCCCGCCGCTGCTCCCCCTCTTCGGGCTGCTTTCGAAACTGCCGAACCAGCCGGTAGCCCTCGCGTGGATCGCTTTCCTGGTGGCTTGCGCCTACGGCTCCTTTCGGGCGCTGGGCCTTGGGCCGATCTGGAGTCTCATCCTTCTCGCCTTCCCGCCGGTGATGGTCGGCTTCGAATCCGGCAACGTAGCGAGCCTGACGTTCCTGCTGTTCGCGCTCGCCTATCGGGCCGGCGGGAGTCTGGTTCTCGACGGCCTCTTCAAAGTCCAGTCGGGGCTGGCTGCGCTATGGCTGGTGCGGACCAGACGCTGGCGCGGGCTGGTTTTCGGGCTGGGGACCGCGGCAGCGATCGTGCTCGTGACCCTGCCGGTCGTCGGCCTGGAGGCATGGCGGGCTTGGTTCGCGGAACTCGGATATCGCGCCCAGTCGCAGCCGGCGGTGATCTCGATGTTCGGCTTCTCGGCCGCGCGGTACCTGCCGGGCGCCGTCTTCGTCGCGCTTTCGATCGGCGCCGTGGCCGCCGCCCTGCTCTTCTCGGGCAGGCGCGGGCTTGCGGCGCTGGGCCTGGCTTCGATCTTCGTGTCGCCATCGCTCTGGCCGCACGGTTTTGTCTTCGCACTGCCCGCCGTTCTCATGCTCCAGAGCGGCGCGGCCATGTGGTTCGTCCTGGGCGCCGGATCAATCGGGCCGAACATGTGGTTGCTCTTCTACGCCGGCTGGATTGCCGTCATGGCCGCGCGCCGGCTGCCCGACGCGCTCCACCCTATGGCCGGTACCGACGGACCATGGCCGCGCCCCACTGGCCTGCGCCTGTCCCGGCGCGGAGCTGCCCGCGCGGCGGCCGGCGGCCCGGCGGTAAGCGGCGCGGCGGC
>PMBR01000061.1 GCA_003152995.1 Chloroflexota bacterium | reverse complement strand
CTCCGGCGGTAGGATTCGAACCTACGGCCAAGCGGTTAACAGCCGCCCGCTCTACCACTGAGCTACGCCGGAGCGAGTAGCGCCACGCGCAGTTGCCGAAGGCAACTGCCAAAGCCATTGCCGGAAGGCGATGGCTCGGCGCCGCGCGACAGAATAGCACGGCACCGGCACCCGATGCGCCGCGCCCGGCTGCGGTCTGGGCCGCCGGTCGAGGCGCACGGAAGGGCCGCTCCGACCAGGAGGACAAGTGATCAGTCAGTCTCTCGGCGGCGCGTGGCAGTTGCGGCAGGACGGCTCGAACGAGTGGCTGGCCGCCCAGATTCCCGGCGGCGTCCACACCGATCTGATGGCGGCCGGCCGGATCGCCGACCCGTTCGTCGGCGACGAAGAGTTGCGGGTTCAATGGGTCGCCGAGCGGGATTGGGAATACCGCCGCACCTTCCACTTGGACGCCGCCGTCGCGGCGGAGGAGCGCCTCGCCCTTGTCTTCGACGGCCTGGATACCCTGGCCGAAGTCCGTCTCAACGGGGAGTTGCTGGGCCGCGCCGACAACATGTTCCGGAGCTGGCGCTGGGACGCAACCGGCCGGCTCCACCCGGGCGACAACGAGGTCGCGGTGCTCTTCCGCTCGGCCGTCCGGCGCGGCGCGGAACTGAACGCGATTCGCGCGCTCGACCGGCCCAAGGAGACGCTCCCCGGCGGCCCCTACCTGCGCAAGGCGCCGTGCCACTTCGGCTGGGACTGGGGACCCAGGCTGCCGAACATCGGCATCTGGCAGGACGTTCACCTCGAGGGTTGGAGCTCCGCGCGACTGGAGGAGGTCCGCATCGAGCAGACGGTCGAGGGTGGCCGGGCCCGAATCGTCGCTCGCCTTCGAGCCGAACGGGTCGACGGCCGCGCCCCGGCGATCGAAGCCGTCCTGCGCGTCGGGCACCCAAACGGTCGAGTCGAGACCGCCCGGGTGGCCGTCCCGACTGGAGAGTCGACCGCAAGCCTTTCGCTCGAAATCGCCAACCCCGAACTGTGGTGGCCGAACGGCCTGGGTGGCCAGCCGCTCTATCGAGTCGAAGTTGAACTGACGGCCGGCGATCGAACGCTGGACGCCCGCGCCTACCAGGTCGGCCTGCGGACGCTCGAACTCAGGCGCGAGCCCGACGAATGGGGCGAATCGTTCACCTTCGTCGTCAACGGCGTGCCCGTCTTCGCCAAGGGCTCCAACTGGATCCCCGCCGATTCGTTTCCGGCACGAGTAACCCTTGAGCGGCTCGAGGCTCTGATCGGCGCCGCGGCGGCGACCAACCACAACATGATCCGGGTCTGGGGCGGCGGCTACTACGAGATCGAAGCTTTCTACGACCTGTGCGACCGGTACGGCATCCTGGTCTGGCAGGACTTCATGTTCGCCTGCAGCGTCTACCCGCTGACGGATCCCGAGTTCCTGGCCAACGTGGCGGCCGAGATCCGCGAGCAGGTCAGGCGATTGCGGCATCGGGCCTGCCTGGCGCTGTGGTGCGGAAACAACGAGATGGAGCGCGGCTGGACGATCTGGGGCTGGGACCGGCCTGAAAACGGGGACCTGCGCGAGGCCTATCTGCGCTTCTTCTCGAATACGCTGCCCGCGTGGGTCGGGGCGGAGGACGGGGCCACTCCTTACTGGCCGAGCTCGCCTTCGTCGGGACGGCCGCTGGAGGAACCGATCGGCGGCAACCGCGGTGACGAGCACGAGTGGATCGTCTGGCACGCGCTGGCGCCCTTCTCAGCGTACGGCCACGAGACCTACCGGTTCGTCAGCGAGTTCGGCTTCGAGTCGCTGCCGGCGCTGGCGACGGTTGCCGCGTTCGCGCCCGATCCGGCCGATTGGAACCTGGGTTCGCCGCTGCTCGACCACCACCAGCGCTGCCCGACGGGCAACGCCAGGATCCTCTACTACATGGCGCAGCAGTTCCGGCTGCCCAAGGACTTCCCGTCGCTCGTGTATCTGAGCCAGGTCCTCCATGCCGAGGCGATGCGCGTGGGCGTGGAGCACTGGCGGCGGCAGCGGGACCGCTGCAGCGGCGCGCTGTACTGGCAGCTCGACGACTGCTGGCCGGTCTCCTCGTGGGCCAGCATCGACTATTTCGGCCGCTGGAAGGCGTTGCAGTACGCCACGCGGCGGTTCTACGCGCCGGTGCTGCTCTCCGCCGAGGTCGATTCGGACGGGGTTTCTCTGGCCGTGACCAACGACATGGCTGCGCTCTGGCGGGGTGAGGTGCACTGGTCGCTGGAGCGGCTCGACGGCCAGGTCGTGGCGTCTGGTCTCGAGCCGGTGGAGTCCTCAGGCCTGGCCACGACCGCCGTGGTCCGGGTTCCCATCGCGACGTCCACCGATGAGCGCCGCTCGCTCGTCCTCGTGACGGAACTACTCGAGGCCGGATCCCGGCGCTCGCTCATCGTGACGCCCTTCGTCCCGGACAAGCAGCTGGCCCTGGGCCGGCCGGCGATCGAGACGGCGATCGAGGGTTCAGACGGTCGCGCGACCGTCCGCCAGCGGTCGGACACACTCGCGCGCTGGGTCGAGCTCTCGCTCGACGGCGCGGACGTCATCTTCAGCGACAACTACTTCGATCTGCCTGCGGGACGAGACGTCTCCGTCTCGTTCGCGCTGCCGGAGGGCTGGGACCTCGATCGAGCTCGGCGGGCAATTCGCGTGCGGTCGGTAGTCGACACTTACGCGTAGCGTCGCATCGGCGAGCCGGCATGCTGGGCCGCGGTAGTCCGACGGCCCGACCACGCTACTTCTCGACTGGCAGATCCGGCCTGTTGCCCCATTCCTCCCACGACTCGGCGTAGTTGCGGACCTCGTTCAGTCCCGCAACCTCGTGGAGGATGAACCACACCAGCGCGGCCCGGACGCCGCCCTGGCAGTAGGTGGCGCGCAGTTCTTCGGGCTTGACGCCGGTCCCCCGCAGGATCGCCAGCGCCTCCGGCGCGCTCCGGAGCCGCCCATCGGGCGCGACGAAGTCGCTGAAGACGCGATTCTTCGCGCCCGGGATCCTGCCGCCACGGGCAGCCCGAACGTCGCTGCCCAGGAACTCGTCGATCGTCCGCACGTCCAGCAGCGAGCTGGGACCGTCGGTGGCGCTCGCCTCGCGGCTCCAGGCCAGGACCTGCTCGGCCGTGGCGATGAGCGAGTCGTCGCGTTCGTGGAGCCGTTCCGTAGCTTCGACCCGCGGCGCCGTCGTCGCTTCGGCAGTCGTCGGTCGCCCCTCCGCCTGCCAGACCTTCAGTCCGCCATCGAGAAGGTGGACGCGATCGCGCGGGAAACCATACAGGCGCATGACCCAGTAGCCGCGTATCGCCTGGCGGTTGTTGCCATCGTCGTAGAAGACGATGCGCCCGCCCGGGGCAACTCCCCACGCAGTCAGGGAGCCCGCCACTTCCTCGCGCGTCGGAACCAGGTACTGGCGCCTGGCTGTGCCCGTTTCGGGTCGGTTGCCGGGCCTGGCCAGATCCACATGCATGTCGACGAATACGGCGCCCGGCAGGTGCGCCTGATCGTAGATCCCGCGGTCCAGCGCGACGTGGACGATCCGAAGATCAGGGTCGTGAAGGTGGGCGGCCAGCCATTCGGCCGACACGAGCGGTCCAGCTTCGCCAGCGTTCACTCAGTTCCTCCGAATTCGGCTACGACGCGGCCAGCGTACACGGGGCCGGCGGTTCGAGGGCCCCGCCAGGGGTCCGACGCGTCGCCCGTTGCGGCGCGGCGCGGGGGTCGGCGAGGTCCGGCGCCTCTCGCGCCCACCATGCGCAACGCCCCTCCCCCCGCTTGGCCAGCCCGGCGCCACTCCCCGGCCCCGTGCTACTCCAGGTAGTCCTTGAGCTTCCTCGAGCGCGACGGGTGGCGCAGCTTGNNTTGCCCACTTCCTCGAGAGTGCGAGCGCGGCCGTCTTCAAGCCCGAAGCGCAGCTGCAGGACGCGGCGCTCGCGGCCGGTCAGCGAGTCGAGAACCGCCTCGACCTGCTCCTTGAGAAGCTGGTGCGACGCAGCCTCGGCCGGAGCAATCGCGCCGTGATCTTCGATGAAGTCGCCCAGGCGCGAGTCTTCCTCTTCGCCCATCGGCTTGTCCAGCGAGACCGGCTCCTGCGACACCTTCATGATCTCGCGGACCTTGTCCGGAGTGATGACGGCTTCCTGACCCTTGCTCATCGCCTCCGCGATCTCCTCGATCGTCGGTTCGCGCCCGAGCTCCTGGAGCAGCGTTCGCGAAACCCTCACGAAACGATTGATCGTCTCGACCATGTGAACCGGGATGCGGATGGTGCGGGCCTGGTCCGCGATTGCTCGCGTGATCGCCTGGCGGATCCACCACGTCGCATACGTGCTGAACTTGAATCCTTTCTCGTACTCGAACTTCTCGACCGCTCGGATCAGGCCGATGTTGCCTTCCTGCGTCAGGTCGAGGAAGGACATGCCCCGCCCGACGTACTTGCGGCCGATAGAGACGACCAATCGGAGGTTGGCCGACGTGAGATGCGTCCGCGCCTCCTGGCCGGTGTGGATGATGACCCCGCGCCGGTCGCGGAGCCGCGTGGTCGCTGGGACATCGGGATCCCAGCCCATCTCGCGCAGGATATCCGAGCCGTTGCCGGCCTCGATCCAGGCCTGGAGGCGACTCCAGGCCGTCTCGCGTGTCCAGTCGTAGAGGGCCCGCAATCCGGTGTTGTCTCGGGCTTCCAGATCACCGTTGTGCACGGCCTCGAACGCGAAATCGACCAGCGCCAGCAGACCATCCACGTCGGGCGCCGCACGGTACGCCGCGATGAGCGACCTGGCATCCCGCAGAAGTCCCTTGGCCCGCTCGCCGACAGCCTCGCGCTGGGCGCCGGTCAAGTGGAACTCAGGCACCGCCGGCAATTCCCCGGCCTCGAGCGCCGCCCGTACCATCCGCTCGGCATCCGCCGCATAGGGCAGCACGTGCTCGCGGCGGCGCGCCCGTGTCTTTGGCTCCGTGCCGTGCTTGGTCCATTCGAAGAGCGACAGAATCGCCTTCCAGGGTTCCGCCGCGATCTGTTCGCCGAGCTCGATCGCCTTGGCCAGAACGACCTCTTCCTCGGCACTCAGCAGGGCAACGCGACCGATCTCGCGCAGGTACATCCGGACCGGGTCATCGATCTCGACCGTGTCTACCGAAAGAGCCTCGAGCTCCTCGGGAGTCGGCTCCTCGAGTGCCACGGGATCCAGCCGGGTCGGAGGGACGAGCACGGCAAGCGGCATGGAGTCGGCGTCGTCTTCTAGTGCGAGTGATCCGTGTATCGACCCGAGAGCAGCGAGATCTGTCATTTACTCCTCTTAGTCGCCGATGAGGCGAGGCATGTTTCGGCGTTCACGGTCGGGGCGGCGATGCGAGCGCGGGAAGGGCCAGAGCCGCCACGATGGACTCTCTCGGCCGGACCGAGCGGACCCGCGCCGCGGGGTCTACTCCAGGTAGTCCTTCAGCTTGCGGCTGCGGGACGGGTGGCGCAGCTTGCGCAGCGCTTTGGCCTC
>PMBR01000083.1 GCA_003152995.1 Chloroflexota bacterium | reverse complement strand
CATGGCCAACTCCGGCCACTTCGACGTCGAACTCGACTTGCCGGCGCTCAAGAAGCTGGCTGCCGGCCGGGTCCGCGAAGTCCGGCAAAACGTCGAGGAATACGACCTCGGCGATCGGCGGCTCCACGTTCTGGCGGAGGGCCGGCTCGTAAACCTGAGCGCCGCCGAAGGCCATCCGGCCGCGGTGATGGACATGAGCTTCGCCAACCAGGCTCTCACCGCCGAGTACCTGGCTGGCCACCATGCCGAACTCGCCGGTGGCGTCTACGACGTGCCCGAGGCGATAGACCGGGAAGTGGCCCGCCTCAAGCTGACGGCGATGGGCATCGCCCTGGACCCGCTCACGCCCGAGCAGGCCCAATACATGAAGTCCTGGCAACACGGGACCTGAGAGGACGACGCGAATCGTGGGGGATCTGTTGAAGACCAGCAGGTCGTGGTGCGCGCTGACTTCGCCACGCAGCCTCGATTTCAGAGACCGATGAAGAAGCTGGAAATGGGCTACACAGTCAGGCGTTCGGACCTGGCGTGGATGTACGGAGCGCGCCCTGTCGCCGGAACAAGTGGCTGCCCTGCAAGACCTGATGCGCGAGAAGGCGTGATGAAGGGGGCTGGGGTGAGACATACGTGATGCCTAGATCTAGGGCAGGACGCGCCGGTCGAAATCCCAGCGCGGACCGTCCCCAGTCTGCCGCGGGACTCGGAGGCGATGAAGCGGTGTGGCAGATTCCATGGCGCGGAGGCGCAGCGGTGCTTTCCGTCGCGCGATCGTCCTGGCGTCGGGTGGCGTCAGTTCTCGTGGACGGCGAAGTCGTGGTCGAGACGATCAAGCCCACCCTCGATAATCCCTGGATCGAATGCCAGCTTCCCAACACTGATCCTCCGATTGTTGTCGTCCAGTTCCAGCCACAACGCTACTGGTACAAGACCCTGGTATTCGTGGACGGCGTCTGCGTGGACGACGGCCTAACACTCGATGCCTGGCGTGCCAAGAAGCCTGTGGCAATGGATCGCTTCGAACAGGGCTTCCGGGGTCCGCTGTGGGGCCCGACGGCAGCCATCGGACTAGGCATCATCTTCGCCCTCCCGTTTCTGGCCCAGTTTGTCAAGACCTCCAATCCGCCGTCGCTGCTTGGGGCAGTCGCCGGATTCATGGTCGGCACTGGCTGGCTCTCGGCAGTGATCTTGCTCGTGCGCTGGCTCAGGACCAAACGATCCTGGCCCTGGCGCCTGCGGAGATCTCTCGTCGTATTCGCTCTGTTGGGCGTTCCAGTCCTCCTCGTCCTGGTAGCCCAGGCCACGCTTCCGAACAAATAGGAGCGTCAATGACCCCGCGGTCTGTCCTGGTTCAGCGACCTTGAATGGGTTGGGTTTTCGGCGGCCCACCCGCCAGCCCGCGGGAGGGACCTCTTCGGAATGAGCAAGCCCGATCCCGAGATCCCACATCGATATGGAGCCCTTGTATTCCTGTTGGGCGCGACCATTGCAGCGCTCGGAGTAGGCGTTGCCGCTCTCGTACAGGTGCCCTGGTGGTCCGCGGCGAACAAAGTCGACCCGCGAGGAATGTTCTTGGCGGTTTGTTTCGCCAGCGTCGGTATCTTGCGATTCTGGTGGATCTCGAGCGACGGCCGCTGGCCCGCCGCCACTCCGATGGCACGAGCTTTGTTGGTCGCCTTTCTCGTGTTCGCGCCGGCCGGCGTTCTCGTGATGCTTCCTGGTTTCTATCGAGAGGTCTTTTGGCTGCCGGGTCAACCAGAAGACCAGTTTCCAGTGAACCTTTGGTGGGACGCGCTCGCAGTGTGGGTGCATCTGGCGCTCGTCTTCGCGGCGTTCTTCGACATCGCGGCGTTGTCGATCTTCGGAACCCAGTTCGTCGTGGCCGTTGTCTCGCGTGGTCTGGAGATAACGCGGGTGCCAGAGCGGTACTACTCACGAACGTTCCTCGGGCGGAAGGCCAGGGCTCGGCAGAAGTCGAAGCAGCCGTGGAAGCCAAAGGAGTAGGAGCCTAGCCCGGTCGTCAAGACTTGGTGCCCCGGTAGTTCCGTCGCCTGCCACTCCGGCATTCTGTCCAACGATCCGGCCGTCAACGCGGATCGTCCTCGGCTCGTCGCAGGTCGCGCGACACCGGCCGCCTGAACGTCAGGTGGTCCTCGCCGGGTGGGTCGGCGCTCGCGTGCTAACCTTCGGGCTGCCCCGTGACGGGGGGAGCGCCCGCTGCCTCGGCGCCCGAACCCTGGAGAACGATGGCCAGTTTCCTCGACGACCCTCGATACCTGTTCACATCCGAGTCGGTTACCGAAGGGCACCCGGACAAGATGTGCGACCAGATCTCGGACGCGATTCTGGACGCGATCCTGACCGACGACCCCGATGCGCGGGTTGCGTGCGAGGCCGCCACAACTACCGGCATCGTCTTGGTCCTGGGCGAGATCACGACTTCCACCTACGTCGATTTCCAGGCGGTAGTGCGCGAGACCGTCAGGGAGATCGGCTACACCAACGCCGAGTACGGGTTCGACTACCAGACCTGCGGCACGCTGGTCAGCGTCAAGGAGCAGTCGCCGGACATCGCCCAAGGCGTCGGCGAGGGTAGTGAGCTCGGTGCCGGCGACCAGGGGATGATGATCGGATTTGCCTGCCGCGAGACGCCGGAGCTGATGCCGCTGCCGATCACGCTGGCCCATCGGCTGGCTCGCCGCCTGGCCGAGGTTCGCAAGAGCGGCCAGCTGCCCTACCTGCGACCCGACGGCAAGACTCAGGTCACCGTCGAGTACGAGCGCGGCGTGCCCAAGCGCGTGACCAACATCGTGGTCGCGGCCCAGCACGATCCCGGCATCGCCAACGAGAAGCTCTGGCCGGACATCATGGAGGCGGTCATCCTGCCGTCCATTCCGGCGGAGTTGCGGCGCACGGACCCGCAGGTTCACATCAATGCCACCGGCCGTTTCGTCATCGGCGGCCCGATGGGNNCCGACGAAGGTCGACCGCTCGGCCAGCTACGCGGCTCGATGGGTGGCGAAGAACGTGGTGGCCGCGGGGCTCGCGGACCGCTTCGAGATCCAGCTCGCCTACACCATCGGGATCGCGAAGCCGGCGTCGGTGTCGATCGAAACCTTCGGCACGGAGCACGTTCCGGACGCGCGAATCCTCGCCGCCATCGAGAAGCACTTCGACCTGCGGCCGGCCGGGATCATCGAGGCCCTGGATCTGCGCCGCCCGATCTACAAGGCCACGGCCGCTTACGGCCATTTCGGCCGAACCGATCAGGACTTCCCGTGGGAGCGGACCGACATGGCCGCGGCGCTGGCCGACGAGTGCGGCGTATCCATTCCCGTAGCCGTCGCCGGATCCTGACCGCATGTACGCCGTCATCCTGGCCGGCGGTGGGGGAACGCGGCTCTGGCCGCTGAGCACGCCGGAGCGTCCGAAGCCGTTTCTGCGACTGATCGGCGAAGAAACCCTCATCCAGCGTTCCGTGGCGCGGCTCGCACCTCTCGTAGCGCCGGCGGACGTGTTTGTCGTAACCGACCGGCGCTACTGCGACCTCGTCCGCGAGCAGCTGCCCGGGATCCCCGAGTCCAACTTCCTGGGCGAGCCGCTGGGCCGCAACACCGCGGCCGCCGTCGCCTTCGCCGCCGAAGCGATCGCTCGACCCGCCGACGAAGTGATGCTCGTCCTGCCTGCAGACGCGCACATCGCCGACGAAGCCGGCTTGCGGGCGGCGCTCGCGGTGGCCGCGGACGTGGCCACCGACGGCCATCTGGTCACTCTGGGCGTGAAGCCGGATCGGCCCGAGACCGGCTACGGGTATGTCCTGGCCCGACCCCCGGCGCGAGTCGTGGGTGGGCGCGAGACATACGCAGTCGATCGATTCGTGGAGAAGCCCACCGCGGAACGAGCCGAGGAGCTCATCGCCACCGGGCTCGCAAGCTGGAACGCCGGCATCTTCGTCTGGACGCGCGGCGCGATCCGCGACAGGCTGTTCCGGCACGCTCCTGAAATCGTGGTACCGATACGGGCGATCTGCTCGTCCGGCACAGGGGAAGACCTCGATCTGGCCTATCCGCTGTTGCGGTCCACCTCTATCGACTATGCCGTGATGGAGCCTGCTTCACTCGAAGGAGCGGTGGCGGTCGTGCCGATCGACGTCGGTTGGAGCGATCTCGGCAGCTGGGCGGCGCTGCGAGACGCGTGGAACGAAGAAGCGCACGGCGGCGCGAGCGGGGCGCGGACCGGCGCAACCGGATCGGACGGAGCCGTCGGCACCGGCAACATGCGCGATCTCGGCTCGTCGAACACGCTGGTCCTGGCTGGCGGCCGGCTGGTCGTGACCATCGGACTGAAAGACACGATCGTGGTCGATACGCCCGAAGCGCTGCTCATCTGCGCCGCGGATCGCTCGCAGGATGTGAGGGCTATCGCCGAGGAGATGATGCTGTCAACCAGACCCCCTTCGACCATGGAGACCAAGCCTTGAGCGCAATCGCAGCAACGTCGGGGCCGACGCGAATCGTCTTCGGGACGGACGGCTGGCGCGCCAGGACGGCCGACGAATTCACGTTCGAGAACGTCCGTCGGTGCGCCGATGCCGTGGCGCAGTACGTGGCCAACCGAGGCGAGCAGTCCAAAGGGATCGTCATTGCCTACGACCGCCGTTTCGTGAGCGAGTATTTCGCCGCGGCAGCCGCTGAGGTCGTCGCCGCCCACGACATCCCGGTCGCTCTGTCGAGAGAGGCCGTGCCGACGCAGATGTCCTCGTTCGAGGTCGTCCAGCGCGGTTCCGCGGCCGGGATCGTCATCACCGCCAGCCACAACCCCTGGACCGACAACGGCTTCAAGGTCAAGTCGCCGACCGGCGCCGCCGGGGGCCCGGAGATGCTATCCGCCGTCGAGGCGCTGATCGCGGCGAACGCCGGGCAGGAAATCGCCCGCCGGCCGATCGCCGACGCCGAGGCGGCAGGCCTGATCGAGCGGTTCGACCCGTATGCCGGCTACGTGGAGTTCATTCGCCCCAACATCGATCTCGAGCGTCTGGCCGCGGCCGACGTGAGCGTCCTGATCGATCCGCTCTACGGGTCGGGTGCGGGCTGGCTGCCGCGACTGCTGGCCGGCGGCAGGATCCACGTCACGGAGATCCACTCGGAGCGGAACCCGTACTTCGGTGGCATAAACCCGGAGCCGATCCCGCCCAACGTGGATCAGGCCCTGGCGACGCTCGCCGGCGGCGGTTACGACCTCGGGCTGCTCCTCGACGGCGACGCCGACCGGTCGGGCCTGGCAGACGAGCGCGGCACGTTCATCACGACGCTCGAGATCTTCGGCCTGCTCATGTACTACCTGGCCGAATACCGGGGCCTGAAGGCGCCGGTCGTGAAGACGGTCAACGAGACGTCCATGGCCGAGCGCCTCGGTGAGCGCTACGGCGTTGCCGTCTACGAAGTGCCGGTCGGGTTCAAGTTCATCGGCCCCAAGATGATCGAGACCGGGGCCATGATGGGCGGCGAGGAGTCGGGCGGCTACGGCTTCGGCATGCACCTGCCCGAGCGAGACGGCATCTTCACGGACCTCATGCTGCTCGACCTGTTCATCCGCGAGAAGGCGGCCGGGCGCTGGCCGGTCAGCAGCTCGATCGCCCGGTTCCACGAGATCGCCGGTCCGTCGAGCTACCGGCGGGTCGACCTGCATTTCGACCGAGCGGTCTACCCGGCTCTCAAGGAGCGCCTCCTGGCCGAATTGCCCGCGCGGGCGCCGGTCGCGCTGGCCGGTGGGCCCGTGGTCCGCACGCAATCGCTCTCGACCAACGACGGCGCGAAGTTCTTCGCCGCCGACGGCTCCTGGCTGCTGGTTCGGTTCAGCGGCACCGAGCCTCTGGTGAGGGTCTACACGGAGGCCGCCTCGTCGGCCGCGGTGGACGCGAACCTCGAGACCGGCGAGGGAATCGTCAAGGGCGCCTGATCGCTTTCGAACGATCGTTCTGTCAGCCGGTTGGTAGCTCGACTGGCCGCGGCGAATTCGTGACCCTCGAGGGCGGCACGCTTCCTCCGGCGCGCCACACCCGCCTCTGCGGGGCCGTCGAATAGCCCGTTCACGTGTCCGCCGAATGAACATTTCGGTGCAACGGAACGAACCAGCCATCTCTTGGCTCGCAGCTGTACAGTGAGGCGAACCGACCTCGGCCGTTTCCTCTGAACGGTCGGCGGCGGACCTCTTCGGGGCAGGCAGGGCGACGGAGGGTAACAGCGATGCACAGCACTCTCATTGGGAAGGTCGAGAAGGCGAACCGCTACGCCCGCGAGCT
>PMBR01000139.1:2686-24064 GCA_003152995.1 Chloroflexota bacterium | reverse complement strand
CCGACAGCGCCACGGTGACACTGGTCCACCCCCATATCGCGATCACCAAGACCGCGAGCCCCACGACCTACACCGCGGCCGGCCAGACGATCGGCTACACCATCGTGCTGACCAACGACGGCGACGTCGCGGTCGCGAGCCCAGCCGTGGCCGACGCCGAGGCCGGCATCAGCGGTCTTAGCTGCGATACCTCGCCCGCGAGCCTCGCGGTCGGGGCCTCGATCAACTGCACCGCGAGCCACACCACCGACGCGACCGACATGTCGGGGGGCTCCTTCAAGAACACCGCTACCGGTTCGGCCACATACGGCGATGCGCCCCTGACCGCGACCGACAGCGCCACGGTGACACTGGTCACTAGGCCGAAGCTCGTCATCACTGCCAGCAGCGACACGATGACCTACGGCGGCACGGTGCCGACCATCACAGCCTCATACGGCGGCTTCGTCGACGGCGACACCGCGGCGAGCCTGACCACGGCTCCGATCTGCACCACGACCGCCACGAGCGCAAGCCCGGTCGGCAGCTATGACACGACCTGCTCGGGTGCGGTCGATGCCAAGTACGACATCAGCTACGTCAAGGGTGGCCTGGTCATCACCCCGGCCGTCCTCACTGTCACCGCCCAGGACAAGACCAAGACCTATGGCTCGGCCAATCCGGCTCTGACCTACGGAATCACCGGCTTCGTCGGCACCGATACGATCTCGGTCGTAACCGGCTCCGCGAGCCTCTCGACCGCGGCAGGGACGATGAGCCCGGTTGGGACCTACTCCATCACGGCCTCGGCAGGGACTCTCTCTGCGATCAACTACACCTTCGTATTCGTGCCCGGCGCGCTGGTCGTCACCACCGTTCCGCTGGTCATCACCGCCGACAGCCCGACGATCGCCCTGGGCGATCCCATCCCGGCCATCGGCGCCACCTACGCCGGCTTCATCGCCACCGACACCGTCGCCAGCCTGACCACGGTCCCGACCTGCACCACAACCGCCACGAGCGCAAGCCCCGCCGGAACCTATGACACGAGCTGCAGCGGCGCTGTAGATCCCAACTACGACATCAGCTACGTGGCCGGCAAGCTGACCATCAGAGCGGTCTCGAGGGTGCATCTGAGCATCGCCAAGACCGCGAACCCCACGACCTATGCCAACGTTGGCGACTCAATCGCATACAGCTACGCTCTGACAAATGACGGCAACGTCACTCTCGCCGGTCCGTTCAGCGTGACTGACGACAAGACCTCAGTTACCTGCCCCGCAAGCCCGGCCAGCCTCGCCCCCGGCGACAAGATCACATGCAGCGCGACGTACGCCATTGTCCAAGCCGACGTCGACCGCGGTTTCGTGACCAACACCGCGACCGGCCACGCTGCCAACGGCGGCAACCCGGTCAATACCGCGCGCACCAGCGCGACGGTGACCGCGGTCGCCCCGGCGCCGCATCTCGCCATCACCAAGGTCGCCGACCCGACCACGTTCTCCGCGGTCGGCGACATCATCGGCTACACCATCGTCCTGACCAACGACGGCGACGTCACCCTGACGACCCCGGCCGTGGCAGATCCACTCGTGAGTGACCTCGCTTGCGGCACAGTGCCTGCAACCCTCGCCGCCGGCGACAAGATCACCTGCACCGCGACCCACGCCATCACCGCCGCCGACATGACCGCGGGCTCGTTCAAGAACACCTCGACCGGTACCGCGGACTTCGGCAAGACCGCCCTCACCGTCACGGCGGACGCCACGGTGACCGCGATCGACCAGAACCCGCATCTCGCCATCACCAAGGTCGCCGACCCGACCACGTTCTCCGCGGTCGGCGACATCATCGGCTACACGATCGTCCTGACCAACGACGGCAACGTCACCCTGACGACTCCGGCCGTGAGCGATCCACTCGTGAGTGACCTCGCTTGCGGCACGCTGCCTGCAACCCTTGCCGCCGGTCACAAGATCACCTGCACCGCGACCCACGCCATCACCGCCGCCGACATGACCGCGGGCTCGTTCAAGAACACCTCGACCGGTACCGCGAACTTCGGCAAGACCGCTCTCACTGTTACGGCCGATGCCACGGTCACTCTGGTCACGACCCCGGCACCGAAGATCGAGGTCAAGAAGACGGCCCGCGAAGCCAACTTCGTGGCCGCCGGCAACGTCCTCCACTACAGCTACGAGATCAAGAACACCGGCAACGTGATCGTCGCCGGGCCGTTCACGGTAACGGACGATAAGACGACGGTTACCTGCCCCGACCATCCGACCACCCTCGCCCCCGGTGACACCATCACCTGCACGGCGACATACACCGTCACCGACGGTGACAACGACGCCGGTCACGTGACCAACACGGCCCAGGCTCACGCAACCTACAAGGGCACGAAGGTCGACTCCACGGAAGTCACGCTGACGGTGAACGCCAAGGTTCAGCCCACTCAGACAGTCGCGGCCGTTACGGCCAGTCCTAGCGCGCATCGAACGTCGACGCCGCCGCCCACCAGCACCCCCGGCAACGGACCGACCGACGGCTCCACGCCGCTCTTCGCCCTGCTGATCTGCCTGGCCTTCGGGGGCTTTGCCCTCGTGGCGGTCGAGGGTCAGCGACGCGCCATCCGACGCTAGCCCTGGTCGCGCGAGCGGCCCCACTACCCGGCAAACGGCGGGCCCCATCGGGGTCCGTCGTTTGCTATCTGAGGCATGAAGCCCAATCACGCGTTTCCGAGGCTTCCAGCTCGGTCGGCCGCCGGATCGCTGGGCTCCATGGACCGGCAATGTTCGGCGCTGGAGCCACCGATCCAGCTAACCTGACTCCGTACGGATCGACACACGATCGGAGCAGGAGGTAGCGATGGAGCGAGACCCGGCACCGCGGCTGGCGCCGTCCCTCGCGCCCGAGCACGAATGGTCCGCCGCCTGCCGACTGCTCCACCCTGCACTCCGACCACGGGGCACGGTCGGGGTCGACGGTCGAAACCCTCGCGTTCCGTCGGGGGCCGGGCTCCCGGGCAAGCCACTGATCCTGGCCGGACCCGCCGGACTAGCGGTCGCCTATGTGATACCGGGGCCCGGTTTCGGCGTCTTTGTCGGCGCGGAGCATCTCCTCGCGTGGGGTGTCGGTCCTGATGAAGTCCACGCCGCCGCCATCGCGAACCTGCGGGTCTGGTCGAGTGGCACGCCGTGGGTCGCTGAGGCGAGCGGGAGCCGGCACGTCGTCTGGTCCGATTCCGGCCAGGGAATGGACGCCGCCCGGATCCTGCTCCCAGAGGTTCGGGCGCAACTGGCGGCGGATCTGGCCGCAACCGGGCGCGTGCTGGTCGGACTTCCCGAACGCCATCTGCTCGTAGCGGCGGGTTTGGCGGGCAGCGACGACGAGTTCGCGCTCTTGTTCGCGGCCTACGTGGCCGATCTGTCGAACGCCGCAGTCGATCCGATCGACCCGCGCCTGTTCGAACTCGTGGACGGCGAGCTGATCCTGGTCGAAGACACGCCTGGGGACCGGCGGTGACCGACCGCGACTCCTCCGTCGCGACAGGAGTCGGCGCCGCCCTGGGGGGTTCGGGCGGCTGGCTGCTCGTCGCGCTGTTCTCCGCCGAAGTCGTTGTTGTGACGCGGACGACGGATGTCTACGGCGGTTGGGGCATCCCTTACTGGGGAGCGTGGCTCGTGGCAGTCGCCTTCACCCTCGCGGTGGCGAGCCTGCTGGTAGCCCATCTCCGACCCTCGGCCCCGCGGCTCCGCCCCGTCGAGGTCCTGGCGCTCGTCGTCGTCGTCGCGATGGTCCTCACCGACGTGTCGATGGCGTGGGAGCCGCTCAGGGATCTGGGGATCTACCTCAAGGCGGGGGAGCATTTCCGGGACGGATCGGCGGTCTACATACAGACGCCGATGATCGTCCAGCCGATCGATCGGACCAACTACCCGTTCCTCTATCCGCCTTGCACGCTGCCCCTGTTCGGCGCTCTCTCGCTGCTGCCCGTCGTATTGGCTCAGACGCTCTGGGTGGGATGCTCTCTCGGCCTGGGGCTGTTGGGGCTCCGCCTGTTCGGACTGCAACGCCGCTGGCTTGTGCCGGCCCTGCTCTGGCCTCCGCTTTTCCAGGGGCTGTGGGTCGGCAACGTGGCGGTGCCCGCTTTGGCGCTCTTCGCCCTGGGGCCGTGGCTGGGCGCATGCCTGGTCCTTGGAGCCGTCTTCAAGTCCTACACCGGTCTGGCGGCCCTGTGGCTCGTCAGGGAGCGGCGCTGGATGCAGATCGGGGCGGGCGTCGGTGCGCTGTTCCTGTTCGTTGCGGCGACGCTGCCGCTCACGGGTCTCGGGCTGTGGACCGACTGGCTGAACGGGCTGCTCACTTACCAGACGTCGCAGGCGAGCCTGGCCGCTCTGTATGGGTTCGGACTGCCTCGGTTCGTGCCGTTCGCCGTCTACGCCGCCCTGGCGGTGGCAGCCGTCGTTGCGGCACTCATGGCACGTGGCACGGAGTCGCTGGCGCGCCTGGGGACCGCGACCGTGGTCGCCAGCCCGTCGCTCTTCGGGCACGGGTTGCTCGTGGCCGTTCCGTCCATGCTGTCGATGCGCGCCCTGTGGCTGTGGCTGGCGGTCGGGTTCGTCTCGACGCCTTCGGGGCTGCAGTGGTGGCTCGCGGTGGTCGTCGTGGCCGCGTCATGGGCGGTGCCAGAGATGCGGCGCTCTGTTGCGGCAGGCACGGACGCGCCCGAACAGCTGCATCCGCTTGGAGCCGCGCCACGACCCTGGCCGGGGTTCGCCGGAGAACACCCCGTCTAGGGCACTACCAGCTCAACGACTGCGGTCCTGGCGAATTCGTAGCCCGTGCCTCCGGGCTGGCCTATGGCCTGAACGCGGAAGGCCCAGTGACCCGACGGGAGAGCGATCGACCCGGAAGACGTCTCCCCGGCGCCGAAGGCCCAGTAGCCGACGTGACCACCGAGGTACGAGGGTGAACCCGGCCAGGTCGTGTAGACGAGTTTGTAGGCATCGAAGCGCCAGCCGCCCGTATACGGCGCCCAGCTGAACGTGTATTTGCCGTTGCCGTCCCGGCGGACGGTCAGAGCACCGAGATGCTGCGACGGCGGCAACGTCGGCGTCGACCGGTTCACTTTGAGGTGAACGACGTTTGTCTGTGCTCGGATGACGGCCGGCGCGCTCGAGTCATCGATCACCTGCAGACGGACGGCGTAGTCGCCGGCCGGAACCGTCCCGCGCCAGCTGTTCTCGGCGGGGTCCGAGTTGCAGGCCCAGAAATCGAAGAGCCCGTAGGTGGGCGTCGTACCGGCGTCGCCGTGGAGAAGCTTGTAATACTGGAACCCCGTGCCCTTGTACTTCGGCCAGCTGAACGTATAGGTCCCGTCGCCGTTGTTCGTGATCGTCAGCTTGCCGAGGTTGAGGGGCCCAGTCGGCTTCGGCGTCGGCTTGGGCGTCGGCTTGCGGGTCGGGCTGGGCGTCGGCTTGCGGGTCGGGCTGGGCGTGGGCGACGGGGTCGGCTCGCGGGTCGGTCGCGCGGCCGGCGTCACGGTCGGCGGCGCCGTTCTGGCGACGATTGGAACCGATGTCTGGCTGGGAAGTGGGGTGGGGCCGATGGCCGCCGCCAGCTCGCCGAGAGCGAGCCCTGCCTGTGCGTCGAGATGGGCATTCTGGATGAGCCAGGAGTCGGCGAGAACCTGTGCATCGATCTGCCCGATGACCGGCGCTCTCTGCGTCGAACCGGATACGGTCAGGTCGACGACGGCACTCTGGCCCTGATTGAGCGCGGCCTGGAGTTGCTGGTCGTGAAGATTCAGCCCGTCGAGCAGGGCCAGACCGCGGACCTCCTCGCCGGTGCTGATGGCGTGTCGATCGAGGTCGAAGGCGGTGCCGCTGGCGACCCAGCTCACCGATCCGGTCACGACTTCGTAGTCGCCGCTGCCACCGACCGCGACGCGATGGTAGGCACGGCCACTGAGTTGGTTCACGACGACATGGTTCGAGGTGAGGCTGTCCAGACGGACATCCGACCCGGGCGCCATCCGAACGAAGCTCGCGCCCATGACGAGCGTTGCCTGCCCGCCGGCCGCTACCTTGATCTCGTCGCCTTCATGCAGTGGTGCGCCGTTTGCGAGCTCGCTCGAAACGCCCGATCGAACGAGGGAAGTCGCGACTGCGACGCTGGCCGTGGCTTCCGAGCGGACCGGGAGGAGCAAAGTGCTGCCGTACAGGAAGCCGCCGATCGCAACCGAAGCGGCGAGTCCGACGGCCAGCCACCGAGCCGGCTTGACGCGGGTCGACATTCGCCAGAGCACCGACGGGTGCAGCGAGCCGGCATGGGCCGCCCGGTCGGCGCCCAGATCCGCAGGTTCCATCGCAGCAAGGACGGGCCGCGTGGCGACGATCGTCTGGACCTGGCGCGTGCGCCAACGCTTGCCAGCCTCTGGTCCGGGTTCGACTTCGCCCATCAGCTCGGCCCGCAACCTCGCTGCAAAGGCGGGATCCGGGATCTCACGGCGAGAGAAAGCGGCTCGGGCGACCCGACCCGCTTCGGTCAACTCTGCCGCCAGCCCCTCGAGCTGCTGGCTGTCGTGGCGGTCGTCAAGCGACATCGGCCGCCTCCTTGGCGATCGCCGCACGCAAAGCGCGCAGCGCCCGATGCATCCGGACGGCCAGTGTCTCGCGGGAGCAACCAAACGCCGCGCACAGCTCGGCAGTGTCGAGATCGTCGTAGAAGCGCATGACCAGCAGGTCACGATGGCCCGCCGGCAGGCCGAGCAAGGCCCGCCTCAGCTGGTCTCGATCCAGCGCGGCGGACAGGGCGTCCAGCGCCAGATCGCCGGGTTCCTCGCTCTCCGCAAGGTCGGCCAGCGAGACGAAGCGACGATCGCGTCGGGCGTGATCCACCACTGCGTTCGACGCGACGCGAAACAGCCAACCGCCGAAACACTCGTTTCGGAAGTCTGCGCGTCGGACGTTTTCGAGGGCGCGCTGGAAGGTCACCGAAGTCAGGTCCTCGGCCACGCAACGATCCTGGACGCGGCGGAAGATGAAGCCGTAGATGCGCGGAAGGTAGAAGTCGTAGAGCTCGCCGAAGGCGGTGCAGTCGCCGCGCGCCTGCTCCACGAGCACGCGCTCGCGGTCGGCGGCCATTCGAGAAGCTGGGTCAATCGCCATAGAGGCATGAAAGGTACGGAGCGAGGTTCGCGCAAGCAATCGGCCACCCGTACTGTGGAGTACCGCCGGCCGCCCTGGCTTCGGACTCCGGCCATCGGGTCGAGGATGGCAGGGGAGTCCTGCGTGGACGTCTCGTTTCGAATTCCCATCGAAGCTTCCATTGCCCTGGGCTCGCGATCGAGTGGTCTGTTGGCTGCCTGGTAGCAATTGCTCGGCGAGGGAGGGGCTCCGACTCTCGCCGGAGCCCACTCACTCTGTTCCGGCTCTCGCCGGAGCCAGTTCACCGCCCGGCGCCGTCTGCCGGGAGTATCGTGCGGACTCGCCTAACCGCGCTGCGAGGCCGCGGGCGCTGGCGTCGCAGTCCTGGTCGGAGACGGCGTCGCGGCTTTGGGGATCGTCACCTTGACGACGCCCGACTTGGCCAGGACGGTCCCGCCGTTGCAGAAGTTCTTGGAGTTCCAAACCATGACTCGGTAGTAGTAGGTGTGGCCCCGCTGGACGTCGTGGTCGGTCCACGTCAGTTGGTTGATGTCGCCGATCTCCGTCATCGGGTCCGTCCCTTCATGTGGGAGCGGCACGTCCAGCTTCGGGTTGGTTTCCGAACGGACCACGACGTAGTCTTCGAACAGGTCGCAGCCGTACTTGGTCCACTTGAGCTGCACGTGACCGCTCTTGACGGTCGCCGACAGGCTGATGCCGCAGCTGGGCGTGGGCCTGGGGGTCGGCTTGGGAGACGCCGGCACCGAGATCGTCACCAGATTGGTGGAGTTCAGGACGACGTAGCCGGCGCCGAGTGGCTTGACCGCAAAGACTTCATATGACCAGGTCTTGCCGGCGGTCGGGGAGTCGGTGAAGGTGAGAGTGGTCTTGTCGCTGATGGCCGCATCGAGGCTGTCGCCGTCGCCGAGCGGCCAGCTGGCGGCCTTGTTCGAGGAGCGGACGACCTTGTAGTAGGCAAAGTCCTCGCCGTGGTAGGCGCTCCACGTCAGGACGACCTTGCGACCGTCGAGCCGAGCGGTGAGGTTCATCGCGTCGGCCGCGGTCGGGGCCGCGGTGGGCTTCGCGGGCGGGGCCGTCGTGGGCTTTGCAGTCGGAGCGGCCGTCGGGGCGGCCGTTGGCGCGACGGGCGGCGCCACAGTTGGGTCGTCCCCCACGACGACCGGCGTCGCGCTGGATCTCGGTGCCACGACCATCGGCCTGATGACCGTCGCCCCGAAAGCGACCGTCGCCACGACGAGTATCGACAGGACGGCGAATGGCAACGAGGCGGAAAGGCGGCGGTTGCGGGCGGTCCTGGTCGGGCTCAAATGACTCTCGAAGTCGTCCTCGACTCGAGCGCTCTTGGGTGGCACTTCGCCGTGATCGGGTTCGTGTGTCGGGTGTCCCATTCCGATCGCTCCACTCAAACTGAGGTAGATGAGTCCGCGCGGCGGGAACGCCGCTTGCCAACAGAACGCGACAAGGTGGCGAGGATTACAAGCACGGGGCGAAATCGGTGTGCACCGTCAACGTCCGTCCGCCGTGTCGTGAGCCGCGTGTCGTGGGCGGCGAGGTCCCGGGGGTGTTTGACAGCCGGCCGCCAGTGACCCCATGCTCGGCTCGACCATATGCGACGCTTCTGCCCGACCGGGCGAGCGCACCATCTCGATCGGGGTAACGATGTCTCGCCGTCCAGGCTCGTTTCTCATGACACTGTTCGGCATCGGCGTTGCGGGGCTCTTCGTGGCAGCCTGCGGCGAAGCAATCACCACGCCGTCACCCACGGCTCAGGCGACTCCGGGGCCCACGGCGACTGCTACCGGGTCGTCGACTCCGTCCGGCTCGGTGGTGCCTTCCCCCAGCCCCGTCCCGACCGCGGACGTCGGCTTGCCGCACGTGAACGCGGCGCTCGAGGACAATTTGCCCGAAACTATCGGTGGGGTCGACCTCTCCAAACTCAGTATGCCGCTGTCGACCTTCATTGCCTCCTACAAGGCCGGCGCCAACGTCCTCTATACGCCCTGGCTCGTGAAGTTCGGCAAGACTCCGGACGAGATCGACATCGCGGTGGCCTCGGACCTGCTCCAGACCGAGAACTTCGTCGTGCAGGCGATCCAGGTGCCGGGCGTCGACGCTGCGTCCCTGCTCGGCGAGTTCGCTGCCGTGGCTCGTCAGAACAAATGGCCGGTCACCCCGCCCAAGACCATCGGGCCCAAATCGGTTCTGGAGATCATGGACCCCGCCACGAATGCCGCCGGTGGTCTCGGCACGGCCTACGTCTACGCCAACGCGGACGTGCTGTATCTCGTGGTCACGGATGACCCCTCCCTTCTCCTCGAAGCCCTTATAAAGCTGCCTCCGGTACCGGCCGCCTGATCGCGGTGGCGGGCCACCGCCGGGACGGCGAGGCCGAGCGAGCGAGACTCAGGGCTCGAGCCGGTTGAGCCGTACAATCGGCCCAACATGACACGCCAGCTCGGTCGACCCATTCGCGAGGCCTGGATCGTGGGCGCGCTTCGGACGCCCTTCGGCCGGTATGGCGGGGCGCTGGCGTCGGTCCGGCCGGACGATCTGGCAGCCGCGGTGATCCGGGCGCTGGTCGACCGCACGGGGATCGACCCGGCGGCGATCGAGGACGTGATCCTCGGTTGCGCAAACCAGGCAGGCGAGGACAACCGCAACGTCGCCCGAATGGCCCTCCTGCTGGCCGGCCTGCCGGTCGAGGTCGCCGGGCTGACGGTCAATCGGCTGTGCGGCAGCGGGCTCCAGGCCGTCAATTCGGCCGCCCACGCCATCGCAGTCGGCGACGGCGACGTCTTCATCGCGGGCGGCGTGGAGTCGATGACTCGGGCACCTTTCGTCATGCTCAAGCCAGAAGCGGCTTACGAGCGTGGGGCGCGCGATCTCGTCGACACGACCCTGGGCTGGCGCTTCGTCAACCCGGCGCTTGCGGCCCGGTATCACCCGTACTCGATGGGCGAGACGGGCGAAAACGTGGCCGAGCGGCTGGGCGTCAGCCGTGGGGAGCAGGATGCCTTTGCCCTGGCCAGCCAGCGCAACGCGGCGGCGGCGATCGCCGAGGGCCGCTACGGCGAGCAGATCGTGCCGATCACGATCCCACAGAAGAAGGGCGAGCCGCTCGTCGTGGATCGGGACGAGCATCCCCGCGAGACCTCGATGGAGGCGCTGGCAAGACTGCGAGCGGCGTTCCGCGAGGGCGGAACCGTGACGGCGGGTAACTCAAGCGGCATCAACGACGGAGCGGCCGCGGCGCTCGTCGTCGAGGCGGGGCGGGCGCGGGCCCTGGGGCTGGCGCCGATGGCTCGCATCGTTGCCACAGCCGTCGCCGGCGTCGACCCGGCTGTCATGGGCCTCGGTCCGATCCCGGCCACTCGCAAGGTCCTCGAGCGGGCAGGCCTCTCCGTCGCAGACCTGGATCTGGTCGAGCTCAACGAAGCGTTCGCCAGCCAATCGGTGGCGTGCGTCCGCGAGCTGGGCATCGATCCGGCGAAGGTGAACGTCGACGGCGGGGCGATCGCCCTCGGACATCCACTGGGCGCGAGCGGCGGGCGGCTGATCACGACTCTTGTCCACGGCTTGCGGCGGACCGGTGGCAGGTACGGGCTGGCGTCGATGTGCATCGGTGTCGGCCAGGGGATCGCCACGATCGTCGAGCGGATCGACGAGTAGCCGCGTGGCGGCGGCGAACTCGGCAATCGCGCGCGAAACGGGTTCCGCGGCGACCGACGGCGGGGGGATGGGGACGCCGGCCATCGAGACGCGAGAGCTGCGCAAACAGTTCGGACGGACCGTCGCGCTGACCGGCCTTACGATGACGGTCCGACGCGGCGAAGTCTTCGGCTTCCTCGGGCCGAATGGGGCGGGCAAGACGACGGCGGTCAAGTTGCTGCTCGGACTCTCGCGTCCGACTGCGGGCGAGGGGCTCGTCCTGGGAGCGCCGCTGGGCGATCTGGCCACGCGGCAGCGAATCGGGTATCTCCCCGAACTCTTTCGCTACCAGGGCTGGATGACGGCGCACGAGGTGCTCGCGCTGCATTGCGAGCTGGCTCACGTTCCGCGCGCGACCTGGCAGGCGGAGATCGACGAAGCGCTCGAACTCGTGGGTCTGGCCGAGCGGTCGAACGACCGGGTGGAAACCTATTCGAAGGGTATGCAGCAACGCCTCGGCCTCGGGGTCGCCTTGCTCGGCAAGCCCGAGCTTGTGGTCCTCGACGAACCCACTTCGGCCCTCGATCCCGTCGGGCGGCAAGACGTGCGGGAGATCATCGGCTCGCTCCGCGCTCGTGGCGTGACGGTGTTCCTCAACTCGCACCTGCTGACAGAAGTCGAGCGGGTCTGCGGCCGGGTGGCCATCGTCGATCGCGGCCGAGTCGTGGCCGAGCTGAGCATGGCGGAGCTGCTCCAGCAGAAAGGTGTCCGCGTCCTGGTGACGGGGCTGGAGAATGCACGGGCCATCGCCGGCCGTTTCGGCCAGACCAGCCTCGACGGAGAGTGGCTGGTCGTCGACGCGATCGAAGACGCCAACGTGCCCGCCCTGGTCGCAGAGCTGGTGGCTCGCGGCGGTGCCGTCCACGCGGTTGTTCCGGCGCGTCACACGCTCGAGGAGCGGTTCCTCTCGCTGTTGGGCGCGGCGCCGGACGGCGCGGCGCCGGACGGTGTGGCGCCGGACGGTGTGGCGCCGGACGGAGTGGCGCCGGACGGTGTGGCGCCGGAAGTCGCGCCGACCGGCAGCACCGAGGTGCGCCCGTGAACCGTGGCGCCATCCTCGCCATCGCGCGGCTGACCCTGCGTGAAGCTTCTCGCCGTCGCCTGCTGTGGGCGCTGGTCGGGCTGACGCTGCTGCTCGTGGCCGCCACAGGCTGGCTCTTCGGTAAGGCAGCTGAGTTGACTCCATTCGAGGGCGGCGCGCAGCAGCTCATCCTGTCGCAGCTGTTGGTGATGATCGCCTTCATGTTCAGCTTCGTGCTGACGATGACGGCGGCCTTCGCAGCCTCGCCGGCAATTGGGCCGGAGATCGAGAACGGAATGCTACTGGCGGTTCTGGCTCGACCGGTTCGCCGGTCCGACGTGCTGCTGGGCCGCTGGCTAGGCCTTGCCCTGGTCGTGGTCGGCTATGCGATGGCCGCCGGCTACATGGAACTCGGCGTCGTCCGGTTGATGACCGGCTACTTGCCCGTCGACCCGATGGTGGCCCCGGTCTACCTGGCCGGGGAGTCGCTCATTCTGCTGACGCTGGCCCTGGTCTTCAGTACCCGCATCACGCCGGTAGCCTCGGGCTCGATCGCAGTCGTGGGGTTCGGGCTGGCCTGGATGGGCGGCGTGGCCGGCGGTATCGGCGACTACCTGAACAACGACGCGCTGCGGAATGCCGGTACGCTCGCCCACCTCATCCTGCCGAGCGACACTCTCTGGCGGGGGGCGATGTTCGCGCTCGAACCGCCGCCGGACGTTCTCGCCGCCGCGGGATCGCAGGCCCGCATCTTCACCGTGAGCCCGTTCTTCGCCGGCACATCCCCGCCGCTCCTGTGGCTGGTCTGGTGCGCGGCCTGGACTGCAGCCGTATTGGCGGTCGGCATCCTGCTGCTCCGCCGCCGCGAACTGTAGCTGCCCGAGCGCTGGGTCCGACGGCCGCGCCGCGGTAGGCAACGAGGGCGCCGCGCCGCCGGAAGCAATGACGCCCCCGCGCCGCCGGAAGCAATGACGCCCTGCGGCAGCGATGTCGCGGATCGTTGCGAGGGCCATTTCGTTCAGATGCCCGGTCTCCATCCGCGAAACGGTTTGCTGGCTGTCCCCTGCCGCGAGGGCGAGGTCGATCTGGCGCCACGCGCGACGCCTTCGAACGGCTCAGACGGCCGCTCCGCCGCCTGTCGACCTATCACGGGCCCACGAGTGGACCAGAGCGAACAGGCTCCGGCTTAAGGTAGGCTTTGTGCGTGAACGACACGAGGCCGGAGGCGGCCACCGAACAGAGTGAAGTGGCCGGGGTCGCCACAGCGCCTGCGCCCGCGGCAGGCGCCGAAGCCGCGCTCGGGAAACGCATCATCGTCGTCATGCCCGCCTACAACGCCGCCAGGACCCTCGAGCGGACGTACCGCGACATTCCTCATTCGATCGTCGACAAGATCATTCTGGTCGACGACGTATCCAGAGACGACACCGTCGCAGTGGCCGCCCGGCTCGGCCTCGACGTGATCATCCACCGCCAGAACCTGGGCTACGGCGGCAATCAGAAGACCTGCTATGACGCCGCTCTAGCCGACGGAGCAGACGCCGTGATCATGCTCCACCCGGACTACCAGTACNNCCAGTACGACGCCACGCGCATCCCGGCCCTGGTGCAGCCGATCCTCGACGGCGAAAAGGATCTGATGCTGGGCAGCCGTTTCCTGGGTGATCCGCTGGCGGGCGGCATGCCGCGCTGGAAGTACATCAGCAACCGCTTCCTGACGATCATGGAGAACCTCGCTTTCGGCCTCCATCTGTCGGAGTACCACACCGGCTTTCGCGCCTACAGCCGCGACCTCCTCGAATCGATCCCGTACAAGCTCAACAGCGACGACTTCGTTTTCGACCAGGAGCTCGTCGCGCAGGCAGTCGCGTGCCATATGCGCATCGGCGAGATCGCCGTTCCCACGCGCTACTTCGAGGAAGCGAGTTCGGTCAACTTCCGCCGCAGCGTGGTCTACGGGCTATCCACGATGAAGGTCGTCCTGCGCTTCATGCTGCACCGACTGAGGTTGCGACGCAGCCGCAAGCTCGACAAGCGAAGCCAAACCACCCGGTGATCGCCGCCCGAAACGTCCGATCGAACGGACGCGCGCGCTCTCGTCGATCGGTCGATTGCGGGTGAGCAGGCGGTTGACGACCGGCCTCGCCCGAGCGGCCATCGGCGTCGTGGTCTCGCTCGCGTGCATCTTCCTGGTACTGCGCGGCGTCGATCTACAGAAGACCGCCGAGCTGGTTGGCGGAGCCCGACCCGCCTGGCTGGCGGTCGCCGTCGCAGCGGTGATCGGCGATCTCGTGTTGCGGGCGGTGCGATGGCAGATCCTGATACGGCCGATCTGCCGGGTGCCACTGCGCCGGCTGAGCGCCTACATGCTCGTCGGATACCTGGCCAACAACGTGCTGCCGGCCCGTCTCGGGGAGCTGGTTCGAGCCCACTACCTGGGCGACCGCGAGGGCATCAGCCGCAGCGCGACGCTCGGCACCGTGGTGGTGGAGAGAGTCGTGGACACGGTGGTTCTCGTCGCGATCGGGGCCGCCGCCATCCTGGTCTTGAACGTCCGCGGCGTGGTCGGGAGCGCGATACTCGTCGGAGTGGCCATCGCGGCGTTGCTCTGCGTTGCCCTGGCTGTGGCCCTGGCGGCGCACAGACTGCCCGGAGCGAGCAGGGCGGCCGCTTTCCTCGGCCGCTGGCCGAGGGTCGTGGGCGTGGCCACGCGGCTGCGCGACGGCCTGCGTGTGGCGGCCTTGCCTCGAACGGTCGCCGGGGCCGCGATCCTGAGCGTCGCCGCCTGGAGTTGCACGGTCGTGGCGGTCCTGGCGGTCGGCCAGTCGCTTGGAATCCAGCTCACGGTCGGCGAGGGCGCGCTTCTGGCGGCCGGAACGAATCTCGCAACGGCGATACCGTCCGGGCCCGGCTACCTGGGCACGTTCGAATACGCGGGCCAGAGCATCGCGCTGGCGTTCGGGTTCGGCGCATCGGTGGGCCTGGCGCTGGCGCTGCTGATTCATGTCCTGACGCTGGCCGTGAGTTCGATCGCGGGCGTGGTCGCGCTCATTCGCCTGGGCTGGTCGCACAATGGACGCCCCGCCGCCAAGCCCAAACCCTGATCGCGGGATAGAGCTCGAGCGGTTTCCTTCAGCCCTCGTGCATCAGGGACGAGACGAGAACGCCCCGGAGGGATATGGTTCCGACGCAATGACTGCGGATCAACGCTCCACCATCGGCGACGACGGCCGCTGGCTCGAACAGGCCGGCCGCATTCTCGCCAACCTCGGATTCGAGCTCGTCGAGCCGGATCGAGCCGCCGGCAACGACGCGAGCCACCTCCTTGTGGCCCTCCGGCCGAGCCCGACGATTCGGCACTTCGATCCCGAGGCGATCGATTGTTGGACCTGCGAGGCCGGCCGAGGCAAGGCCACCAGGCTCGATCGCGATTCTCGTTACCCAATCTCGTCGGACTATTCCTGGGGCCTCATCTCACTGACCGATCGCCTCGGCGTGGTCAACCAGTTCCTGAGCTTCGGCGGCGCATTGCGAGCCCAGCTGACGCCCGATGCCGCGGTCATCCTGGACTTCAGCTCCAACGCGCCGATCCTTCGCGGAAGCGGACACAGCCAGACCGTCGACCCACTGTCGGCCGAGGTCGGCGTCTTCTTCGCGAGAATCAAAGTGCCGATCGATTTCGTGCCCGGCGCCGAGGCTCTGGTGGCAAAGGCGTCGCCCCTGACGCTCTACTGCGCTTTCATCCAGCACGTTCGTGACAAGCTGGCCCAGGCCCGCGGTCTCCGCGAAGCCAACCGCTGGCTGGCCGACTGGTCCTCACGCGAGGCCCAGCGCATGGAAGCGTCTGCCGCGGAGCAGTACAAGGCAGCCGTGGAACTGCGACACCAGCTCGGCGCGATCGAGGCTATCGCGCGCGAGTGATCCGCCCGACCACCGCCAGATAGAGCGACGGCGCCCTTGCGGGCGCCGTCGATGCGTTTCTGCGAGTTACTCCGCGCCGCGGGGTTGGAGATCAGGTGGGACTGGCTGTCGGCGCCACTGTTGCCGTGGGCGCCACTGTTGCCGTGGGCGCGACCGTTGCCGTGGGCGCCGCCGACACGGACGGGCTCGGTGAAGCGGGATTCAGCACCGCGTCGATCGCGGCGGAGACGATGGCGTACGAGAAGCCGGCCAGGAACGTGCCGTTGACGTAGACAGACGGCGTGCCCGTGGCATCGGTCGGCGCCGAAGTTTGTTCTGCCGCTACATCGGGGAGGTGCGTCCCGTTCCTGACGCAGGGTTCGAACGTAGCCATGTCCAGGCCGGCGTCCTTGCCTATCAGTACCAACCGGTCCAGCGTGAAGGCGCCCGGAGCCTCGCGGGGAGATTGGTTCGTGAAGAGCCAGTCGTGGAAGGGCCAGAACTTGCCCTGGTCGTTGGCGCAATATCCGGCGTTGGCCGCATCCCGAGATTCGGTGATCCCTGCGGGCTGACTGGCGCCGGAGTCGATAACGATCAGGTCGTGGTAGACGAGCTTGACCTGGCCTGGCTGGATGTACTTAGTGACCAGCTGGGGCTCAGTGACGGTCGTGAAATCGAAACAGAACGTGCACCGGAAGTCCTCCCACACGTCGACGGTGATCTTCGCGTCGGGATTGCCGAGTGTTCGCCCGTTGGATGGAATGCCGGTTGGGGTCAGGACCTGGGCACTCGGAGGAATCGGGCTCCCCGCGGCGTTCCCCCCTGACTTGTTCGTCAGCACGAAGGCGCCGCCGATGACCACGGCACCGATCACGATCGCGATCGCGGTCCAGAGCATGATCCCGCCGAAGCCGCCGCCGGAGGACCCGGATGTGCCGGCGCGGGTCAGCGCCCGGTTGGCCTCACGATTGGCGAGGCGCTGCTGGCGGGCCGAGCGCCGGCTCGTCGGCGGAGCGCTCTTGCCTGCGGGCTTGGGGCGACCGGTCTGACTGCTTTGGGGCATCGGAGCATTCCCTCTTTCGGAGTGGCTGACGACTGCCCGTCAGGCCCGCTCGTCCGCCGAAACCGTGTCCGGGTTCGGCGTCCGAAGGTAGACCCACAGGGCGATGACGAAGCGCAGGACAAGCGAGATCCCATAGGACTCGCACCAGACGCAGACGGCGCCGATCAGGAAGATCTGCGCGAACTGGAACCAGCCCTCGAAGAGGACGCCGACCAGGGACAGGCCGTAGTGTGCCAGGAGGATCCGGTAGTTGTTGGTGCGCCACCAGTAGATGGCCAGGCAGAAGAGAGTGATCGAGAGGATCACGCCGTAGACGGCCACGGGGATGTTGAAGAACGGGCGCGTGTACTGGCTGTTCGCGACCTCGACGCATCCGCCGAAGACCCCGCCCTTTGGGCACCAGGGCGGTTTGCCCTGAAGCTCCTCGAAGGACAGGTACGAGGCGATCCCAAGCCCGATCAGGTCGAGAGCGGCCAGCACGAGGCCGGGGTGGATGCGCCGGATGCGGCGCCAGAGGCCGGTTGCTCCGGTGGCCCCGTCGGCGCGAGAACTGTCCGTCATGATCCTGCCTTTGAATGTGGGGTCCGGCAGCAAGCCCGGCCCGAACGTCCGCATATCGTACCCGACCGGTGGCTCCCGCTCCGCCGAAGCCGGCCCGTCACGCCGGCCGGGGAACGTGCGAGACGCTTATCGCGTCGCCAGGAACTCCTCGAGCTCCAGCGCAGTGGGCATTCCTTCGCGGGCCCCGACATGCGTGGTGGCGAGTGCACCCGCCGAGACGGCACGGTGGACGGCCTCGACGAGAGGCCTGCCCTCGGCGATCGCCGCCGCCAGCGCCCCGTTGAAGGCGTCTCCGGCGCCGGTGCTGTCGAGGGTGGAGACGCGCTCGCCGGGCACCTCCCACATCCGTACGCCCTCAGCCTCGCCGGCCGCGGCGCCGGTCGGAGCGGTCGTCTCGGCGACCGGCGTCGACGCTGCCTCCGCGCCGCTGGCCGGAGCCGCGGCCGCTGGGAACCCGCCGGCGTCCCGTGGCCTGGCGACGGCGCGGTCCAGCCCGGCTCCGGTCCTCTCCAGAACCAGCACGCCGGCGGCCCCGAGGGTCACGATGACCGCCTTGCCGACCCCCGGGCCTTCGGGACCGGGATCGAGCAGCAAACGGGCTCGAGCCGGGGCTTCCTGGCTGGCATCGGTCCTGCGTCCGGTACGGCGGGCCTCGGTGTGAAGGAGCATCGAGAGCTCGTTGCGGTTCGGAGTGATGATGTCGGCGAGGGCGAAGACGGAGCGGTCTATCCCGGTCGCCGGTGCCGGGTTCAGGATCGTGGTGGCTCCCGCGGCGCGGGCGCAGATGAGCGCCTCGCGAACCACGTGGAGCGGCACCTCGTTGCACAGCAGCACGACGTCGCCCGTCAGCCGTCCCAGCCGGCCGAGGCATTCGCGGGCGTAGCCCTTCTCGATCGCGCCGTTCGCCCCTGGGATGACGACGATCTGGTTCTCGCCGTTGGCGTCCACGAGGATCAGCGCTACTCCGGTCGCCTGGCCCGGCATCGAGGCGACCATCGAAACGTCCACCCGTTCCATCACGAGAGCGCGACGGGCTTCACTCTCGAAGGCGTCGTCTCCCACGGCGCCGATCAGCAGCGTCGGGCGCCGCAGCCGGGCGGCGGCCACGGCCTGATTGCCGCCCTTGCCGCCGTGGTGCTGGTCGTAGCTGCCGCCCGTGACCGTCTCGCCCGGGTGGGGCAGGTGGGGCACGCGCGCGACAAGGTCGATGTTGACCGAGCCGACCACGATCACGCGGCCGCTCATGCTCGTGCCTCCCCGATGACGTGGCGCCGGACTTGCGGCGCCTTCCGGCCAGATTGTGCGGCACGGACCGCTGCTTGGCACGTCTGTCTTGTCATGGCCGAAAGGCGCCGCCTCTTCTTGTTCCCGGCGGCACCACCGGGTTAGGAAAAGCCCCGTCCGGGCGGGGACGGGGCTTGGAGATTCGAAGGCGATGGCGGGCTCGACCGGATTCGAACCGGCGATCTCCAGCGTGACAGGCTGGCATGTTAGGCCGCTACACCACGAGCCCAGCGCCGACGGTGGAGGATAGCATGCGGCGACGGACTCGGTTGGACGACTAGCCCGCCGCCCGGCCGATCTGCCGGCGGAAATCGCCCGCAAAGCCGGCCGACCTATACTCGACGCCATGAGTATCGAACGGCACGGCGGCATCGTCGACTTGCGGAGCGACACCGTCACTCATCCAACTCCGGCGATGCGGAAGGCCATGTTCGAGGCCGAGCTCGGAGACGACGTCTTCGGCGACGATCCCACCGTCAACGCCCTGGAAGAGCGGGCCGCGGAGCTCCTCGGCAAGGAAGCGGCCCTATTCGTGGCCAGCGGCACCATGGGCAATCTCGTGGCCCAGCTCGGGCATCTCGGCCGCGGCCAGGAAACGATCGCCGGCGCATCGACCCACATCGTTTCGGACGAGCAGGCCGGTCATGCCGTCGTGGTCGGCACGTCGATCAGGCAGATGGCGGAACGCCCGGACGGGACGTGGGATCTGGCCGAACTGAACGACGCTTTCCGCGATCCGCGCGACCTGCATGAACCGATAAGTGGCCTCGTAGCCATCGAGAATACCCACGCCCATTCGATGGGCCAGCCGCTGCCACTCGAATACGTCCGCAACGTGGCCGAGATCGCGCACGCTCACGGCGTTCCGCTCCACGTTGACGGGGCGCGCTTCTTCAACGCCGCCCGCGCTCTCGGCCTCACGCCCCGCGAGCTCGCCCAACCGGCCGACTCGATCATGTTCTGCCTGTCGAAGGGCCTCGCCTGCCCGATCGGCTCGATGGTCGTCGGCCGGCGCGACTTCATAGCCCGAGCCCGCCGCGGTCGGAAGCTCGTCGGTGGAGGGATGCGCCAGGTCGGCGTCCTCGCAGCCCCCGGGCTCGTCGCGCTGAGAGACGGCGCGGACGGAATGATCGACCGCCTGGCCGAGGACCACTCCAACGCCCGCACGCTTGCCGAAGGGCTCGCGGCGCTGGACGGGATCGAATCCGCGGGCGGCCTGGCCCAGCCGGAGCTCGGACCTCTGGATCCCGGCCGCGTCCAGACTAACTTCGTCGTCTTCCGCGTCCGCCGCGACCGAGCCCGGTTCCTGAACGGCCTGCGTGGACGCGGCATCCTCATGGTCGAATACCCACACGACACGATCCGCGCCGTCACTCACTACGGCGTCGACGCGACCGACATAGAACGCGTTCTTGCCGCCTGCGCAGCCGTACTACGCGAGACCTCGCCGACCGCGGCCTCCGCGGCCGCGACCGCGGCCATCTAGCCCGATCACGCCCAGCATCCGGAGATGTCCCCCATGGCAGAGCTCGTTCTCCCGAGGCCCGCTTCAAAGCCAACCGCCGGCCCGGCCGACGAGCGCTTCTGGGGCATCGTCGAAGCCGAATTCCGGCGCATGTTGGAGCAGCACCCGATCCTCGGCACGTACATCGGCCTGCACGATGGAGACGACCGCCTTGACGATGCCACCCGCGACGCTGCCATGCAGGAGGTCGCGGACGTGCATCGCGTCGAGCGCGAACTCGAGGCGATCGACCCGAACGAGCTGTCGGAAAGCGTCCGCTTCGAGCGCGAGCTGGCGCTGCACAACATTCGTCGCGAGCTCTTCGACATGGAGGTCCACCGCGTCTGGGAGCGCCGCTCCACGGCCATGGACGCGGTCGGGGATGCCCTTTTCTCGGTCTTCGCCCGCGATTTTGCGCCCCTGAAGGATCGTCTGGCATCGCTGACCGGGCGGCTCGAGGGGGTGCCGGCGTTCCTGGAGCAGCACAAGACCCGCGCCACGGCGCCGCAGGTCCGGCTCTGGCAGGAGCTCGAGATCGAGTCCGGCGGGCAGATGCCCTATCTGTTGGATGAAGTCAAGGCCGCCGGCCAGGGCGTGCTTGATGAGCGCTCCCAAGCCCGCCTGGACAAGGCCGTCGAAACGGCTTCGGCCGCGGTGGTCGCCTACATCGAGACCATCAAGGCGAAGATGGGCTCCGCCGTCGAAAGTTGGGCCCTCGGTTCCGAGGCCTACGACCGGCTCGTGAGCCTGCGTGCCTTCGACGGCCTGGACGCCTCTCAGATCCTCGAGATAGGCGAGCAGCAGCTGGCGCTCAACAAGGCCGCCCGCGTGGCCGACGCCCGCCGCATCGACCCGAGCGTCGACGAGCGCACCGTCGTGGATCGCGTCAAGGCGAACCACCCCAAAGATTTCGACGAGGCACTGGCCGCCTACAAGGACGCGATGATCCGGGCCCGGACCCACATCATCGAGCGCGGCATCGCCACGATGCCCCCGGGAGAGCAGATCTCCGTCATCCCCACTCCGGAGTATCTGCGCACGGTCGTCCCGTTCGCCGCCTACTTCGAGCCGCCCAAGTTCGACAAGCGTCCGTCGGGCATCTACATCGTCACGCCTTCGGTCGGCGACGACCCGAACGCGATGCGCGAGCACAACTACGCCTCGATCAGCAACACCAGCGTCC
>PMBR01000139.1:185-2659 GCA_003152995.1 Chloroflexota bacterium | reverse complement strand
GATGCACACCGACGCCATCTGGCGCGCTTGCCGGATCATCCTGGACGTCCGCATGCACCGCGGCGAGCTGAGCGTCGAGCAGGCTACGGCGATGCTGATCGAGCACACCGCCTTTGAGCACGCCAATGCGCAGGCCGAAGTCTTCCGCTACACGTACACCCCGACCTATCAGCTGAGCTACCTGCTCGGTAAGGTGCTTCTGCTCCAGCTCCGGTCCGACGAGCAGCACCGCCTTGGCTCCGGCTTCAGCCTGAAGCGGTTCCACGACACGCTCATGAACAACGGCAGCCTGCCGATCAGCTTCCATCGCCGGCTGCTGGCGGCCGACGCCGCCGGCAACTCCGGCGACCCGGCCAACGGATAGCGCCCGTCGTGCAGGTAGTCCCTTCGATTGACGTCGAGCACGGCCGCTCCCGAATCGTCCACTGGCCGGGCGCGGCTTCGGGCGAAGGCACGCCCTCCGATCGGCCGGATCGGATCGCGGAACGGTTCGTCGCCGCGGGCGCCACGCTCATCCACGTCGTGGACATGGACGGGGCCAGGGCCGGGCGGCCCACGAACCTCGAGGCGATAGGCCGCATTGCCAGCCGCGTGGCGGTGCCACTCCAGCTTTCGGGGGGCATGGAGGGGGCGGACAACATCCGCCTCGCGTTTGCCGCCGGAGCGACTCGCGTGGTGGTCTCGATGGCCATGGCCGACCGCCAGGATGCGCTCCGGGAATGCCTGGCGGTGGCCGGCGACTGGCTGGCTGTCGGACTCGATCCACGCCCCGAGCGCATTGCCGCGTATCCTTGGCATCGACCCGCGCCGCCGAGTCTGATCGACCTGGCCGGCGAGCTGGTGGACCTGGGGGTGCGCCGGCTCGTCCTTTCGCATGGCGGAGCGCGTCCGGACCTGTCGTTCCTCGCCGAGATGGCGCGAACGATCCGCGCCGAACTGTTCGTCGCGGGTGGGTCCGTGGACCTGGATGCAATACGCGGCCTGCGCGACGCGTCGATCGCAGGCATCATCCTCGGAGAGCCGCTCCTGTCCGGAGCCATAGACTTCGCCAAAGCCCTGGAGGCCGCCGCATGATCCTCGCCCATATCCCGTCATCGTTGCGCCGGCTCGGGACCGTCGGCCTCGTCGCGCTGCTGGTGGCCGCCTGCGCCGTGCCCACCAACCCGCCGACGTCCACGCCCACAGTCGAGCCGACGATTCCGCCCGCGGCGCCGGCCTATACGCTGGCTCCAACTCCGGGCACCTGCCCGACCGCGGCGCCGGCCGCGATGGCGGCGGGCTCCACCGCAACGGTCACGATGACCACCAACTTCGGCACGATCGTGATCAAGGTCGACGCCAGCCTCGGGCCGATCGCCGCCGGCACTTTCGTCGCGCTGGCCAGCTGCGGCTACTACAACAACATCTTGTTCCACCGCGTCGTGCCGGGCTTCGTCATCCAGGCCGGCGACGGCCAGTACGGCCGCCTGCCGAACATCAACCCGGACAAGATGGGCCAGGGCGGACCCACCTGGACGATCACCGACGACAAGGTGACCACGCCCTACAAGCGCGGCACGCTGGCGATGGCAAACACGGGCAACGCCAACAGCGCGAGCTCACAGTTCTTCATCGTTCTGAGCGACTCGTCCTGGACCTCTACCACGCCGACGACCTATTCGATCTTCGGCAACGTCACCTCGGGACTGGACGTGGTCGACAAGATCGCCGCGGTTCCGCTCGGCGGCGAGCCGGCCGACGCTAACAGTCCGCAGACCATGCCCATTCAGCCGGTCGTTATCACCGGCACGACGGTTGCGACCCCCTGATAGACATCTGGCCCGACCAACGCCGGCCACCCAGCGAGGAGAGACCGATGACCAAGGCAACGATCGAAACCGACAAGGGCGCGATCGAGATCGACATCAACGAAAAGGGCGCGCCCAAGGCGGCGGCCAACTTCATCGAGCTGGCGCGCAAGGGCTTCTATGACGGCGTCATCTTCCATCGCCTGGTCCCGGGTTTCGTCATCCAGGGTGGCGACGGGCAGTACGGCAAGATCGACAAGCTCGACAACGGCAGCGTCGGCACCGGCGGCCCCGGCTACAANNAGCCAGTTCTTCATCTGTCTGGCCGACCTGTCTGGCGGCAGACTGCCCAAGCAGTACACGCTTTTCGGCCACGTCACCAGCGGCATGGAGGTCGTCGATGCGATTGGCGCATCGAAACGAGACGGCCGCGACCGACCGATCGAGCCGACGGCGATGCGCTCGGTGAAGATCGCAGGCTGACCCGAGTTGGCCGGCGGTGGGGCGCCTTCGTCTCGCCAGCCAGGAAGGCGACTCCAGGGATCGTCGACCCGACTCGTTCGCATAGCAACTTGTCAAGGCTTTCCTGGGCCGTCCCGCAGGTTGAAACGAAGCCGTAACATACCGACCATAAAGTTTCGGGATATTAACCCGTTCGCATGCCAAAACCCTTGGTTTGTAGGCTGA
>PMBR01000139.1:0-152 GCA_003152995.1 Chloroflexota bacterium | reverse complement strand
TCGGGAGCCGCTTCGGATTCTCCCGCAGTTTTCGGAGCGGCTGCGGCGACCGGTGGGCGCCGTTCCGGGGGCCGCATCGGCCAGCCCGAGCGCTCCCGCCCGACCCCGCTCCCTCGGACCGGGCGCCGCTGCTATTCTTGGCTCCCGCGCGG
>PMBR01000111.1 GCA_003152995.1 Chloroflexota bacterium | reverse complement strand
CACGGTCCAGACCCTGGCCGCGCCCGAGGTCGTCCGGTTCCGGCCCCTCAACGGGCGAACAACCGCCGATCCAAACCAGGTCATCTCGGTCCGCTTCACCGTACCGATGAACCGGGTTGCGACCGCGGCCGCCTTCTCAGTCGTGGTCAACGGCAAGCGCTTCCGGGGCGCGTTCAGCTGGGCCGAGAACGACACCGTCCTCATCTTCGACCCGGCGAGCTCGCTGCCAGTCGGATCGACCGTCAACGTGGGTGTCGCGTCCACGGCGCGCTCGGCCACCGGTCAGCGCCTCTCTGCCGCCGTCAGAGGCTCGTTCAAGGTCCTAAAACCCACAGTTCACTCGATCGGGTGGTCGGGCGGCGTGGCATCTAGAACGGCGCCGTATCTGCCATCCGAGCGCTATTACCTGGCGATCATGAACTGCACCCGCGAAGGCGGCTGGGTGACGCGAAGCGGCACCTGCAGTTCCGTTGCCCACCACGTCATGGAGGCCCAGGGCCCGCTGCGGCTCAACTCGGCCATCTCCAACCTCGTTTCGCGACCGTACTCGAAGGCCCAGGCCGACCGTGGAGTCCTGACCCACTACCTCAACGGCACGACGGTGCACAGCCGCCTCTCCAAGGCGGGCTTCCCCAGCGCGTCGTGGGGTGAGAACCTGGCCACGCCACCGAACGCCGGGAAGTCCGGGATGATCGACGCCGAGATCTACTTCCAGAACGAGTACAGGTGTAGCTCGGGCCGGTGCGAGTTCGCCCACTACTTCAACATCATGGATCCGTACTTTCACCAGGCCGGCATCGGGGTCTGGGTATCCGGTCGCCATGTGGTCCTGACCGTCGACTTCTACGGTTGACGTCGCCGATGGCGCCGGTGACGTAACCGGCGACGGTACGGGAGGTCGGTGCGTCGGAGTACGACCGACCGGTTCGCAGCGCAGCCTGACGGCCGATAACTCACCTAGAGGACCGCTCGCCGAGCGGCCAGTGAGTGCTGCATGCTCCGCGACGTCGTCATTCACCTGCACAACGAACAGCCCATTCTTGCCGACCTGGCGGCAGAGCCGACCGCGGGCGACGTATCCCTGATCTGCACCAACCTGCGAACCATGGGCGGCAAGCCCCCCGTATTCGTCGAACGTGGGGATTCGACCTTCGTGTTCCCTCTGGCTCACGTTCGCTTCGTCGAAATCCGGCCGGCGGCGGTCGACCAGAGGGAGGCAGCCGGGCTTGCGGACGTCGTGTCCGACCAGTCCGGGACGGGCATAGACGCGGAGAGCGACAGGTACGCCCAGCAGGTCCCAGAGGAAGTTGGAGACGAGGTCCCGACCGATGATGGGTTGCCCTTGCGCCGCCTGACGTCGGTCAACGGCTACGCCGGGGAGACTCCCTGGGAGCCGCCTGCGGGGTTGTCCGGCGAGCTCGAAGCCGACGACGACGATCTCCTGCGTCGCGTCCGGGAAGCCTAGATTCGGCCGAGACCGAAGTCGCTGGCGGCGCGATTGGCGCCCGGATATGGCCCCGATAACGGGCGCGCGAGTACCTGATGCTAGACTCCCGCGGATGAGTGGCAACCTTGTGATCGTCGAATCGCCTGCGAAGGCCAAGACGATCGAACGATATCTGGGCCCGGGCTACACGGTTCTGGCGTCGTACGGGCACGTGCGCGACCTGCCGGAGAACCCCGGCAAGAACCAGCTCGGCGTCGACGTCGAGCACGATTTCGCGCCCGTCTACGAGGTCGTCGCCGATCGGAAGAAGCAGCTGGCGGCGATCCAGAAGGCGGCCTCGCGCGCCGACCTGATCTATCTGGCCACCGACCTCGACCGTGAGGGCGAGGCGATCGCCTGGCATGTCGCCGAGGCGGCCCACCTGGCCCCGGACAAGACCCGGCGCGTCACTTTCTCGGAGATCACCGAGGCGGCGATCAAGCGGGCTTTTGCCGAGCCGCGCGCGATCGACGTCAACCTGGTCGACGCCCAGCAAGCCCGCCGGGTGGTCGATCGCCTGGTCGGCTACACCCTGAGCCCGCTGTTGTGGCGCAAGGTTCGCGCTGGCCTGTCTGCCGGCCGTGTCCAGTCCGTGGCGGTGCGGATCGTCGTGGACCGGGAGCGCGAGATCCGTGCCTTCCTGGCTCGCGAGTATTGGACGCTGAAGGCGGCTCTGCTCGCGCCCGATGGTTCGCCCTTTGAGGCGGACCTGGTCCGCATCGGCGGCAAGAAGCCGGAGATCTCCGACGGCGATACGGCAGAGCGCCACGCGGCCGCGATCCGCGCCAGTCAGCCGGTCGTGACCGACGTCTCCGTCAAGCAGACGAACCGCAATCCGGCGCCGCCCTTCACCACATCGAGCCTGCAGCAGGAGGCGAGCCGCAAGCTCGGTTTCTCGCCGAAACGAACCATGAGTGCCGCCCAGCGTCTGTACGAAGGCGTGGAAACGGACGAGGGTCAGGTCGGCCTCATCACCTACATGCGCACAGACTCGGTCGCGCTCTCCAGCCAGGCCATGGCCGAGGCGGCGCGAGTGATCGAGGCCCGATTCGGCGAGTCCTACACCACTCCCAAGGGACGCGCCTTCAAGACGAAGACTCGCAACGCTCAAGAAGCCCACGAGGCGATCCGACCGACGTCGTTCTGGCGCGACCCGGAGACGACTGCGAAATCCCTCAAGAGCGATGAAGCCCGTCTGTACCGGCTGATCTGGCAACGGGCCCTGGCAAGCCAGATGGCCGCCAAGGCGCAGGAGACGACCACGGCGGAACTCGCCGCCGACGGCTACGACCTCCGAGCGACGGCAACGCGGACCACGTTCGATGGCTTCTCACGTGTCTATACAGAGGGCCAGGACGACACCGAAGAAGAGAAGGAATGCAGCCTGCCGCCACTGCACAAGCAGGACGTTACGACCGTGCAGGGTGTGGACACGCTGCAGCATTTCACCGAGCCTCCGCCGCGGTACACGGAAGCGACGCTCATCAAGGCTCTCGAGGAGCACGGCATCGGCCGGCCTTCGACATACGCGGCCACGATTTCCACGATCGTGGATCGCGGCTACGTCAAAGTGAAGGAACGGCGGCTGCATCCCGAGCCCATCGGCGAGATCGTGACGGACCTGCTGGTCTGCCACTTCGGCGAGTTCGTGGACCTCGAGTTCACGGCCCGCATGGAAGAGGAGCTCGACGACGTCGCCAGCGGCAAGCGGGCCTGGGTCCCAGTTGTGCGCGAGTTCTACGCCCCGTTCCGGACGCGCATCGAGGAGAAGACCAAGGAGCTGCATCGGGCCGATTTCACGACCAGACCATCTGACGAGGTCTGCTCGCAGGGCCACCCGATGGTGATCCGGCTCGGGCGCTACGGCGAGTTCCTGGCTTGCTCGATGTACCCGGAGCACAAGGAGACCCGCGAGCTCCCGGGCGCCGACGGCGTGACGCCGGGCGCGCTGCCGGTCGGCCCGGACGGAGCACCGGCTGTGCCGGCGGCGGCGGAAGTCTGCCCCAAGTGCGGGGAGGCGGAAGGCGGCGTGCTCGTTCAGCGGCGCGGTCGTTTTGGGCCGTTCATGGGCTGCTCGCGCTACCCCGATTGCGACTACATCAAGAAGGAGGGCCCGCCGCCGCCGGACCCGCTGGCCTTCGACGTTGTCTGCCCGATCTGCCATCAGGGCAAGCTGACGACGAGGCGCGCCCGCCGAACCGGCTCGCTCTTCTGGGGCTGCTCGCGATATCCCAAGTGCGACTACACGACTTCGCACGAGCCGGTCGGAGCGGTCCACGACACGGACGAGGGACCCGTGGGCCGGGCCGGCGATACGACGATCTGTCTTGTTTGCGGCGCCGCCGTTGAACTGCCGCCCGGAGAGGATCCCGTCGGCAAGCGGCTCGCGGGCGGCGACGCCAATCCCGCGGCCCTGGCCCGGCCCAGCTCAGGCCGCGCTCCCCGACGAGCCCGGAGCGGAGCAGCGGCGAGTGGCACGAAGTCTCGCGCGGCCTCGTCGCGGAAGAGCTCGGGGACACGTGCCGCGAGCGTCCGCCGCGACGGATGACCTCCGGCTCGGGTCCCGGCGCTGACAAGGCCGCCGCGGCCGTCGAGCGGTTCCTGCAGGCGCTCCAGGCGCGCGGTTCCTCGGTTCACACGCTGCGCTCTTACAGGACGGGGCTCGAGGGCTACATGGCCTGGCTGTCGGCGAACGGCCACGACTGGCGCTCGCCGTCCCGAACCGCCCTGCGCGCGTTTCTGGCATCGCTGTCGGAGGGGCGCGGCCGGCGAACGGTAGCTCAGCGGCTGGCGGCGCTGCGATCGTTCTACCGCTATGCCACGCGCGAAGAGCTGGTGGCCGGCAATCCGCTGGCGGCTCTGCCGACTCCAAGACAACCTCGCCGGCTGCCGGCGGTTCTTTCTGTGGCCGAGACCGAGCGCCTCATCGAGGCGGCTCAAGAGGAAGGGGATGTCGCGGCTCCGGAGGGCACGGCACGAGCGGCCACCGAGCACGCGCTGGCGTTGCGGGACGTCGCAATCGTGGAGACGGCCTACGCGGCGGGCCTGCGCATCGGGGAGCTGGCGGCTCTGACCATCGGTTCGGTGGATCTGCGCCGGGGCGAGGTGCGAGTAACCGGCAAGGGGCGAAAGGAGCGGATTTCGCTGCTGGGGCGGCCGGCCCGCGCCGCGTTGCAGACGTACATCGACGAAGGGCGGCCGGTGCTTGCGCGGCTGGCGGCCACGGACCCGGGCGTCCTCCTCCTGAACCACCGGGGTGCCGCGTTGGGCGCCCGTGGCATTCGCTGGCGCCTCGATCGCCTCAGAGTGGCCGCCGGGCTGCCGGAAGGGGTTTCACCCCACACGCTCCGCCACAGCTTCGCCACGCACCTTCTGGATGGAGGGGCGGACCTGCGTGTCGTGCAAGAGCTGCTCGGTCACGAGAGTCTGGCCACAACGCAGATATACACCCACGTCTCGCCGGCCCGACTGCGGGCCGCGTACACTGCCTCCCATCCGCGCGCGCGGATGGAGAGCGCCAGCGCAGCAGCCGACGCCGGCACTTCGTCGGATAGCCCCACGGAGGAACCGCGCGGCTAGCCTGACCCGGAGGCCGTTCGTTTCGGAGCGGTCAGCCGTCCACCACGCGGAGCAGAGCGGAGGAAGCTGGATGCCTGAGCAGGACACGACCGGGGCAAAACCCGCGCAAAGTGGCATCTCGCAGCGGGCCTCCATCGTGGACCTCGCTCCCGACACCGCTACGTGGGACGCATTCGTCTCTCGGTCCAACCCCGGCTCGTACCTGCAGACATCGGCGTGGGCCGAGGTCAAGGCCCCGAATGGTTGGACGCCGCTGCGTTTCCTTGGCTCGAGCCTGGTCGACCGAGCGGACTCGAGTCGACCATCGGCCGACGACGACGCCCCCGAGCACGAGGACGCTGCGGCCGGCGAGAATCCCAGGCGCGAAACCGCCTTTGGCGCGCAGCTGTTGCTTCGTCGGCCGCGGCTCTTTCCCTGGGCGTTCGCCTATGCGCCTCGAGGGCCGGTCCTCCAGAAGTGGGATCCGCCCACAGTCAACGCCTTCACTATCGGCCTGCGCCAGGCGCTGGCTTCGGCCCCGGCGCGCGTCTCCCACGTCCGAATCGAGCCGGAGATCGAGCTGAACGGGCCGTGCGATGTCGACGGCGAGCTGCGCCATGCGCTGCGGTACTCCGGCTGGCGTCCCGGTGCGCCGATCCAGCCGCCGCGAACCCGCCAGATCGACCTGCTGGCCGACGAATCGGCGCTATGGGGAGAGCTACGCAAGAAATGGCGCCAGTACGTCAACAAGGCGCGCAAGAACGAGATTCGAGTCGTCGATGCCACTGCCGATCGTCTGCCGGAGTTCTATTCGATCTATCAGGAGACGGCCAAACGAGCCGGCTTCATCATCCGGACCTACGACTCGTACCTCAAGGTGTGGAGAGCGTTTGCGAGCCTTGGGATGGCCCGGCTCCTGATGGCCGAAACTCCGGACGGGAGAGCGCTCGCGACTCTCTTCGTGCTGCGCGTCGGCAATCGCGTGATCGAGCCCTATGGCGGGATGACGGCCGAAGGCGCCGAGAGCCGCGCCAACTACCTGCTCAAATGGGAAGCGATTCGAACGTCCCGCGAGCAAGGCGCCGTCAGCTACGACATGTGGGGCCTCTCGCACGAGGGGATCGAGCAGTTCAAGAGCGGTTTCGGGGGTCGCGAGATCCGCTACGTGGGGGCGTGGGATCTGGTGTTGGATCCGGCCGGCCGCCTGGCGTTCGACAGCGCCCAGGTCTGGCAGGACCGCGTTGGGCGGCTGCGCCACGGCATCCGCCACGTTAGAGGCGGTCGCGAGGAGGCGACGGGCGGGGAGGGCGCGGAATGACGTCCGGCGCCGCCCGGGAGAGGACGCTGGCGGCCATGATCGAGGCGGCCGAGCCGAAGACAACTCGCCGGCTTGGTGCGCTGATAGAGCGGCTGGAGGCCGAAGGCCGGTTTCGGTCGGTTCGCATCCCGGGAAGGTCGCCGGAGGAAGCGCCCGCCGCAACCATGGCTGTCGGGGCGCTGCCCGTTCGGGGTATCGGGTTCGACTCACGCCGGGTGAGGACCGGCTCGGTCTTCGTGGCGGTGCCGGGCGAACATGTCGACGGCCACGAGTTCGTCGCGGCGGCCGTGGCCCTGGGTGCGGCGGCGGTCGTCGTGGAGCGGCCCGTCGCCGGCCTGGCCACGCCGCAAATCGTGGTCGATAGTGCCCGAGCAGCCCTGGCCGTCGCCGCCGCCTGGTGGTATGGCGACCCGAGCCGGGAGCTGGGAGTGGTCGGCGTCACCGGCACGGACGGCAAGACGACCACGTCGGTGCTGGCCGCCGCCGTGCTGGAGGCCTCGGGGATCTCCACCGGCCTATCGACAACCGCCGAGATCAAGGTCGGCGACCTGCGTGGCGCCAACCCCGAGCACGTTACGACGCCGGAGGCGCCGCAGCTGCAGCGAACTCTGCGCGCCATGGTCGATGCCGCCAATCGCGCCGCCGTCGTCGAAACCACATCCCACGGCCTGGCCCTGGAGCGTGTCGGCGCGGTCGCCTACGACATCGCCGTCTTCACCAACCTGACCCACGAGCATCTCGAGTTGCACGGCACTTTCGAGGCCTATCGCGAGGCGAAGCTGAGTCTGTTCCGTCGTCTGCGCGACGACGTTCTGCCGCGCAAGAACCTGCCTCGACAGTGGCCGCGGGTCGGGATCGTCAACCACGACGATCCGTCCGGGCCGCTCTTCGAGGCGGCCGCAGCCTCGGCTGGAGCCGCGGTCATCAAGTACGGCTTCTCGCCCGAGGCCCAGGTGCGCGCAGTCCGGGTCGAAGAGGACGCCCGCCGGCTGAGAATCGAAGTCCAAACGCCCCGCTGGAGCGGCGAGGTCACGCTCCGGCTCGTCGGCCGTTTCAACGTTCACAACGCCCTGGCCGCCATCGCTCTCGGCGAGGCGCTGGAACTGGAACCCGCGGCCGTTCGGGCCGGGCTGTCCGGAGTTCGGCGGGTGCCCGGCCGTATGGAGCGAGTCGACTGCGGCCAGCCGTTCGGCGTCATCGTCGACTACGCCCACTCGCCCGCGTCTCTGCAGGTGGTTCTCGATGAGCTCGAGCCTCTCGCCGCCGCCGGGAGCGGTCTCATAGCCGTTTTCGGATCGGCGGGCGAGCGGGACGTCCAGAAGCGGCCGATGATGGGCCGCATAGCCGGGGAGCGATGCCGCCTCGTGATCGTCACCGACGAAGATCCCCGCGGCGAGAACCGCGAGTCGATTCTCGATGAGATCGCGAGCGGGGCCGAAGCCGCGGGCAAGCGCCGCGGCAAGGACTTGCTCTGCATCCCGGACCGCCGCGACGCCATTGCCGCGGCCTTCGAGCGGGCCCGGCTCGGTGACGTCGTCCTCCTCGCCGGAAAAGGTCACGAGCAATCGATCATCATGAGCGACGGACCTCGGGCCTGGGACGAGCGGAGCGAAGCCGTCGCCGCTCTGGAGCTCATGGGGTTCCGCCGCACAGATCGCGACGGCGGTGTCGACCTCGACTAGCGGGAGCCGGAAGGTTCCAGGAAGGCCACGACCAGATGCGATCCTGCCTGATCCAGATCCTCGTCACGGTGGCGGTCGTCTTCTGTCTTGTGTGGTTCGTTCTCCCAATCGGCGTCAGCGCGCTCGCCACGGGGGCGCTTAATGCCAGCGGCTTCACCGGCACCGATACGAAGGTCGAGGTCTCGGCGAACCCACCGTTCATGCTTCTGACCGGGCGCGCCGACACGGTCCACATCCGTTCTACTCAGTCCAGGATGGGCGACCTCCATGCCGCTGGTGTCGACGTCACCCTGGGCGGCGTGGAGCTGCTCAGCCGCACCGTCGCGACCGTGACCGGAACTCTTGACGGCGTGCTCATCACCGCGCCGAACGGCGATCCGGTGACCATCGACAAGGTGACCCTGACCGGATCCGCGACCGCGACAACCGCCACGGCGACCATGACCCTGGCGGCGGCCCAGGCCCTGGCCGTGGCCCAGTTGAAGTCCGGGACCGGGATCGTGGCCAAGGTCGCGCTGAAGGGCCCGAACCTGGTGACGGTCACGGCCGGGGGCAAGTCGCAGGCAGGACGCCTGACGACGAGCAACGGTTCGCTGCTGCTCGTGCCCGATGGCGACACGCTTCCAACCGTCACGTTGATTGCCCCCGGTAGCGGCAATCCGTTTCGCGTCACATCGGTGACCATCGGCCTGGCGAGCGTGACGCTGGTCGGCACAATCGACATTCAGAACCTGCTCAGCTGAGCCCGATCACCGGCGCCGATCGAGCGGCGAGATCCTTGGGCGCGCTGGCCGGATGTCCGGAACGGGCTGGTAGACTCTGGTAAATGTCCATCGATCCATCCGGCCCAGAGGCGAGCACACCTGCCGCGCCGCCCCCCGAACCGCGTCGCACCCCGGCCAGGCCGTCGGTGGCGGAACGGCTGCGCGCCGGTATCCCCGGATCCCATTCGCCCGAGTCCAACTTCCGGCGCGTTCGTGACTCGCTGGCCCGCCACTACCCCCAGGCCGACCTGACGCCTCTGCGAGAAGCGTTCGAATTCGCGGTGCAGGCCCACGCCGACCAGTCCCGCGTTACCGGCGAGCTGTACGTGACCCATCCGCTGGCCGCGGCGCAGATCCTCGCCGACATCGGCATCGACCCCGTCGCCGTCACCGCGGCTCTTCTGCACGACGTACCCGAGGATACGGACTTCACGCTCAACGACATCGAGGAGCGATTCGGCCCGGAGGTGGCGCAGCTCGTCGACGGCGTCACCAAGCTGTCGAAGTTCAGCACCCACAGCCACGAAGAGCAGCAGGCCGAGAACATCCGCAAGATGTTCCTGGCGATGGCGGAAGACATCCGTGTCGTGCTCATCAAGCTAGCCGATCGGCTGCACAACATGCGGACCCTGTACGCGCTGCCGTCGGAGAAACAGGCCCGCATCGCCCGCCAGACGCTCGAGATATACGCCCCGCTGGCCGAGCGGCTCGGCATCTGGAGCATCAAGTGGGAGCTCGAGGACCTGGCCTTCAAGACCCTCGAACCGGAGGCCTACCGCGAGCTGGCGCGCATGCTGGACACACGCCGAAAGAGCCGCGAGTCGTTCGTCCACCGTGCCATCGACGTCCTCCGGGTGGAGCTTGCCCGGGCCGATATCGAAGCCGAGTTGTCCGGCCGGCCCAAGCACCTCTACAGCATCCGCAAGAAGATGCAGCGCAAGGGCTCCGAAATCGGCGAGATCTACGACGTCTACGCGATCCGCCTCCTCGTTGACGAGATCAAGGATTGCTACGCCGCGCTGGGCGTCGTCCACTCGCTGTGGCGGCCGATCCCCGGGCAGTTCGACGACTACATCGCGGTGCCCAAGCCAAACCTGTACCAGAGCCTCCACACCGCGGTGATCTCGCTCGACGGCCAGCCGCTCGAGATCCAGATCCGGACGCACGCCATGCACCAGGTCAGCGAGGTCGGCATCGCCGCCCACTGGCGATACAAAGAGGGCTCGAAGGCCGATCGCGAGTACGACGCCAAGCTCGCCTGGCTGCGTCAGGTCATGGACTGGCAGCGCGACGTTTCGGACGCGACCGAATTCGTCGAAGGGGTCAAGCTCGACGTCTTCCAGGACCAGGTCTTCGTCTTCTCGCCCAAGGGCGACGTCAAGGACCTCCCGGCCGGCGCGACGCCGCTCGACTTCGCTTATCGCATCCACACCGACATCGGCCATCGCTGCATCGGCGCCAAGGTCAACAACCGGCTGGTCCCGCTCGACTACAAGCTCCAGAACGGCGACATCGTAGAAATCGTCACCACCAAGGGCGAGCACGGTCCCTCGCGGGACTGGATCAACATCGTCCGCACGAGCCATGCCAGGGACAAGATTCGCCAGTGGTTCAAGCGCCAGGAACGTGACGAGAACATCACTCACGGGCGGGACTCGCTCGAACGGGAGTTGCGGCGACTGGCTCGAACCAGCCTCGGCGCAGTCGGCCAGGACCGAATCCTCGAGATCGCACGGGCCTACAAGTTCGACAACCTCGACGACTTCTACGCCGCAGTCGGATATGGGGCAATCGGCGCGCAGCAGGTCGTCACGCGCCTCGGAGTTGTGGACGACGCGCAGCTGGCCCTGCCCCCGACGGCTCCGCCGCCCAGCCCGTCACGCCAGGGTGGTGTCCGCGTGAAGGGCGTCGGCGATCTCCTGGTCCGCTTCGGCAAATGTTGTCACCCCATCCCGGGCGACCCGATCATCGGTTTCATCACCCGCGGCAAGGGCGTCACGGTGCATCTGAAGAACTGCCAGACCGTGCTCAACGAGCGCGAGACCGCGCGCATGATCGAAGTCGAGTGGGAGGGCCAGGTCCAGCAGACCTACCCGATCTCGATCCGGATCGAGGCCTACGACCGGACCGGCCTGCTGTCCGACATCACCCAGGTCGTGGCCGAGAACAAGGTCAACATCACGTCGGCGAACGTCTCGGTCACGCCCGACCGAACGGCCACCGTGAAGGCCACGCTCGATGTCGCCTCGGTTGCACAGCTCGCAAAGGTGATGAGCCGCCTGGAACAACTGAAGGACATCATCGCGGTCTCGCGCGACCTGGGGTAGGAGCCTCCGGGCCGGCGCTGCTGAGCGAAGCCATCGATCGGGCAGTGCCACTGCCGCGAGGCTTTGGTCGGCCCAATCGTGACGGGACGGCCACGGTCGGGTAAACTCCGCGGTCGGCCCTGCCCGCAGGGTATGCTTCCACATGCTCGATAGCCCACAGAGCCGTCGCGCCCCGGCGCCATCTCCCGGCCAGCCAAGTGGCACCGCGCCGGAGCATAAGGAGTAGTCAGAACAATGGGTGTTCCCAAGAGGCGAGTCTCACACGCTCGCCAGGGCGATCGCCGCGCCCACCTCGCTGTTGGCGTGCCTCACCTCGAGCCGTGCCCGCACTGCCACGAGTCGAAGCAGGTCCACCACGCCTGCCCCAACTGCGGTTACTACGCCGGCCGGCCCACGGTCGAGATCAAGCAGGAAAAGCCGCAGCAGTCTGCCTGACCCGGTGGACCTGACCACGGTTCGAACAGTCGACGCAAGCTCCGTCCGCGTCGTCGTAGACGCGATGGGCGGCGATCACGCGCCCCTGGAGGTCGTGACCGGGACCGTGGCCTGGGCCCGCAAACACCCGGCCGACTCAGTCCTGCTGGTCGGGATCCCCGACGCCATCGACAAGGCCGCCGGAGGCCCGCTGCCGCCCAACATTCAGGTCGTGGCGGCCAGCCAGGTCGTCGAGATGGACGAGTCGCCGGCGCAAGCCCTCAAGACCAAGAAAGACTCCTCGATCATGGTCGCGATGGACCTGATCAAGCAGGGCAAGGGCGATGCCCTGGTTACGGCCGGACATTCCGGCGCCGGCATGGCGGCCGCCGTCCTGCGACTCGGGCGCTTGCCGGGCGTGGATCGGCCAGCACTGGCGGTTCAGATGGTCACCGAGACCGGACCGTTCGTGCTGCTCGACATCGGGGCCAACGTGGATGCGACGGGCCACAACCTGTACCAGTACGCCCATATGGGTTCGCTCTACGCCGAGCGTGTCCTCGGCGTGACGAATCCTCGCGTCGCCCTGCTCTCGATCGGCGAGGAGAGAGGGAAGGGCGACCAGGCGATCCAGCAAGCGACGAAGCTGCTGGACGAAGACGGCAGCCTCAACTTCGTCGGCAATGTCGAGGGCCGCGACCTCGTCAAGCACAAGGCGGACGTGGCGGTCTGCGACGCCGTCGTGGGCAACGTGACGATGAAGTTCTTCGAGGGTCTCGCCCGGTTCATCGCCGATCTTTGGACCCGGGAGTTCAAACGCTTGCCATTGGGCCCCATCGGCTACCTGTTCATGCGACCCGGAGCGAATCGCATCCGTTCCACTTTCGACTACGAACGCATGGGAGCTTCGCCGCTGCTGGGAGTCAGAGGCATGGTCCTCATCACGCATGGCAGCGCAAAACGGCGCATGATCGAGTTCGCAGTGGAGGCGGGCGCGACCGCCGCGCGAGCCCACATCCCTGACCTGATCGCCGACGCGTTCCGCGGCCAGGCCCGAAAGCCGCAGGCTTGATCGGAGACGAGATGGAAAGCCACGCTGGAGACACGGCCCCCGAGACTCGCGCGACGACCGGGCGCAAGCCGTCGGCAGACCCGTTGACCGTCAGCCACAGCGTCATCGTCGAGATGGTTCGAGTTGCCGCCCTGGAGGTCCCAGGCGTGCTCAGGGTGAGCCGCAGCGGACCCCTGGCCCGGCTGGCCGGCGCGCCCGTCCGAGCCCGCATCGGCGAGGGGCGTGTTTCAGTGCGCGTTTGGATCGTCGCGAGACCAGGCCACCCGCTCGGGCCGCTGGCGGCTCAGGTTCGTCAGGCCGTGGGCGCGACGGTCGTGCGCTTGCTCGGGCTCGATCTCGGCGAAGTCACGGTGGTAGTCGATGGAGTTGGGGGCTGGGGATCGTGACCCGTCCGGAGCGCGCCGGCGGGTCCGTGGCCGCCAGACCCGGCAGGAGAACGCCCGACAAGGTGACGTCCGCGCGGCTGGGGCGCCGGCTGGCCCTGGCGTCCCTGTTCGAGGCCGAGTTTGGGCAGCGTACCCCCGGCGCGATCCTGGAGCGTCATCTGGTCGAGGGCGGAGCAGACGAACCGACTGCAGAATTCGCGCGGGCACTCGTCACGAATGTCGTCGACCACCGCGATCGGATAGATGAATTGATCGAACGGGTCGCTCCTCAGTATCCGGTCGTCCAACTGGCCAGAATGGACCGTACGCTGCTGCGTAGCGGCATCGGCGAGGTGCTACACTCCGGCACGCCGCCCCGGGTGGCGATTGCCGAGTGGGTCGAGCTGGCTCGCACTTATAGTGGTGAACCGGCCCGGCGTCTCGTCAACGGCGTACTCGGGAGAATCACTCGCGACTCCATCGCCGGTGCGCTCCGCGCCCCGGAGCCGGGGCCGCAGTAACCGTCAATCTCCAAGTCCAGGGAACCCCGAGGAGGGCGTCAGTGGCCACTACCTACGAGCGACTCAAGAAGATCGTGGTCGAGCAGCTCGGCGTCGATGAGGATGAAGTCAAGCCGGAAGCCTCGTTCGTCGACGACCTGAACGCCGATTCGCTCGACCTCGTCGAGCTGATCAT
>PMBR01000019.1 GCA_003152995.1 Chloroflexota bacterium | reverse complement strand
CCGCTGCACCATCAGGACCAGGCGCGACGGCCGCGGCGCCGTCCCCAGGAAGCGGTGCAGGATCGGGCTGGTGATGTGATACGGGACGTTGGCCACGACCTCGAATGGCGGCGTCATCAGCTCCGCGATCTTCTGGTCGAGGATGTCGCCCTGGACCAGCTTCAGGGCGCCCGAAGCGATCGCCCCCTCCTGCACGCGACTCAGCCGGCCGGCCAGCCGCTTGTCCAATTCGACCGCGGTGACGGGAGCGCCGCCGGCCAGCAGGCCGCCGGTCAGGATACCCAGCCCCGGCCCGACCTCCAGGATCGGCCGACCCGGTTCGGGCGCGGCCAGGTCCAGGATTGACTGCAGCACGTCCGGATCGGCGAGGAAGTTCTGCGACATCGAGTGGCGGGCGGCGATGCCCTCCCCGCGCAGCTGCCGGCGGACGGCCAGCGGATCCAGCCGCGGCGCCGCCCTGGGCGACCCGGGCGACCTCGGCGCTCCGGCCGGTCTGGTGTCGGGCGACTCGCTCATCGTCGAGCTAGCGGCAGCGAAGGCTTCGCGTCGAGATCGAGCCCGGCCCGCACGCCGGCCTCCATTCGCCGCGCGGCTGCCGCGCCGATCATCGCCCCGTTGTCCGTGCAGAGCCCCGGCCGCGGCACGACCAGCGGCATTCCCGCGGCCGCGGCGGCCTCCGCGAGCCGATCGCGCAAGACGCGGTTGGCCGCGACGCCGCCGCCCAGGACCACCGATCTCGCCCCGGCCGTCCGGGCCGCTCGGATCGTCTTGGTCACAAGCACGTCCACCACCGATTCCTGGAAGCCGTCCGCAAGCTCTGCCACTCGATCGCCGGGCAGCGGCGACTCGCCGGCCGAAGTCCCCTCCCCGCCTGTCTCGAGCGCGATCGTTCGCCGCGCCGCCGTCTTGAGCCCACTGAAGCTGAAGTCGAACGTGTCGCCGAGCCAGGCCCGCGGGAAGACCACGTCGTGGCGTGTCGCCCCGGCCGCGGCGCGCATGATCTCCGGGCCGCCCGGATACGGCAGGCCCAGCAGCCGGCCCACCTTGTCGAACGCCTCGCCGGCCGCGTCGTCGACCGTTTCGCCGAGCAGCCGGTACTGGAGGTGGTCGCGCATCTCGACCAGGAACGTGTGCCCGCCCGAAACGATGAGCGCCACCAGCGGGAATATCGGCTCCGGCACCTCTCGCGCTTCGTCCGCCAGCCAGGCCGCGTACAAGTGGCCTTCGAGGTGGTTCACCGGGATGAGCGGCTTGCCGTGGACGTAAGCGAGAGTCTTGGCGAAGTTGATGCCGACCAGGAGCGAGCCCGCGAGCCCGGGTCCCTCGGTGACGGCGACGGCCGCGACGTCGTCCCACGTAACCCCGGCGGCGGCCCAGGCCTCGTCCAGGACCGGCACGATCCAGCGCAGGTGGGCCCGCGCGGCGACCTCGGGCACGATCCCGCCCGCCGCCGCGTGCATCGCCACCTGGCTCGCCACGACGTTCGAGTGGATCAGCCGGCCGTCCTCCACGACCGCGATGCCGGTCTCGTCGCAGCTCGATTCGACCGCCAGGATCAGGCCGCCGCGCGTCACGACGACTTCCTGACGTTGCTCGGCCGAAGCACGTCCGGCGCAATGGCCCGGCCGCCTTCGACCGCTTCACCCTCAACGACCTCGTCCGCCGCCCCGCCGATCGGCAGCCCGTCGGCTCCGAGTTCGATGTCCGGTCGCTTCGACACCTCGTCCCGCAAGCGGGCCAGCCGCTCGCGCATCTGACGGCCGCCGAGCTGGTCGGTGGTCATGATCAGGGCGTCCTCGTTGTCGTCGCTGTAGTAACGAGGCCGGACGCCGACCAGCGCGAACCCGTACTTCTCGTACAGGCGCCTGGCCGGGTGATTGGACGGCCGAACCTCCAGCGTCGCCTCGCGTGCCCCGCGCGCCTCCGCCAGAGCCAGCAGCGCGATGAGCAGCCGCTCCCCCACTCCCTGGCGGCGCCAGGTCTTGCGCACCGCGAAGGTGGTGATGTGGGCTTCGTCCACCATCAGCCAGATCCCCCCGAAACCGACGATCTGGTCGCCGTGGCGGGCGATGATGTAGTGAGCCAGGCGGTTCGTCTCCAGCTCGGAGCGGTAGGCGTGCGGCGGCCAGGGCGTGGTGAAGCTCTCGCGCTCGATCTCCTGGACCGCGGCGAGATCGTCGACCGTCATGCGATCGACGACGATCGCTACGTGCGGTCGTGCGACCATCGCACCTCTCCCTTTACGACCGCGATGCCGCGCGGCAGGGTCACGTATTCCGGCACGAGGCGCGCGACGTCGTCGCCGCCGGCGGCCAGGCGCAAGGCCCCGAGCCGGAGCAACGCGGCCGAGAGCCGCTCCTCCGCCTGAGCGCCGAGCGCCAGCGCCTCCGCCGGGGCTCGGTCCGGCAGATCCACGGCCACGAGAGCGGCGCCCTCCGGTATCTCCGGTTCTTCTCCACCCTTGACCAGAATTGCCTTCCCGGCGACGACGAATACTCGATCTGAAGGTCCGGCCGGCAGCAGGAGAACGGCCTGCTCTCCAGCGCCTGAGTCGGCTGCAGCCAGAAGCGCCTCGGCGGTCGCGATGCCGGCGATCGGGATGCCCAGCCCGTGCGCGAGCGCCTTGGCGGTCGCGATCCCCACGCGCATGCCGGTGAACGCTCCGGGTCCGGTCCCGACGACGATCCCGCCCAGCTCCGCCAGCGCGACTTTGTTCGTGGTGAGCAACTCATCGGTTCGAGTGAGCAGCTCTTCGCCGTGGCGATAGCCGGCCTGCCAGCGCCGCTCGTCGATGAGCCGGCCGTCGGGCTCGCCGAGCGCGACGAGCGCGCGGGTGCCGGAAGTGTCGATCGCGAGAATTGGTCGGCCGGTCATCGGTTCGACCCTTCGGCCGTCAGAGCCGCCAGATATCGCTCGTAGTCGGCCGTCCCGGCTCGCAGCACGATCCGTCGCGGGTCGTCGCCCGTGCCCTCGATCAGGACGTCGAGCCGGCCGGCTGGCATCGCGTCCTCGAGTCGCTCGGCCCATTCGATCAGCGTGACGCCCTCGCCCTGACGCTCGTCGACGAGTCCGCCCGCCAGCGCCTCGGCCGCTCCGGCGAGCCGGTACAGATCGATGTGGAAGAGCGGCAGCCGCCCGCGATACTCGGCCATAAGCACGAAGCTCGGCGACACGATCGTGTCTGTCACGCCGAGTCCCGCCCCGAAACCCTTGGCGAACTGCGTCTTGCCCGCCCCCAGCTCACCGACCAGGCTGATCAGGTCGCCCGCCCGCGCCGCGACCGCCAGCGCCCCCGCCAGCGCCCGCGTACCCGCGGGATCCCGCGTTTCCACAACCCGTTCCATCGTCCGTCCTTCGATCACCCCCGGAGGTTACCCGAAAGCGTGCCGGTGCCGCTTCGGGCCTCGCCCGGGAAGCTAGTGCGTGGGCCATGCACGAGCTAGTGATGGTTCAACTTCGTCCAGGAAACCAGCTCCTGGACGATCAGTGGCGAGACGCGCGACAGAAAGTCCAAAGCGGGGCCAAGCTTGCCAGGGGCCCCCGCGCAAGTGAATGGCCTTGGCGAGTGCTCTCCTAGCGTGAGAGCAACCGCTCTTGCTCTCACCGCGACACGCCCCCTACGAGTGCGGCCCAGAAACTGTAGCCCAAGATCGGTGGCGAGCAGACTCGAGGAGTCCGGAGTCGAGGGCACTGAGCTGCGCAGGTTGCCAAGCGTGTCATAGCAGAAGTTGACATTGCCGCTGGCGCAGGTCGTGCCGGTCGGCGTCGTGTTCGTGGTGTTCTTGGCCCGCAGTTCGTCGGTGGCGTCGTAGAAGTAGTAGAAGGTGACGCTGTCCTCCTTCACGCTGGTCCGGTTGGAGTCGGCGTCGTAGGTGTAGTCGCGCGTTTCCTGCTTGTTGTTCGAGGGCCCAAAGTAGGTGTCGGTCACGCGGTTGGCGGCGTCATAGGAGAGAGTCTGGGTGCCCGAGCCCGCAAGGCCGCTCGCGCCGTTGAGGGTCTGGGTCTCGGCGGTTACGTTGCCCACGACATCGTAGGCGCGGCTGATGATGTCGGCGACCCCCGCGTTCGCGCGGGTGATGGTCAGGCTCACCGGTCGCTTGGCGCCATCGTATCCGTAGGTGCCGCCTACAACCCAGACTCGGATTGCCCCTGCTGCTTATCGAGCGACGGTGCAACAGCGGCTAGGACCCGTCGACCCTCAAGCACGACCCACGAACAGACGACCGACTCCCCGGGCAGGAACTCCCAGGTTTCGGTCTCATGATCGTACGGCTGGTCGACGATCCTGTAGGTGTCGCCCAGTTGCTGCTCGGCCTGGGCGGGAACCCAGACGTCGATGTCCTCGTCCACCAGACGAACGTAGACAACTGTCGGCGTCATGGCAAGTCGCCCCCTAGCGGACCGTGCAGCATTCCGGGCCTGTCCACCTGGAGCACTTGTTGCGTGGTGTCATCAATGACCACTGACAACCCCGTGTCTGGATTGATGAATCGAGTCGCTGGGCCGCCGGTCACCTTGTTGTAGGCGCGAACCTGGTCTCCCTGGTCGAAGGCTTTCTGGATGTCTTCAAACGTCCACCCTCGGCTCTGCATCTGCCGCCATATCTTGGAGTTGATATCGCAGAGCGGGTTCAAGTTGTGCACCAGCACCGCACCCTGCCCGACGAAGAAGGAGTGAGCGCCATCGACGGTCAGGTCCCACATGGTAGAGGGAGTGGCCTCGACGGTGAAGCTCACGACCGTGGCCGGTGTGCCTGACTCGGTCCGGTTGCCGGCGCTGCCGTAGGGGGCGAGGGAGTCTCGATCGAGCTCGATGACGGTCCATACCTGTCGCCTGGCGGAGCCCATTCAGTCGTCCGCGTCTACTTCCCACCTGACGTTGCGATTATCCCAATGGCGAACAGCGCCACCAAAGGCCACAGCGAAAACCCGAAAGCGACCAGACCACGAAGGCCCGGATTCACGCGGTGCATGGACGCTAGTCTCCGAAAGACCCGCAGTTCGAGCTTCATCCACGCCAGACAGAGCACGAACACGATGATGCTCGACGGAACGAGGAGGGCGAAACCATACTGGAATGTAATGACAGCCCAAATCCCCACTGCCATGACGGCCATGCCGAATTGATGTTCCTCGTCGAACAACGACGAGCCTAGGACTGCCTTTTCGAATGGATCGACTGGGCGGTCATCTCGTTCGGACGAAGCTCTTCTCATGCTGAAACTCTCGTAGCGCCACGGGTTACGTGTGTCTGGGCCTCGACGGCCGGCAGGTCATCCGCCACTTGGCACCCCTCTTACCCCCTCAGAGGATGAACCGCTCCAGGTCTGCCAGGGCAATGACCGTGGGTTCGAGGTCGTCGCCGAGGCGGACGTTCGCGGCCTCGAGGTGGATGCCGGCGCGGAAGCGAAACAGCCCGGCAGAGCCCAGCCAGCGCCCCTCGCGGCCGGCGTGCGTGCCGCTTCGGACGCGCACCCAGTCGGGCGGAAGGTCCGGCAGCGGGACGTCCATGACATCGAAGACCAGCAGTGGGGGGTCGGTGATGATGGCGACCTCGCGCCCGGCGAGCGCGGCCATCAACGCCAGGATCGGAGAAGCGATCGGGCGACGCTGATGGCCATCGAGCCCCAGGACACCGAACGGCGGGACCGTGTGAACCCCGGCGCGCTGGCGAGCGTCCGAAGCTGCCAGGTCCCGCAGCTCCGCCTGTCCGAGCGAACCCGCGACCATGCCCCGGATCGACATCGCTCGCGCCCGCGTGAGGGCCTCGGCCGAGACGCGGCCACCGGCCACGATGATCGCGCCGGAGCGGCCCACGTCCAGAGCCGCGTCGCGCAGCTCCCCGTCGATCAGGCGCGGGACGTCGAGGTAGCCTCGTGTCGGCTGCCCACCGGCCACGGCGGCGGGAATCGCGACCCCGTTCACCTTCATCGACACGCCGATGCAGTTGGCAGCCTCGGTGATGACGCCCGTCGTCGGCGATTCGACCTTCTCGTGGCGATCGCCGGCCGCGGCGCTCCAACGCCCACCGATCTCGTAGAGGAGCGTCCCCGCAACCCGCCTGGGTGCTTCGCGGCGCGCGTTCTTGCCGCGACGATCGTCGCCGCCGACCCACCACTTGCCCGGCACCGGCGGCCGACGGCGTTCCTGCGGCGAGCCGCTCCCACCGCCGTTGCCACCACCGTTGCCGTTCACCTTGCCGTTGCGCTGCTCGGGTCGGTTCAGCCGGCCCACCTCCACGAATTCCGGATCGCACGTTCGCTCCGCAATCGGCGTCCCGGCGGTAACCGTCTGACCCGGGCTCACGAGCGCTCGATCGCCCGGCGCCAATCGAATCTGGACCGTCGGCGAGACGATCAGGATCCGGCGCCCCGGAATCCGCAGGAACTCGGTCGGCATGAGGGACGCCCGGGCCGGCGCGGTGGCGGCCGGCTCCACAGGCGGCGCGGCGGGCGCTCCGCTGGCAGCGGCCTTGGACCTCGCGCCGGCGCGCGTCCGGGGGCTCATTCGTCGATCTCCGGCCACATCGCCCTCTGCCAGGTTTCCCAGGTCGCGCGCTTCTGATCGGCCTTGTCCGGCAGGCGCAACGGGATGTCGCGCAGATCCACGAACAGCCCACCCAGCCCACCGGAGACTTCCATGCTGAAGCGACGTGCCCTGGCTCCCAGCCTTACGGAGTCCCTGAACTCCATGTCGGCCCTGGCCGTTTGGCCGGGCGGCAGCTCGACGGCCCAGATACCGCCGGGCTGGAGGTCGATGTCGGAGTTCGCGGTTTCGCCGGTGACCCGCATCCGGCCTGCGCTTCTGCCCTGGCGGATGCCCGCCGGCAGGATCAGGCTGCCGAGAGGCAGCAGCACGTCCTCCACCAGGTCCTTGAGCATCTTGCGCCGTTCCTCTTCGTCGGCGATCGCGCCCAGAGGTCCGAGCAGTCGCGCCTGATCGCAGGCGATGCGGCCGACGCCTGGGCGCCGGACCAGATCGGCCATCGCCAGAGCCACGACCGACGGCGGCGTCGACGCCCAGACGCCACCGGCGGCAATCAGGATGTCGGGCATCTCGCGCGCGGAGATCTCGGGCGTGGCAGCGACGAGCCGCGCCACGGCGGCCTTGGCCGCGGCAAGCCTGAGCAGCGCACCTTCGCCGTCGGCTTCGCCCCAGGGAGACGAACGCAGGTCCCGCAGCCGATCGCTCAAGCGATAGCGGTCGAAGGCGATCGTGGACCAGGACAGCACCGCGTCGATGATCTCGTCGGATTGGTCTTCCGGCGCGAACGAGCCGCTCGCCATGGTGACGTGCGAGGCGACGACGGTCCGATGCCCGGGTCCAACCGGTTCGGCTCGACACCGCAGCCCGCCGTCGATGCCGACCTCCACCACTTCCATCGACTTGTCGAGCAGAAGGGCCAGCGATCGAACCGATCGGGCAATGCCGACCCTGCTCTCGTCCGAACGGGCGCGCAGCCCTTCGAGCACCTGCTGCAGCGCCGAGCCGGCGGGCAACCCGGATTCGGCGTCAGGTGCCAGCAGGACGCTGTCGCGACCGTTGATCGCGAGGTCGTCGATCTCGGCGGGCGCGGCATGTGCCGGCGCGGCGACAAAAGCGGATTCGGGAGAGGTTTCCGGCGGACCCTCGACGGCGACGCTTTGTTCGGGCTCCTGCGCGGGTCCGGCCGCGGGCGCGGAGTCGGCCGCGGGCGAGAGGTCGGCCGCCGGCGAGAGGTCGGCCACCGGCACGGCGTCGGCCACCGGCGAGAGGTCCTGCGCGGAAGCGACCTCCGGCGCGGAATCGGCCGTGGCACCGGCGTCCTCGATCGCCTCGGCGTCCTCCGTATCGGCTGCCGTGGCCTGGGCTTCCTTCACGAGCTCGGCGATCGTGGCGACCTTGGGTGCGTCCGGGATGCGGTCGTGTTCGCCCGCTCCGCGGAAATCGGACTCCTGGATGGCGGCCCCGCCGGCGAGCACTACGGCCAGGTCCGGCCGTCGCCGCGCGGCAGCCGCAACCAGCGCCCCGAGCATCGGCAGGTGGCGTTTCTCGTCTCCGGCCGGCGACGAGTCGGCGCCGAGGAGGACGGCGTGGATATCGGGCGCGAGCACGAGGCGGCTGAGCGCAAGAGGATCGTCCGCATCCGCGCTGCCGCCTACGACGAGCCAGCCCGCGCGCGCCGCCACTTCCTCCAGCCGTCGCCGCTGACGCCTGGACCCGGCCAGCACGGCGATGCGGCGGGGCGGCGAGCTTCGACTCTCGAGACGCACCAGGTCGGCGACCAGTTCGGCGGTGCTGGGATGCTCGCGGGCGCTGACGAACTCGAGAAGGGCGGCGTCCGCGCGCCCCACGCGGTCCAGGATGCCGAATAGCAGCGCATCGAGATCCGTCGAGGACGGCGCGGCGGCATGGGCGAGCAGACGCCAGCGGCCGCCGGCGTGGCCGACGAGGGCGGCCGAGGTCGTAGCCGCGCCGAAGTCGAGGGCGAAGAATGCTCGGGGTTGACGGCTCACACGGTTATGCTAACCGGCTCGCCAACCGCTGTCGCAGGCGTGGCGAAGCGAATGACGTGCTGATAGCGCGGCTGGTGGCCCGCCGGTAGCGCGGCTGCTGGCGCGCCGGTGGCGCGCAGGACGAGAGGATCGCCTCAGGCGTCCCAGGTCGTCTCTTCGTCCGGGTCCTGGAGCCGCTCGATGAGCTGCTCGATCCCCAAATCATCCGCGAGGATTTCGCTGGCCACGGGCAGCTCGCCGCCGAAGACTCGACGCAATGTGGGATCGAAGAAGACCATCGCCCCGCTGCCGAGCTGGCGGTAGGGACGACTCGCCTCCAGGAACAGGACGGCGGGCACAGCAAGGCCGCGCAACTGGATTTCGCGGGCAGCCTGCTCAACGAGATCGTCGCGCTGCTCTTCCGATCGGGCGGTCAGCTCAATCAACTCGACAACCTGCTCATTCATGTGTGTCCGTGATGCCCGCCCTTGGCACGCGGGCCCGACAGATCGGCCCCCTCGAACCTTCTACTCGCAACCGAGAGAACCGGGTTCTTCCTCACTCGTCAGAGCGTCCGGCCCGACGATCTCTCCTCCATCCAAACCGAGATCGCAGGCGACGGTACGCATTTGGACCGCCCTGGCTGCGGCATAGTACACCCGGGGTAACCGCCCGGACATCGCGGTCACGATCTCGTACGAGATGGTGTTGCCCCACTGCGCCACCTCAACGGCATCGATGGTCTCGCTGCCCTGGCTTCCGATGAGCGTGAACTCGTCATCCACGCTCACGGGAGCACCCGGAACGTCCGTGACGTCGACCATGACGGCATCCATGGCCACGGTGCCGACGGCCGGGACGCGCCCGCCTCGTACCAGGACCTGGGCCTTGTTGGACAGGCTCCGCGGCAGCCCGTCGGCGTATCCGAGCGGCAACGTGGCGACGCGGCTGGGACGCGACGTGACGAAGGTGGGGCCGTAGCTGATGCCTGTTCCGGCGGGGAGTTCCGTCACTCGGACCGGGCGGGCACGCAGCGAGAGGATCGGCCGCAGGCCGGCCGCCACAGCGGCATGGCGCTCGTCGACCGTGAGTCCGTCGGGCACGATGCCGTACAGGGCGAGGCCGATGCGAACGACGTCGTAGTTCGGCGCGCTGGCGGCGAGCAGGCCGCCGCTGGCGGCGAGGTGACGATCGGGCATCGTCATGCCCACTTCCTCGAGGAGGCTCGATGCGACACCGAGGCGCGCGGCCTGGGCGGAAGTGCGGCCCGGGTCCCCGGCCGCCTGAAGATGCGACCACAGGCCCGTCAGGCGAGCCCGTGGCGAAGCCCCGATGGCGGCGGCCGCTGCCGGCACGTCGGTCGAGTGGAGGCCGCCGCGTCCGAGACCGGTCTCGACCTCCAGATGAATCGGCAGCTCGCGGTCGGCCGGGACGGCGGCGCCGTCAAGGCTATCGAGCACCGCCAGCGTCCGCTCCAGGAGGGTCTGGTCGCCGGCGGTAACAGAGAGGCACAGCCGCATCGCGTCGGGCACGAGTTCGGGCGGGATCGGGAAGAGCACGAGAATCGGGACCGAGATGCCGGCCTGACGAAGCTCCAGACCCTCGTCGAAAGTCGCGACGCTCAGGCTCCGGACTCCGGCGGCGACCAGGGCGCGGGCCACTGGCACCGCCCCGTGGCCGTAGGCGTCGCCTTTGACGACGGCTTCCAAACGAATCCCCGACGGCAGCGAACTCTGGAGCAGGCGCAGGTTCGACACCAGCGCGTCCAGGTCTATCTCGATCCAGGCAGTACGCGGCAACGACGGGAGCTGCTGCCCGGGAGCCGCCTCGATCAGCGGCAGCCGCGTAGCCACGATCCTGGCGCCGGCCCGCGACGCCGCTGTGTCGGCGGCGGCCGACGCCGGTTGCTCGGCGGCCGGCGCCGCCTTGTCTGCGGCGGACGTGGCCTGGTCTGCGGCGGCCGACGCCGCCTCGCGGGCGCTCAGCGGACCGATCCGGCTGCCGGTGCCGAAGCCGCGGCCGGCGCAAGGGCCACGAGCCGCTTGCGAGCGAGTGGCAGCTCGGGGCACAGGTCGGACGCGAGCAAACCCGCGTCGCCGAGACGGGCACGGACCGCTTCGCCGGCCATGCCGTGCAGATACACGCCCAGCTGGGCGGCCTCGAACGTCCCCAAACCCTGCGCCAGCAGCGCTCCGATCGTGCCGGCGAGAACGTCGCCCGTGCCGGCCGTGGCCAGCGCCGGATTCTCGAATGGAGACACGGCAGTTCGGCCGCCCGGCTCCGCCACCACGGTGCGAGCACCCTTGAGAACCACCACCTGGCCCCAATCCCTGGCGGCCTCCCGGGCTGCGGCGACGCGGCGGGCATCGTCAAAGACTAGATTGCCCATCTTCTCGGGGTCGTGGCCATCCGCGGCCCGCAGCCGCAGGAACTCACCCACATGCGGCGTCAGGACGCACCGTGCGGCGACATCCGCGGCCCAGCCGTCGACGGTGGCCAGCGATCGCAACGCCTCCGCATCCAGAACCGCAGGAACGGGCTCGCCGTCTTCGTCGCCGCCGAGGAGGCTGCGGATCAGGTCCGTCATCGAGAGGCTGGGCTTGAGTCCGGGGCCGACAACCAGTGCATCGTGCTCGTGGTCGAGGATGCGGGCCAGCGCTTCTTCCGGATCGACTTCTTCGACGTCGTCCTCCGGCAGCGACAGAGTGGTTGCCTCCACGACCTTGGCGGCGAAGAGGGGCTGCAGCGATTCGACGGACGCAAGTGTCACCAGCCCCGCTCCGGCTCGACCGGCAGCGTTGCAGACCAGCAGCGCCGCACCGGCATAATCGACCGAACCGGCGATGACCAACAGCTTGCCGAAGGTGCCCTTGTGGCTGCGTGCGGGTCGCGCCGGGACGAGCGCGGCAGCGATCGCGTCGTCGAGCTGGATCGTGTCGGGGACCGCCTTAGTTGGCATCGCCGCCCTCCTCCAGCGTGGCCGCCTCGCGGTGCATGGCTCGCAGGCGCTCCATGCGTGCGAGCAGGTGTCGTTCGCGCTCGTCGAGTCGTTCGTCGATATCCGGCGGAAACAAGAACCGGCCGCCGGCCGTTCTCACGCCGGAAGCGGTCGCGACGGCGAAGTCGGACTCGTGGCTGATGGAGACCGCGATGCGCCCCATGCCGAGCTGGGCCGCCCGTCTGGCGGCGCGACCGTGCAGTCGAACCGCCGGCGCTCCGGTCGGCAGTCGCTCGATCTCGATGTCACGCCAACCGATCCCTCGAACTCCGAGCCCGAGCACCTTCGAGACCGCCTCCTTGGCCGCCCACCGGCCGGCCAGCGTCTCGGGTCGATTTCGGACGTAGGCCGCTTCGGTCGGCGTCAGCACGCGCGCCGCGAAACGATCGCCGAAACGCGTCAGGGCGTCGGCTATGCGTTGGACGCGGATGATGTCGATGCCGAGCTCAGTGGTTTCGGTGGGAGCGGCGCCGGCCCTCTCGGCCGCCGGATTGCCCGCACCAGCGGCAGCGCCTTCCGCGGATCGGGCCTCGGACCCGCCATCCGGTTCCGGTCGCAGCGTCGAGCCCGCCATCTACTCCACCGTCACCGACTTGGCGAGATTGCGCGGCTGGTCGACGTCGCGGCCGCGGGCCACGGCGACGTAGTAGGCGAATAGCTGCAGCGGGATCACCGCCAGGATCGTGCTGAGCGGATCGAGCGTGTCCGGGACCCAGCACACGTCCGTTGCCAGCTGTTCGATCTGCTTGTCTCCCTCGGTAGCCACGGCGAGGACTCGCGCGTCGCGGGCCTTGCCTTCCATCAGATTGCTGATCAGCTTGTCGTACACCGGCGAGCGGGTCGCCACCGCAACGAGCGGCACGTCCGCGTCCAGCAGGGAGATCGGGCCGTGCTTGAGTTCGCCGGCGGCATAGCCCTCGGCGTGGAGGTAGCTGATCTCCTTGATCTTGAGCGCGCCCTCGAGGGCCGCCGGATAGCCGAAGGCACGGCCGATGTACATGAAGCCGGCCGCCTCGGCATATCGGGATGCCATCTCCTCCGTCACGGCCGCGAGCTCGATTGCCCGCTCGGCCGCCTCGGGCAGCGCTCTCAGGGCGCGGACGAGTTCGTCCTCCTCTGCCTTCGTGCGCCGGCCCAGCTGCTGTGCGATGTCGGCGGCGAGCATCACGAGTGTCACGACCTGGGTCACGAAGGTCTTGGTGGCGGCGACGGCGACCTCGGGTCCGGCCTGCAGGAAGACCGATGCGTGGGCCTCGCGAGTGATCGCGGAGCCGACGGTGTTCGTGACGGCAATGACCATGGAGCCGCGCTCGCGGGCAAGTCGGGCGGCGGCGATCGTGTCGGCGGTCTCGCCGGACTGGGTCACAGCCACGACAAGCGTTCGGGCATCGAGCGGCGGCGGGCTGTAGCGGAACTCGGAGGCGACGTTGGCCCGGGCTGGAACGCCCAGCCAATCCTGGAAGAGCTGCGCGCCGACCAGCGAAGCGTAGTAAGCGGTGCCGCAGGCGATCAGCTCGACGCGCGAGACGTTGATGAAGCGGTCACGCAGCGCGTCGATCTCTTCGATACAGACGTTGTCCCCGCGGACGCGTCCGGCCATGGCCGAACGCAGCGCCGCAGGCTGCTCGTGGATCTCCTTGAGCATGAAGTGGGCGTAGCCGCCCTTTTCGGCAGCCTCCGCCGACCATGGAATCACATCGATCGGCCGATCCACCGGCTTTCCGGCGATGTCCGTGATGGTGGCCGTCCCGGGTCGCAGGTCGGCGACGTCGCCGTCGGCCAGGAAGATGACCCGCTTGGTATACGCGACGAGGGCCGAGGCGTCGGAGGCGAGGAAACTCTCGCCGTCGCCCAGGCCGACGAGCAAGGGAGCGTTCAGGCGCGCTCCGACGAGTCGGTCGGGCTCGTCGCGATGCATCACGACGAGGGCATACGCGCCCTCGAGCCGGCGCAACGCGGCGCGCACGGCATCGGCGAGATCGCCTCGATAAGCGTCCTCGACCAGGTGCGCGACGACCTCGGTGTCGGTCTCCGAGGCGAGGACGTGGCCTTTCGCGGCCAGCTCGTCCCGCAGCTCGCGGAAGTTCTCGACGATGCCGTTGTGAACGACGCTGATACGGCCCGTGCAGTCGCTGTGGGGATGGGCATTAAGGTCGCTGGGGCGCCCGTGAGTGGCCCAGCGGGTGTGACCCAGCCCGACTCCCGCCCGGGGCGTGTCGGCGCCCAGAGCGTCCTGGAGCACGGCCACCTTGCCGGCCCTCTTCTCCACGAACAGATCGCCGTTCTCGGTGACAAGAGCGATGCCCGCCGAGTCATAGCCGCGGTACTCGAGACGGCGAAGCCCATCCATGAGGACGGGGCCTGCTTCTCTCGGGCCCGTGTAGCCGACGATTCCGCACATGTTTGTGACTTCTCTCCCGGTCTCTTCGACCGTGGCCCCCGGCATCCCCGAAGCCGACGACGGACGTCCGCGAAGGGGCTAGTTTAGTCGCTCTCCGGCGAGGACCGCGAGTTCGTCGGCCAGTTGGGTCACGAGGGCTTCATCGGAGCCCTCCACCATGACTCGAATAGCCGTCTCGGTACCGGAGGGTCGGACGAGTACCCGGCCGGAGGAACCGAGGCGGGATTCCGCCCTGGCGATCGCCCCGTGGAGGACCGGATCTCCTTCCCACTGGTCCTTGTGACGAGCAGGGATCGTGCGTTGCTGCTGCGGCAGCATCGGGACCTGCGTGGCGAGATCGGCAAGGGACCGGCCCGTGCGTGTCATCACCGCCATCACTTCGAGCGCAGTGACGATGCCGTCGCCGCTCGAGGTGTGCTCCAGGATGATGACGTGGCCGCTCTTCTCGCCCCCAAGTCCGGCGCCGTTGACGAGCATCGCCTCGAGGATGTTCTTGTCCCCGACGGGCGTCCGAATGATCTGCCCGCCGGCCGCCTCCACCGTCCGCTGCAGCCCCCCGTTGGATAGCACCGAGACGACCAGGGCGCCGTTTGGCAGCTTGCCGTGGGCGATCCGATCGAGGGCCAGGATCCCGAGCACAGCGTCGCCATCGACCACACAGCCGTTGGCGTCGACGGCGATCAGGCGGTCAGCATCTCCGTCCAGGGCGAACCCGACGTCGGCTCCGCGCTTCACAACCTCGGCAGCCAGCGCCGCAGGGGCCGTGGCTCCGCAGCCGGCATTGATATTCGAGCCATCCGGTTCGTCGAAGATGAGATCGACGCGCGCCCCGGTCGCCGACAGAATCCGCTGCGCAGCCACGCAGCCCGAGCCGTTCGCGCAATCCACGACCAGATGCAGATCGCTCTTCACCCGGCGCGCCAGCCCCAGGCGGTGATCGAAGTAGAGGTCGATGAGATCGTGCGCGTCGAAGGCGCGGCCGAGGGCGTCGGAGGGCACTCCCGGCAACTCTTCGGCCTGCCAGATGACCTGCTCGAGTTCGTCCTCGACATCGTCGTCGAGCTTCTGACCACGCTCGTCGAGGACCTTTAAACCATTGTCGCAGGCCGGGTTGTGCGAGGCCGAGACCATGATCCCCGCGGCGAAGTGGCCCGCTCCCGTGATGTGGGCCAGGGCCGGGGTTGGCACAACACCCAGGGAATGGACGTCCACCCCCAGGCTGGTGGCACCGGCCACGATGGCGGCCACGAACATATCGCCGGAGCGGCGGGTGTCCTGACCGACGACGATGCAGCCCCCTCGTCCGGCCAGGCGGTGAGCCGTGGCACGACCGAGAGAATAGGCAAGGGTCGGCTTCAGGTCGACATTGGCTACGCCACGGATCCCATCCGTGCCGAATAGTCGGGGCAAGATCGACCTCCTAGGAAGGCGAAGGTGCGGGGGAGGATGACGGCGACGGCAAGGGCGACGGCGACGGCGGGAGCGATACAGTGACGGTGATCTGCGCCGGGTTCTGACTGACGATCTTGATCCCAGGCGGAACGTTGACCGAGACCTGGACGGTATAGGTGCCCGGACCAAGCGGACCGACGGAGACGATGCCCACGAGCGAGGACGTGTCGAACACATTCAGCGCGGCCGCGGCACCGCCAAGGGTGACGGTCGCGCTGAGCGTGGAGAACGAGTACACGCGGTCCGGCCTGGCGCCGTCGGGCACGATGCCGATCGCAACCGTTTCGGTCGCGGCTGGAGATGACAGGTGGATCACGACGGCGACGGTCGTGATATCCGGGGCCTCAACTCCGGCAGGAAGGTCGAGGGCGATCTTGGTGGACACGTCTCCGGTTGCCCCGGCGATGGATATCGGCTGCGTGCTGGCCGCTCCGGCGAGGTTGAAAAGCGCATCCGCCTCGCCGCTGACCGAGATCAGGAGCGGAGTCACGTCGATCGAAGTGACCCTGTAGCCGGCGGCAGGTGTGCCCTTCGTCACCGGATTCACTGGAACGGTCTCCGATCGCAGCTGGCTGCCTATCTGGATCCGGACCTGGACTGAACTCGGACTGAGCGTGACGTCGTTGACGGTGTTTCCGTTGGCGTCCACCGCCGCCAGGGGAACATCGTCGTTGACATCGAGGCCCGTCGCGTCGATGTGAACCTGAGCGACGGCGCGAACCACCTGGGACACCAACGTCGAGGGGCCTTGAACCTGGACCTGTGGGACGCTCAGAGTCTGGGGACCCAGGCTCAAACCTGTCGGCAGGATCCCGGGATCGACCTTGACCTGGACCGTCTTCGACACGACGGGATCGAGCGTCACCTTCACCTGCTGGGGCTGGTAGTCGATGATCTGGATGCGAGTGTCCTCAGCCGTGAGTTGGACGTTGACCAGCGTGCTGTCGTTTGCGCCGATCTTGGCGTTCTTGAGGTCGATCGTCGCGCTGAAGCTGTCTTTGGAAACCGGCACGTCGGCGGGGGCGATGTAGCGGATGTCCCCAACCGTGGGCATGGGATCGGGCTTGATCAGAAACGCGATCTCGGATTGATTGACCTGCCCGATCGGGACCCGGCCGGGCCAGACTTGGGTGCTCTGCAGAGCGACCATGCCGACGTAGAGGATGATCGCCAGCAGCAGCGCGCCGATCTTCAGCGTCCAGTTCCCGAAGAAGAAACGGACGATCCTCATGGGAGAGCCCGCGACTGACTGGAGTCGTCGTCAGCCCGCTGATCAGCGTGGGGCGGTTCTGTCCGCGGCGGCGGCCGTCGATCCGGGCGGTCCTGGTGAGGCGCCTCAGAAACGAGATGACGGCCTCGGAAACTGGCTTTGCGGGCCAGTGCCCGGAAGGACGGCACCCCGCCCTTCGCGGGCCGACTCTCGCGCAGCAACCGACCGCCTCCGACCTTCGGATGGAGATGTGCGGAGAGCGCACGTGCCAGTTTTGGCTCGTCGAGGTTGCGGACGATCCTGGCGCGTTCGACCAAGCTGATCTGACCGCTCTCCTCCGACACCACGACGACGAGAGCGTCGGTCTGTTCGGTCATGCCCAGGGCGGCCTTATGGCGGGTCCCGAAGCGCTCGAGTGGGATCGTGGTCTCGGCCGACGGGAGCATTGCCCCCGCCGCGAGTATCGTGTCGCCCCGAATCACGACCGCGCCATCGTGGAGCGGGGTCTTGGGCGAAAAGAGCGTTACCAGAAGGTCGGCCGATATGTCGGCGTGAAGCATCACGCCGGTTTCGGCGATCTCCTGCAAACCGGATTCGCGTTCGATCACGATGAGGGCACCGTGGCCTTCGTGGGACAGGCGGGCGGCGGCGCTCGCGACTTCGGCCGCAACGTGGGCAACGCTCGACTGCTCGGCCGGAGATATTAGCCAGCCAAGCGAGCCGAGGCGTCCGATGCGATCGAGCGCACGCCGCAGTTCGGGCTGGAAAACAACCACCAGGGCAAAGAGGCCGACGTACGCGCCCGTCTGAAGAATTAGCGTCAGCAAGCGCAGATCGAAAGCCAGCGCCGCCCCATATACGAGGAAAAGAAGGCATACGCCCACGACGAGCCGCACAGCTCGAGTCCCCCTGATCAGGCTGAAGAGCCAGTAGATCAAGAGGGCCGTGATAGCGATGTCAGCCACAACATTGGGGCTGACCTGGTCGAGGGCCGACTGCAGCAGTGGCATCGAGTGGCTAGTGTATACCGCCGAGCCCCTGCGACCCCCCGTGCGGCAGGCTTGACGCCGCCGAGCGAGCCCACGAGGCGGCCATTCATCGAGGTATTGCGAGGTCCGACTCAGCCCACGTACAACCGTCCCGCGTCGGAAGGACGCGATCCGCCGGGAAGTGAATTGGGCGCGCAGGAGCCGGCGCCCGGGCCGCGAGCGAGGGAGCCGCCACAGGAACTACCGTGCCGGTCGGCCGAGTCGGGAGCTTCGACCGTCTGCGCGGACTAGGCGCAGAGATGCTCCAGCGACGACTCTGTGGGGAAGGCGCGGGTCGCCACGGCGCAAAGCCGCTTGCGGGTCTCCTCGTCGTTGTTGAGTTCCGCGAGCCGGCCGAGCAGCCGAAGCTTGTCCGCGGCCAGGCCGTCCCAGCCCCGGGCAACGTACAAATCCACAAGAACCAGATGTGCGTCGACGTCGCCGGGGGCACGCTGAAGCAGCCGGTGCGTGGCATCGAGACCTGCCTCGAACCGGCCCTCGACGGCATAGGCTCGAGCGGTCCCGAGCAGCAGCGACCGAAGCGCGTTGGCGTCGCCCGCGAGGTCGGCGGCTTCGGCCGCAGCCATCAGTTCGTCGCCCGTTGCCTGGTGGTCGCCATCCGCGACCACACCAGCCGGGACCGGAAGGCCGACTGCGTCCTTCATGACGCCTACCGAGGGACGCTCGCCGGAGTCGGGCCCGATCGGCCAGTCAGACAGGGCGACGGCCACAGGTTCGAGTTCGAGTTCGGGCTCTGCGGCCACAGGTCCGGGCTCGACGAGCGCAGGTTCGAGCTCGGCGGCCAGGGGTTCGGGCTCGGCTGCGGCGGCCACCACGGGCTCGGGCGCAGCTGCCAAAGGTTCGGAGGCCGCCTCGATCGCGATCGGCTTGAGTTCCTGCTCCGGCTGGACAGGCCTTTCGGCGACGATCTGGCTGGCTACGAGAGCCACACTCGCCGCATCACGAACGGCGTCGGCTGCGGGATCATCACGCAGGCGCAACGCCCGAGCCAGAAGTTGCTCGGCGGCATGATCGCCTGCAGAGAAGCGGATCTCGCGCAGGAGAGCCCGTTGGCGCCTGATCCTGTCGGGCGCCTCTTCGAGCTCGACGGCGCGACGCAGAGTATCCGCGGCCTCGGGCAGCCGTCCTCCCGCTTCCTGGATTTCCGCCACGTGGTCCAAGGCTGCAGCCGCATCGCTGTGCATGCCGGCAGCGGTCAGGGCTTCTGCCTGGCCGAGCAGGGCTCCCTCGTCATGAGGCGACCGAGTCACTGCGGCGGCATATTCGATCAGAGCGTCCTCGAGATGCCCCAGTCGCATGTACACCCCGCCCAAACTGGTGTGCGGGAGTGCGCGAGACGGAGCGATCTCGGCCGCGACCCGGTAGGCTGCCAGGGCCTCTTCCAGAGCGCCCCTGAGCACTCCCACATGGCCGGTTCGAAGCGCTTCTTTGTAGCGCTCGTAAAGGTCGTCCGTCATGGCGCACATGATGACTTGCGCGAGCCGCGTCGTCCAAAGTACCTGCGTTGGCGAGGCTCCGCGCTTCGTCCTACGCCAGGTGTCTCATTCGATCGGCCGGGCCTGCCCACTCGATCCGCGATCGCCGATCCGGCCGTTTTGGCCGCGTTCAATCCGAGCCCGAGTCGGGCAAGCCTGGCTTCAGCGATCGACCTCAAACGTCCGCGATCGAGGGCCGCAGGCGACAACGACGCTGTGCGCCGCCCGCGCCCCAGTCGCCGAGCCGGCGGTGCTCCTGCGTCGCCAGTCCGGCGAGTTCAGTGCGAGGCGGAGTCGAGGACGCGAACGAGCGCACCAGGAGGCGCGTGAGTGAACGCCCGCAGGCCCCAACGAAGCGATGGCCCGCCTGACTGGTGACCGGCTAGCGCTTCGTGTACTGAGGGGCCTTGCGCGCTCGCTTGAGTCCGTACTTCTTGCGCTCCTTCATCCGCGGGTCGCGGGTGAGAAGGCCGGCCTGACGGAGCGGCAGACGGTGCCCCTCGGGGTCCATCTGGAGAAGAGCGCGAGCGATGCCGTGGCGAATCGCGCCGGCCTGGCCGGTGACCCCGCCGCCCTCGACCTTGATCTGGGCGTTGTACGTGCCTTCCGTTCCGGTCACCCGGAACGGCATGCGAACGTCAGCCTCGTCGATGGCGTTGCCGAAGTGCGCTTCGAGCGTTCGATCGTTGACCACGATCTCGCCCGAGCCCGGGACGAGTCGGACTCGCGCCACCGCGGTCTTGCGGCGGCCAGTCCCGTAGAAGAAAGCTGCGGTCGTCATTGCGCTCCTCGTCAGGCCAGCGGCTCAGGTCGCTGAGCCTGGTGCGGGTGCTCGGGGCCCGCGTAGACCTTGAGCTTGGTGATTTGTTGAGCCCCCAGGCGATTGTGCGGCAGCATCCCCTTGACGGCGCGGCGGATCACTTCTTCCGGCCGGCGATCCAGGAGATGGCCCAGGCTCTCTGCCTTGAGGCCGTGCGGGTATCCGCTGTGGCGCATGTAGAGCTTGGTCTCTCGCTTGTCGGACGTGACAGAGATCTTGCCGGCGTTCACGACGACGACATGGTCGCCGGAGTCCAGCGTCGGGCTGTACATGGGCTTGTTCTTGCCTTCGAGCACGCGAGCGATGCGCGACGCCAAACGGCCGAGCGTCTCGTCCGTCGCGTCCACGACGTACCAGCGTCGCTCGATCTCGCTCTCACGGACCGTATATGTCTTGGCGGTCATCGTTCTCCGTTCGATCTGGCGGTCGTTCGCCGCCTTCGCGGCGCCTTGCCGGCGTCGCCCTGCCCCTCATGGGGCCCAGCACGACGCGCTTCAGGCAAAGGCCCTTCGCCGGGGCCGTTGCCCCGTTGAATGCCGGTCGCCCCGACGCAAGCGCCGCGACGACTGCCTCTTCGTCTGTCTTTCCGTGACCGGCCTCCAGGAGAGCGGCCACGATCCTTCGCACCATCTGTCTCAGGAAGGCGTCGGCCGCGACGTCGATCGTCACGAGAGACCCTTTCCTCCGGACGCGGACCCAATTCACGGTCCGAACCGGCTGCCGGTGCGCCGCCCCGAAGGGGCTGAAGTCGTGGCGGCCCACCAGGACCGATCCGACCCGCTCCATCGCGGCGATATCCAGTGGGTCCCGCACCCCGAGCGCGAAACGCTCGCGGAGCGGGCTTCGCGGCCCGTTCCAGACGGTGTAGCGATACTCCCGGTATCGCGCCGCATGGCGTGGATTGAACCCGGCCGGGGCCCGGCGCATCTGTCGAAGCGCCACGTCCTCTGGCAGGAGCGCGTTGAGCGCCCTTGTCAGCTCCCTGGCCGGTCGCCCCATCGGATCGGTGAATGCGATCACCTGCCCGATAGCGTGCACTCCGGCGTCGGTTCGGCCCGCCGCCTGGACCCGGATCCGGCTTCCGCCGGAGATCCGAGCCAATGCGGCTTCGAGTTCTCCCTGGACCGTCCGAGCCCCAGTTTGAACCTGGTACCCGGCGAAGTCCGTGCCGTCGTATTCAACCCGCGCGCTGTACCGCACGGGGGCGTTCTCTCGAACGCCCTCCTCGCCACTCGGCCGACGCATTACTGCGCCGGAGCGGCGATTCATCGCTCGGTTCTAGACCAACTCTATTTGTACGATCGGGGCTGAGTCGCCGAGGCGCTGGCCGAGGTGGACGATCCGGGTGAACCCGGAAGTCCGATCGGCATACTTGGGAGCAATCTCATCGAAGAGCTTGGTCACGACGAGCGGCTCGTTCGGAAACTGCGAAATCACCGACCGACGGGCCGCCAGATCGCCTCGCTTCGCGAGCGTGATCATCTTCTCGACCTGGCCGCGGATCTCCTTGGCCTTCGCCTCAGTGGTCTGGACCCGTTCGTAGCGGAGGACCGAGACGGCCAGGTTCTTGTAGAGGGCCAGTCTGGGCCCCTGCTTGCGGCTGAGCTTCCGGCCGCCAATTCGATGGGCCATGGCTCAGGCCTCCTCAGGGGGGAGGTCGTCGAACTGTTCTTCTTCTTCGACCTCTTCGATGTCGTCGCCCAGAGCAGTCTCTTCGGTGTCCGGAAGGATGAAGCCGCGCATGCGCAACCTCTCCTTCATCTCGTCCAGCGACTTCTTGCCGAAGTTGCGCATCCGCAGCAGATCGTCGTCGGAGAGCTGGAGCAGCTGGCCGACCTTGACGATGTTGTTGCGCTTGAGCGAGTTGTAAGCCCGCATCGGCAGGTCCAACTCCTCGATCGGCATGTCGAGCATGTTCGGGGGAAGCTGAGGCACGTTCGTTGTGACGCGATCCGTACCGGCGGCGACCAGGCCGATGTTGGCGAACAATGAGAACTGCCGGACCAGGATGTCGGCGGCCCGACCGAGGGCTTCCTCGGGCGAGATCGTGCCGTCCGTCTCGAGCTCGATCGTCAGCTTGTCGTAGTTGGTCATCTGCCCGACTCGAGTGTTCTCGATCGAGTAGTTGACCTTTCGGACCGGCGTGAAGATCGCGTCGACCGGGATGACCCCGATCGGCATCGACTCGGCACGCTCGGCTGCCATATACCCGACGCCCTTCTCGACTGTCAGATCCATCTCGATCGTGATGTCGTCCGAGTCAAGCGTCATCAGCTGGAGATCGCCGTTCACGACCTCCACATCGGCGGATTCCTGAATGTCAGCGGCGGTGACCGCGCCTGCCCCGGACTTCATGAGCTTGAGCTGGACCGGGTGGGTCGCAAAGCTCTTGAGGCGGAGCTTCTT
>PMBR01000090.1 GCA_003152995.1 Chloroflexota bacterium | reverse complement strand
CCGACGCCGACGCCCGTGCCGACGCCCGGTGCGAGCCCCACCCCCACGGCCACGCCCTCGGCCACGCCGACCATCTCGCCGAGCCCTAAGGTCAGTGCCTCGCCCCGCGTGACGATCTCGCCGACGGCTGTGCCCGTCTATCACAATTTGGCCACGGGTCTGGCAGTTCGGGGTCGTACCGTCGATGTCGATGCGACGGTGACGGCGACGGTCGGAATCATCGACTGGGGCGGCCCGACGATCGTCGTCGACGACGGGACTGCGGCCGTGGCGGTCGTGATCCCGGACGGAGCTGCGAGCCCGAGAGTCGGCGAGGCCATCCGCATCGTCGGCAAGTCCGGCAGCCTGCATAGTGGCCGTAGGGTCGTAGCCTCCGTCGTTGAGTTGCGCGGCGACGGCGTAGCGTTGAAGCCCCGTCGGATCTCCACGACGCTCGGGGCGGGGGACGAGTGGCAGTTCGTCTCGGTCTACGGGCGTATCCAGCGTCTCACGCACGCCGGCTCGCGCTGGCGCGCCGACCTGGCCGTCGGCGGACAAACCGTAGCCGTCCTGGGAGAACCGGGGGCCCGCGTCTCCTCGGCACTGATGATCGTTGGACGGCCGGCCCTGGTCACGGGCATCGTCCGCCGCTCGACCTCCGATTCGAGCGTCTTCCAGCTGCTGCCGAGATCCGCTGCCGACCTCACACTCGGGCCGGTTCCCGCCGTGCCCGGAGGCACCCCAAGCCCGGCTGCTACGGTGCGAACATCCGGGCCCGGAGCCTCGGGTCCTGTCGCGATCGCGACGGCAGGCCGGCTCGTCACCGTCGCCGAGATTCCGGACAACGAGGGCGCCACCGTAACTGTCGCGGGTGTGATCGTGGAAACAGGGCCCGGAACCGCAATCCTCGACGACGGCACCGGCCGCATCCTCCTCGGCGGATCGGCCGCGTCGGACGCCATCTCCCTGCTGGAACCCGGCGATGCCGTGGAGGTGACAGGCCGAGTGTCGCGAGACGCCGACGGGTGGCTGATAGAAGTAGATCCCGATCTGATCTTGAGCCTCGCAGGAGTACCTGCCGCCGCTGCCTCCTCCGACGCTCGCTCGGAGATCGCCTCACCCGGGGTCGAGGGTACGGCTTCAAGCGCCCCGGCACTCGCGGGCGAACTTCCCGCTGCGGGAGGACAGGCCCACGGGCTGGCTCGGCCGGCCGAGGGAATGGCGGGGTCAAACCCGATCGAGATCCCGGCATTCGCGGTCGGGGCCCTCGCGTTGCTCATTCTCATCGGGCTCGCGGTCGCGCTGGTCGCACGGCGACGGGGCACGCTGCCACGTCCACGGCGGTTCGCGCGCCGGGGCCGCGGTGCCCGCGACGCTGATGGCGCCACTTCCCGATGACTTCGGACGTTGCAATCGCCACCGCCCGGGTCCGCCGTCGGCCGAGTCTATTTCGCCCGCCCAGGGGTCGTCGGACCGGCGATCCGGGGCGCTGGAGAGGCGGATCCGCGCTTCGCCCCGTGCGATTGCCAGCGCCACCGCCAAGGCCGCGCTTGACGCTCAAAGTTGACGCCGTCTATGCTCCGTCGAGGTGCCCAGCGTCGAGCACCAGAAACCGGGGACGAGGTATTGCCGAATCTGGTTGCCCGCGGGCTTCACAACGGAGTCCGGCAACCCGAGAGCCGATCTGGCTCCGGCGAGTCGATCATGGTTTCGCTCCCCGCCGCATTGTCTCGGAGTTCTCAGGGTTCGCGAGTTAGACCGCGAGCGGTAGAAAGAGACCGACAACGGTCGCGCTCGAGGTTCTCCATTCCGCCGTCCTCAGGCGGCCCTGCCTGAGGCGCTAGAGAGATCAAGGGCGCCAGCGACCCGTTTGGCGTCGACACTGGGAGGCTAACGACATGGCAGAGGGCTATTGCGTCAAGGACAAGAAGATGGTCGAGATGAAGGATCCTCAGAAGATCACAATGAAGAACGGGAAGCCCGCGACTCAGGGCCTGTGCCCGGTTTGCGGCGGAAAGGTGACCCGCATCGGGGCCTGACCCGCTCTCTCAGTCGCTCCACCGCGACCCCCGCGATGGCGGGGGTCGCTTCCTGTCCGGGATCGGCAGGGCCGAACGGCACGAGCGGCCCCCCCAGGCCGACCGGCGTAATGCTCCGCCCGGTCAGGGCAGACGCCCCTAATAGGCCGACCGGCCCGCTGGGGCCCGAATCCGCTTTGCTAGAATTGGCTAGCACCCCACCAAATCCCCAGCCAGTCGAGGTTCTACTCTGCCAGCACGGCCCGTCCTCGCGCTCGATGTCGGCGGCACGCAGATTCGCGCGGCCGTCGTGATCGACGATGGAACGCGGATTACTCGCGCCCAGGGCCACACGCCCGTGGCCGAAGGCCCCGCGGCGATCCTGCGCGCCTGCGTCGCGGCGTTGACTGCGGCTCGCGACCGCGCCCCGGCCGAAATCCAGGCGGCGATCGTAGGCATCGGCATCTCCAGCCCCGGCCCGCTCGATCCGTGGCGCGGAGTGGTACTGCAGACCCCCAACATGGGGCCCGAGTTCGTGGACGTACCAATTGCCGACGAACTCGCGCGGCGGCTCGGCCTGCCCGCCTTCCTCGAGCGCGATACGAACGTGGCCGCCCTCGGCGAGATGGCATTCGGTGCGGCCCGCGGCTGCGCCGACTTCATCTACCTGACCGTGTCCACGGGTGTGGGTGGGTCGATAGTGTCGGAAGGTCGAATCTTCCACGGCCCCGACGGCACCGCGGGCGAGCTCGGCCACACGCCCGTCTCAATGGAAGGCCTATGCGGTTGCGGTGCGGTCGGGCACCTGGAGGCGTTCATCGGCGGGGCCGCCATGGCCAGCACGGCACGTCAGGCCGTGGCCGAAGGCCGGAGCCCGTTCCTGACCGCCCTCGCGGACGAGGAGGGCCTCGACTCCATCGATGCCCGAGACGTCGCCGAGGGCGAGGACGAGGGCGACCAGGTTTGCCATGAGATCCTGGAACGCGGTCGACGCGCCTTCGCCGTGGCTTGCGTCGGATTTGTCGACGCGCTCAATCCAACTCGGATCGTGGTCGGAGGTTCCATCTCGGACGCCCAGGGAGCGCGATTGCTCTACCCCGCGCGGGCCGAGGTGGCCGCCACCGCCTTCAAAATGCCCCGAAGTCGGGTCCAGATCGTCCAGGCCGAGCTCGGCGCGGACGTGGGCCTGGCCGGTTGTCACCCACTCGTGATCGCGCGCCTCGGCGACCCTGCCTGGCGTGGCGGTCGGCCAACGTCCATCTCCGCGCCTAACGGTTGATCCAAGCGCGGCAACTTTTCCTGGAGGATCAGATATGGCAGTTCGCGTCGGCATCAACGGCTTCGGTCGCATCGGCCGGCAGTCACTAAAGGCGATCCTCGAGCGCGCCCCCGAGATCGAAGTAGTCGCCGTCAACGACATCGTGGACGTCCCGACCAACGCGCTCCTGTTCGCCCACGACTCCACTTACGGCAACTTCAACGGCACGGTCACCCACACTGCAGACTCCATTGTCATCAACGGCAAGGCCGTCAAGGTCCTGCAGATCACCGATCCGTCCCAGCTGCCGTGGAAGGACCTCGGGGTCGACATCGTCATCGAGTCGACCGGTCGCTTCACCGAGGCCGACAAGGCCCGCGCCCACATCACTGCCGGCGCCAAGAAGGTCATCATCAGCGCCCCGGCCAAGGGCGAGGACATCACCATCGTCCTCGGAGTCAACGAAGGCAAGTACGACTCCGCCAAGGACACGATCATCAGCAACGCCAGCTGCACGACTAACTGCCTGGCGCCGGTCGCGAAGGTCCTCAACGACACCTTCGGGATCGAAAAGGGCCTGATGAACACCATCCACAGCTACACCAACGATCAGAAGATCCTGGATGTGGCCCACAAGGATCCCCGCCGCGCCCGCTCGGCCGGCCTCAACATGATCCCGACGACGACCGGTGCAGCCAAGGCGCTCGGGCTCGTCATCCCTGAGCTCAAGGGCAAGGTCGACGGCTTCAGCCTGCGCGTCCCGACGCCGACCGTGAGCATCGTCGACTTCGCCGTCGAACTGCGCGACGAGACCACCGCTCAGGCGATCAATGATGCATTCCGCGCCGCGGCCGCCGGACCGCTCAAGGGCATTCTGGGCGTCTCGGACGAGCCGCTCGTCTCCATGGACTTCAAGGCCGACTCCCGTTCATCGATCGTCGACTCCGCACTGACGATGGTCATCGGCGGGACGGGCAATTTCGTCAAGGTTCTGTCGTGGTACGACAACGAGTGGGGCTACAGCAGCCGCGTTGCCGACCTGACCAAGTTCATCGCCGAGCGCCTCTAGCCCGGGTCGGCGAATTGGTGAAGACGGAAAGGCCCGTGAGGGCCTTTCCGCTAAGGCGACCGGCCTCCCGGCCGGTCGCCCCAAGCCCGAGGTAACGATGAACAAGCTCACGATCCGCGACCTGGACGCCTCAGGTAAGCGCGTCTTCGTCCGTGTGGATTTCAACGTTCCGCTCGAGGACGGCAAGATCACCGACGACAGCCGGATCGTGGCCGCACTGCCGACGATCAAG
>PMBR01000107.1 GCA_003152995.1 Chloroflexota bacterium | reverse complement strand
TTGTTCACGGTCCCAGTCTCCTCTCGTGGCGGCGCTCTGCGGCGACGCCCATCTCTTGCGGCGGGTGAGAGAACCGTATCCGAGACCGCTCTCCCGCGGCTCATCCGCGGCTTATCTCCGGGCCGGCTGACACGACGTAACCGCCCCATCGGGCTGCGGGTCGGCCGGATCGTCGGTGACCGCCGGAGCGGGCGGGTTCTCATCCTCGCGACCGGCCCGAGGACCGGCCTACGGTGGAGGAAGGGGAGTGGCGGAAGTCCTCCCCGCGCCGAGGATCTGAAAGCGTCCGAAAGGGATCCCAAGCGGCAAGGAAGGTGTGTTTCCTGCTTGTGCCGCTGAAGCGATCTGGCGGACAATTGCGCAAGTGGCGTTGGCGACGCAATGTCGAGGTTGTAATGAGCGACGAGAAACTAGTACCCGACAAGAAGGTCGGCCTGTACGTGGATCCATCGGGCATGGGGGGTGGCGGATTCGTGGTGCCGATGGATGGCTTGAATGCGGGGCCGGGGGAGCCTGGTCCGGAGGATGAGTGGCACATGCCGGCGGAGTCGGTCGCGACCGAGGCGAAGCCGGTCCCCGAGACGGGGCACTCTGACAGCTCAGCCGCCTTGCCTGCCAATCCGGCCAACAAGCAGTAGCTGTCCGGCCAGACGACGGGCCAGCGCCGGGGGGGGGGGGGGGTCGAAACGGTGGCCGGCCGCCCGACTCCCAGCAGCGGACCCTCATGCGGGCGAAAGCAGAGACGGCGCGACCGGGATCCTAAGCGGCCTCTCGGGCGTCACGGCTGTCGCTGCCGGCCGCAACTTCTGCTCTGCGCCCAAGGGGCGCGGGAGTGGCGTAGGCTGGGGATCGAACTTGGACGGCTGCCTGAGAGGCCCGGCCGCGTTCAAGAACGTACTCGCCATCGAAGCGGGCGCAGTCTTCGGGCTGGCGCTCGTTCGCAACCAGACGGTCAAAGAGGATGCAAATGCGCCAGCTCAAAGCTCGTCTCGCGAACCGCTCGCCGCTTGACCTGTCCACGCTCGACGAGCGAGCCCTGTTGGGCTGCATCGATCATTCGCTCCTGCGGCCAGAGCTGACGAAGGCCGAAGTCGAGGCGGGGATCGACGTCGCCATCGAATGGGAGACGGCGACGGTCTGCTGCCGGCCCGCCGATCTGCCGCTGGTGGTGTCCAAGTTGAGGCGGACCGTCGTGGGGCCGACCACGGTCATCGGCTTCCCGCACGGCGCACATATGTCGCAGATCAAAGAGCGCGAGGCACTCGTTGCGATCGATCAGGGGGCGGTCGAGCTGGATGTCGTCATCAACATCGGGGCGCTGCGCGGCGGGGATCTCGGATACGTGCGCGACGAACTGGCCGCGCTCGTCTATGCCGTCGGCCCCACGCCCGTAAAGGTGATCCTCGAGACGGCGTATCTAACCCCCGAGCAGGTCGAGGCCGGCTGCCGCATCGCGCTCGAGGCGCGGGCCGCTTTCGTCAAGAACGGGACTGGCTACTCGCCACGGGGCGCCGAGGCGGGCGAGATCGCTCTGATGCGCCGGGTCGTCGGCGATCGGGTCGGGGTCAAGGCCGCGGGCGGCGTGCGGACCCTTGACGCGATGCTGGCGATGCTCGCCGCCGGAGCCTGCCGTGTCGGAGCCACCGCCACGCCCGCGATCGCGGCGGAGTGGCGGGCCCGCGGCCCGGAGGCGCTCGAGAAAGTTATGGCGTTGGCCCCAGCCGGCTCAAAGGTCGCCGCAGGCCCTTCCGCGAGCGAAGACGAGTAGGCCATCGAGCCGCGGTCGTCGAGCTGCGACGGCCACCCAAACGAGGAGCCGGGCCAGGCGACCGGGTGGCGTTCAGGACCACCGGTACTTCCTGCTGGACCTGCCGGGCCAAAAAGCCCGGACGTCGAGCGGGCGCCAGAGGCCTACGGTGGCCGTGTACACTCCGGTGTGAGCGTCCCGCACTGGCAGTGTCGTTTCGTGCTGCAACCGAATCGGGTCGAGGAGAGGGTTGATGCGTCACCTGTTTTCGCGCCTCTGCATGGTTCTGGCCATCGTCGTATCGCTGCTGATTGTGCAGGCGGGCGCGGCCCTTGCCACGGCGCCCACCGCCGCTCCGACGATTCTGGGCCCGGCCAATGGTTCGTCCGTGGGCAGCGTCAACCCGACGCTGTCATGGTCGCCGGTGTCGAGCGCAGTCCGCTACAACGTCCAGATCTCGACCTCCGCCCTTTTCTCAACGACCATCTATTCGGTGGACACATACGCCCTCCAGGCCACGCCCCCGATGCTCCTGCCGTTTCAAACGCTGTACTGGCGCGTGGCCGGTGAAGATGGCGGCAACGTTCTTGGCCCGTACTCTGCCGCTTCGTTCACCAAGAGTGTCGCGTCGGCGCCCGCGGCGTTGACGCCGACTGACAAGCAGGTACTCACGTTTCCCACCGATCACCTCGTCTTCTCCTGGCAGCCCGTAGCAGGCGCAGTCTCTTACACACTCCAGATCGGCAACTCCAATGACTTCATCGGCGCTGCGCAATACACGACCGTAAACACGTCTTACACCCTCACTGACACCCAATCCTTCACTCTGAGCGACGGCGTGACGCTGGAGTCGTGGTGGTGGCAGGTCCAGGCCGTCTACTCGAACTCGTCGGTGACGGCATGGTCGACTCCCCGGAGCTACCAGATGAACTGGCCGGCCACGCCGCAACTCAAGACGCCGGCGAACGGCGCGACAGGCGTCGTGGACACCGTCTTCTCGTGGGATCCGATCCCCGGTGCCGCCAGCTACTGGATCCAGGTGAGCCCGAACGGCGACTGGGGGAACACCGTTATCGATCAGCCCCTTGTTCTCAGCACCCGCTACGCGCCGGACATGTCGCTGCTGAATTCCTCGTACTTCTGGCGAGTCCGGGCTCGGGCGGCCGGCAGCGCCACGAACTACGGCCCGTGGTCTGATGCCTCATCTGACCCGTTCTTCTTCACCCGATCCTGGTCGCCGCGACCCGTGACCATCAGCCCTCACTGGACCGGTGGTTTGGCCGATCCGCCCATTGTGGGCAACCTCGAGTTCAGCTGGACACCGGCGTCCTCCAGTGGTGCGGGCTGGGTGGACCATGCATCGCACTACGAACTCCAGATCGGCACCGATGTGAACTTCTCCAACGGTACCTACACGTCGTGCATGACCGACCAGACGACATTCACGCCATACGCGCCGGTAATCAGTGGCAATGAACCGGGCGGCTGCGGCGTAGGCTTCACGCTTGGCGCCGGCGGCATCTACTACTGGCGGGTCAGAGGCATCGACGCTCCTGCCGGCAACGGTGGCGTTCTCGGTCTCTGGGACAGCACCTCCTCGGCCGATACGCAACGATTCATCTACATACCGACCGTCCCAAGCATCGTCTCCACCAGCCCCTGCGTCGCCACTGGGACGCATGTCAAGACGCCCGTCCTGTGCTGGACCGCGGTCTCCGGTGCGGAGACGTACGTGGTGACCATCCTCAAGCACGACGGCACGCAGGCCGACCAGATCGAGACCCGAGCTCTCTCGTGGACGCCACTCGCGACCCTCCTGCCGGCAGACGGCCCCTTCACCTGGAACGTCGAGACAAAGGACGCCCAGGGCAACCTCGGGTTGATTCGGGCGAGCTGGCCATCGTTCTATCTCGACGCGCTGACTCCCTCGGATACCGATCTCTCGCTCACACCGCTCACACCGAGTGACGGAGCAAGCTCGATACGCATGCCGTCGTTGACATGGAAGCCCTACACGGGGGCGGCCTACTACGAGGTCCTGTACGGCGTCACTCCAACTCTTGGCGTCGCGACTCCCCTGAGCGGCTCGAACCATCTCCCCTTCGCTGGCTTCACACTTTCTGGTCTACCCCTCTCGACCGCCCACTACTACTGGGCCGTCGAGGCCTTCGACCTCAACGGCTACTGGCTGTCTACGGGCCCGACGTCTTCGTTCTACGTGGGTATAACGCCCACGTACGGCAGCTGGATAATCCCGTGGAGCGACTACCTCACGCCGGAATGCAAGACTCGTCAGTCGCCTGTGATCTCCCGGTGCACGCCGACGCTCGGCCAGACCCAGGAGATGACCTGGAACGCCGATCCCAATGCCGGGGCGTACTACGTCTACGTCGCGAAGGACCCGAACTTCACCACCATCTATCGGGAATACGAAACTGAGCAGACGTCTCTGACACCGCGGGAATCCTGGCTCGACAGTCAGGCCGGCGAGTCCTACTACTGGTTTGTCCGTCCGTGTATTGATTGGTCAGCGACTCACTGCGGACCCGGGCAAGACACCAACGCCGGTCTCGACAACTCCAGCACCTACAAGAAGTCCTCACCCCCGCAGAACGGGCTGGCCACGACGACTTCCGCCAATCCTCCGGTCGCGGCCTCGACGATCCCTTATCAGGTGACCTTCAACTGGGCCGACTATATGACCACCAGCCAGGCCTCGGCCTTCCCGGTAATGACTCCAACTCCGGGCGTCAACTCCACGCGGGTGACACAGGAAGCCAAGCAGTACAAGATCGAGGTCTCAACCACGGCCGACTTCGGGAACATCATCGACACGAGATATGTGGATCAGGTCCAGTACACGCCGTGGTCGATGACCTATCCGGAGGGTCCGCTCTTCTGGCGAGTGCAGGGTCTCGACGGGAGCGGCAACACATTGACGCTGAGCGCGACCGGGACGGTCACGAAGGCATCCCCGGCGATCACCCTTACAGCGCCGGCCAGCGCCGGAACGGTGACCGGCGTACCGTCCTTCACCTGGGTGCCGCAGAACTGGGCTGCCAGCTACACGATCGAGATCTACAGGAACGGTGACCTCAACTTCTCCAACGTGAACCTCCTTTTCTCACAGACGACGCCGATCGCAGCATGGTCGCCCACGCAGACCATGCCCGCGGGCACATACGCCTGGCGGGTTCGCCGCCTGGACGCATACAACCGGCCGGGCCCCTGGTCGGTTGGGCGCACTTTCACCCTCCATGCATTGGCCCCAACGCTCAACACGCCGGCCGATCTGGCCCATTTCGATGGGTCCAACCTGCCGTTCACGTGGCTGGCAACGCTGGGCGCCGTGAGCTACCAGTTCCAGTCCAGCATCGTGTCGGACTTCAGCACGCTGCACGAGAACCAGACCACGGTGATGACCGCGTGGTCGCCCGTCGCGCTGTACTCTGCAGGCGTCTATTACTGGCGCGTGAATCTCCTGGATGCGTCGGGTAACGTCCTCAGCACCTCCAACTCACGCAGCTTCACGGCGGGCGCCGGACCGGGCGCACCGACAGGCGCGGTTGCGACGGCCGGCAACACCACGGCCGGCGTCTCCTGGACCGCCCCGGCCTCCACGGGCAGCGGCCCGATAACCGGCTACATCGTGACCAGCAAGCCCGGGGCCAAGACCTGCACCTCCACGACAACGACCAGTTGCACGGTTAGTGGCTTGACCAACGGCACCAGCTATACGTTCTCGGTTCAGGCGATCACCATCTATGGCACGGGGCCGGCGTCGACAGCTTCGAATATGGTCGTGCCGTCTTCGATCAGCGTCCTTGCCGTTTCGGCAGGCGTTAGCCAGACCTCCTCGGTCGCGTTCAACGTCACAGTCACCGCCAGGGACGGAGTGGGTGTAACGCAGAACGGGTACCGCGGCAAGGTCCACTTCACGAGCTCTGATCTCGCGGCGGTCTTGCCGGCCGACTACACCTTTACCGTTTCGGACGCCGGCACCCACGTCTTCAGCGTGATTCTCAAGACCGCAGCCACCCAGTCGGTGACCGCCACGGACACGGTGACCGCGTCTCTCCACGGCAGCCAGACCGGCATAGTCGTGGCGGCCGGGGCCCTTTCCAAGTTCGTCGTGTCCGGCATGACGACGCCGCGGATCGCCGGGTCGACCGGCAACATCCGGGTGACGGCAACCGACACAAGCGGCAACCGGATTCAGAGCTATCGCGGCACGATCCATCTCACGAGCTCAGATGCTCAGGCGAAGCTACCTGCCAACTACACCTTCACCGTTGCCGACGCGGGTACCCATGTGTTCAGCGGAACCTTGACTCTCAAGACAGCGGGAACCCAGTCGGTGACCGCCACGGACACCGTGACGGCCACGATCAAGGGCAGCCAGACCGGCATCGTCGTCACGCCGGCGGCTCTCTCCAAGCTTGTGGTCTCGGGACTCGGCTCGCCACGCCCGGCCGGGATCGCAGGCTCCCTCCGTGTGACAGCGACCGACGCCTATGGCAACCGCATCGTCGGCTATCTAGGCACGATCCATCTCACGAGCACCGATACGGCGGCCAAGCTGCCCGCCAACTACACCTTCGTCGTCGCTGACGCGGGTACCCATGTCTTCAGCGCGAACGTGACCCTCAAGACCAAGGGCACCTGGTCGATCACCGCCACGGACACCGTGACGGCCACGCTCAAGGGCAGCCAGATCGGCATCGTCGTCAACTGAACACCCCGGGGTAGTGGTGTCGGACGGGTGGCAGCGGGCCCTCGTCTGCGATCACCGGAAGAGCCGCTTCCGTTGTGGAAGCGGCTCTTCGCTGGCGTGAAGTCGGGTTGTCAGCTGTGGGTAGCCTGGGTGCCCGAGTCGGTGAAGGTCTTGCCCGCAATGGGGATGAACTTCCAGCTGTAGCTGTGGAGTCCCAGAGTCAGCTGCAGGACACCGAACACTCCGGTTCTCCGGACCTGCGAGTTGGCGCGAATCGTGCCGAACGGACGCTGGCCGGCGCCACCGGTTCCGACGACGAACTCGCGGATTCCGGCTGAGGTCGCCACGGCCGAAGGAGACTGCAGGGCGAACCGCTCGTAGTCGTGGTCGTGACCGTCGAGGATGATGTCCGCGTGGGCGGCGTATAGATCGGTCCACCACACCTTGTACGTGGGATTGTTGCCGTGCGTGCCGCCCGAACTGAACGCCGGGATGTGCCACATGGCGACGATGTGCTTGCCCTTGTTAGCCGCCAGATCGGCCTTGAGCCACTTCTCCTGGACTGACCCAGCCTGGCAACCGCCAACTTCTGAACACATCGCGTTGAGAACGATCACGTGCCAGTTGTTGGCCAGGTTGTAGCTGTAGTAGCCCTTGCCGGCCGGCCCGGCTGCGGTCTTGAAGTACGCGTAGTAAGGCGCCGCCTTGCTGGTCATGTAGTCGTGGTTGCCGACCGTGGCCCGCGTCCTGCCCAGGAAAGGGCCCCAGGTCTTCGCGTAACAGTTGGCGTACTGTGCCGCGGTGCCGCTCTCGTTGGAGTTGTCGCCGATAGTGAAGACGTGGGCGCTCGGCCTCGCCGTGATCAACTTGGCGGTGGCCCTGGCGTTGGCGATGACGGACGTTACGCAAATGTCGCCGGCGCCGATCAGGACTGGCGAGCCGGCGGCGGGCGGCGTAACGGCAAGGGCGGAGGCGGCGAGTACCGGTGTCCCGTTGATGGCCGAAGCGATGCCGAGGGCGATCGCGGCGGCCAGAGCCAGGAAACCTGTTCGACCGTTCGGGCGGTGGTTGCTGATAGACGCCATATAGAATCTCCCAATTGACGCCGTACCCGCGCGTCGGGCGTGGCGTAGATGCATGAGTTTGGCACCGTACCGTCCCTAACCGCACAAGACCACTACCCGGACCATTCCGCGGCCGGTACCAATCGCCCCGCCGGATCGGTGCGGGTTAGGGTGGGCAGCCCTATGCGGCCACGCAGTCCGGAGTCCGTCGAAGTAAAGCTGTCGAGCGGCCGACACGGGATGGGGCCCGCGGTTCCGGCCGAAACATAGCTGCCGAGGCCTCGGCTGGGCGCCCGACGCCTGCTATACTTCGGCCGCCTTGGGGACCGAGGAACCCCCCGGCCGCCAATGCCAATGCCAATCGCCAAGGAGTGCACGTTGCCGCACGAAGGCGTGCCGTTCGCCCCGTGAGACGAACCACCACCTTCACGCCTCTCGGAGCCGCCGCGGTTCCTACGGAGGGGCAGTCTACCCAGGTCCCCGGCCGGTCGGCCGAGGGCTTTTTAGTTTCCCGGCGTTCCCGCAGGGACGACCGCCGGGGCGATCACCAGGGAGATGAATAGATGCCCGCCACAGTGATCGTCGGACTGCAGTGGGGCGACGAAGGCAAAGGCAAGACGACCGACTTCCTGGCTGAGGACGTTTCGGCCGTCGTCAGGTACCAGGGTGGCGACAACGCCGGCCACACGATCATGCTCGGCGAGGAGGTGTTCAAGCTCCACCTCGTGCCGTCGGGCGTGCTGTACCCGCACATCGCCCCGGTCATCGGCAACGGCGTCGTGGTCAACCCGGCGACGCTCATCGCCGAGCTGGACATGCTGGCCAGCCGCGGCATCGAGGTCGATCGCGTCCGAGTGAGCAAGCATGCCCACGTGATCATGCCGTACCACATTGCCCTCGACGGTGCGATGGAAGCGCGACTGGCGAAGGCTGCCGTCGGCACGACGCGGCGGGGAATCGGGCCCGCATACGCGGATCGAGCCTGGCGGATAGGCATCCGGATGGAGGACCTGCTGGACGGTCCGGCACTTCGCGGCAAGCTGGCCCGCATCCTGCCGGAGAAGAACGCCACCCTGCAGCGCCAGCATCGGGTCGACGGCTTCGACCTCGATGAACTGGTTGAGCAGGCGACCGAATGGGGCCGCCGCCTCCGGCCACATCTGGCCGACACGACCCAGCTCGTTCAGGAGCGCCTGGCGCACGGAGAGCACATCCTGTTCGAAGGGGCGCAGGGTGCGCTGCTCGATCTCGACCACGGCAGCTATCCGTTCGTCACATCGTCCAACCCGATCGCGGGCGGCGCGTGCACGGGCGGCGGGATCGGGCCGCTCCAGGTCGACGAAGTCATCGGCGTCATGAAGGCCTACGCCACCCGAGTCGGCGCCGGCCCGTTCCCAACAGAGTTGAGCGAAGCGATCGGCGAGGGGATCATCGATCGTGGCAGGGAGTACGGGACGACAACCGGCCGCCGCCGCCGGGTCGGCTGGTTCGACGCGGTGCCGCTGCGCTATGCCGTGGCCGTGAACAGCGTGAGTTCGATCATGCTCAACAAGATCGACATCCTGTCGGGCCTGGATGAAGTGCTGATCTGCATGGCCTACGAGGTCGACGGCAAGCGCGTCGACTGGTGGCCCTCGGACGCCGATGTCCTCGCGCGGGCGACACCGATCTACGAACACTTCCCCGGCTGGATCGAGCCGATCCACGACTGCCGCTCGATGGCGGACCTTCCGGAGAACGCGCGCCGCTACGTGGATGCAGTAGAGCGGCTCTCCGGAGCCCCGATTGCCCTCGTGTCGGTGGGGCCGGAGCGCCGCCAAACAATAGAGCGCAAGGCGCGCCATCTACGCCCGAGGCCGGCTGCCGGACCGGCCGCAGTCTCCCCGGGCGCCGCTTCAGGCGCCGCAACTGGCCCTTCCGGCGCGGGACCGGCGGACCGATGAGCCCGCAGGCCGGTTCCGGCCCGCAGGCCGCTGGTCCCGCCCGGGTGCTTGTGCTGGGCGGCGGCGGCCGCGAGCACGCCCTGGTCTGGAGCCTGGCCCGGGAGGCCGCGGTGGCAACGGTCATCGTGGCGCCGGGGAGCGATGCCATCGCCCAGGAGCCCAAGGCCCGTTGCGTGCCGGGCGTCTCTGCCACAGACCCGCAAGCCGTCCTGGCTCTGGCCACAGCGCAGGACGTTGATCTCGTCGTTGTCGGCCCCGAGGCGCCGCTCGCGGCCGGGGTCGTGGACGTGCTCGAGGAAGCGGGCGTGCCCACCTTCGGCCCGATACGCGCTGCGGCCCGCATCGAGTGGAGCAAGGCATTCTGTCGCGAGGTTGCTGCCGCGGCCGGCGTTCGAATGGCTCGCGGGGAGGCGTTCTGGGCCCTGGAGCCGGCCCTCGATTTCGCCCGGGGGCTCGTCGCCGCGCCGAGATCGTGGGGCGTCGTGGTCAAGGCCGACGGGCTGATGGCGGGCAAGGGCGTCACCGTCTGTGAAGACTTCGGCGGCGCGGAGACTGCGCTGCGGGCGCTGTTCGCGGGTGGCCAGGGAGAGGCCGCCGGTCCAGATGGCGCCGAAGTAGGACGTGCAAGTGGCCGGCCACCGGTGGTCGTGTTGGAGGAGCGTCTCATCGGCGCCGAGGCAAGTCTGATTGCCCTCTGCGACGACCACAGCGCGCTGGCCCTGCCCCCGGCCCGCGACCACAAGCGGCTGCTCGACGACGACAAGGGCCCCAACACCGGCGGCATGGGTGCCTACAGCCCGGTGCCGGACCTGCCGGAGAGCCTCTGCGCCACGCTGATCGACATGATCCACGTGCCGATTCTGACCGAGCTGGCTCGCCGCGGGGCGCCGTTCCGAGGTGCTCTGTATGCCGGCTTGATGCTCACCCCGGAAGGTCCGGTCCTGATCGAATGCAACGCCCGTTTCGGCGACCCGGAAGTCCAGGCTCTGCTGCCGCGGCTCGCCGTGCCGCTTGGGCCGCTGCTGCTGGGCGCCGCCCTCGGCGACCTGGCCGGGGCCGCCGCGGAGTTGGGGCTGGTGGGCCGGATGCTGCCCACGACGGGGGACGCGGCGGTGGCCGTTGTTTTGGCCGCGGCGAACTACCCTGAGGCTCCGCGCAGAGGCGATCCGATCGCCGGTCTGGCCGAGGCCGAGCGGGACGGGGCCACGATCTTCCACTCGGGCACGACCCGCGGCCCGGATGGCCAGTACCGCACCAACGGTGGACGCGTGCTCTCGGTCGTGGGTCTGGGCGCCACAATCGCCGCAGCCCGCGCCAACGCCGAGAAGGCCGCCGACCGCATCACCTGGGAGGGGATGCAGCGGCGTCACGATATCGCGGTCAGGCTGCCTGCCACCGCCGATCCGGGCGCTTCAGCCTCGCCGGCCCCGATATCCGCCGCGGATTGGGGGGAGGGCTCGCCGGTATGATCCCGCGCTACACACTGCCCGAGATGGGCGCCATCTGGACCGAGCAGGCCCATTTCGAGCAGATGCTCCGGGTGGAGATCGCCGTCGCCCGCGCCCAGGTGAGCCGGGGCATGGTTCCCGCTGCGGCGGTCCGTGCCATCGAGGCGCGGGCCACGGTAAACGTCGCTCGCATCGAGGAGATCGAGAAGACGACCGACCACGACGTCATCGCATTCGTCAGTCAGGTGGCCGAGACGGTCGGCGACGAGGGACGCTATCTCCACCTCGGTCTGACGAGCAGCGATGTCGTCGACACCGGGCTGGCGCTCCAGCTCCAGGCCGCCGGGCTTCGCCTGATCGACGACCTCGACGCGCTGATCGAGGCGCTCGTGGCCCGTGCCCGCGCCGAAGCCGGGACGGTCATGATGGGTCGGACGCACTCGGTTCACGCCGAGCCCACCACGATGGGCATGAAGATCGCCGGCTGGGCCTTCGAGATCGCCCGCGATCGAACGCGCCTGGCCGCCGCCGTCGACGACTCGGCCACCGGCAAGATATCCGGTCCGGTCGGCACGTACAGCCATCTCGAGCCCGACCTGGAAGAGGAGGTGCTCGCCGCGCTCGACCTCCATCGAGATCCCATTTCCACGCAGATCGTCCAGCGCGACCGCCACGCCGCGCTCCTGGCGGCAATGGCAGTAACCGGCGGCAGCCTGGAGCGCATCGCGACCGAGATCCGCAACCTGCAGCACACCGAGATCGGGGAGCTGATGGAGCCGTTCCGGGCCGGCCAGAAGGGCAGCTCGGCGATGCCCCACAAGCGCAACCCGATCCTGTGCGAGCGGATCGCCGGAATGGCGCGGCTCCTGCGAGGCTATGCCGTGACGGCGCTGGAGAATCAGCCGCTCTGGCACGAGCGCGACATCAGCCACTCCTCGGCCGAACGGGTGATCCTTCCCGACGCCACGATCCTGCTCGACTACATGCTCGTGAAGACGCGCGGCCTGATCGAGCGGTTGGTGGTTCGGCCTGAGCGGATGCGCGAGAACATCGAGCGTGGCCTCGGACTCCACTGCAGCAGCCGGGTGCTGCTGGCCCTGGTCGAGGAGACCGGGATGTCGCGCGAGGAGGCCTACGCCATCGTCCAGCGCAACTCGATGAAGGCTGCCGACGAGCGCCGCCAGCTGCGCGATACGCTGGCCGCCGACCCGCATGTGGCCGGCCGCCTCTCCGACGAAGCCCTCGCCGCCTGCTTCGACGAAAGCCACTTCCTGCGCAATGTCGGGACCGCGATCGCGCGCCTCGACCAACTCGTCCCGAGTCGAAAGAGGGCCGCCGATGTCGCCCGCTGAAACGACGAATCCCGGCGACCCCCGGTCCAGTGGCCACACGCTGGCCGGATCCGGCGGTTTCGTGCGATCGGGCAAGGTGCGCGATCTGTTCGAAGTTGGCGACCGCCTCCTGCTCGTTGCCAGCGACCGCCTCTCGGCGTTCGACGTCGTCCTGCCGACCCCGATCCCCGACAAAGGTCGCGTGCTGACGAGCCTGTCGCGCTTCTGGTTCGACCAGACCGCCGACATCATCCCGAACCATCTGCTTGCCACCGATCCGGCGGAGCTGCCGGCGGGCTTCACCGACGAGGCCGGCCGGCGCGAGTTGCGCGGCCGGATGATGCTCTGCCGCCGGGCGCAGGTTCTGCCCGTCGAGGTCATCGTCCGCGGCTACGTTGCGGGCTCGGGCTGGAAGGACTATCGCCGAACCGGCGCGATCTGCGGCATCGAGCTGCCGGAGGGCCTGCGCGAGTCCGATCGACTGCCGTCGCCGATCTTCACCCCCTCCACCAAGGCCGAGGTTGGGCATGACGAGAACATCGGCTTCGACGCCATGGTGGCTCTGGTCGGCGCGGCAACGGCCGAGCAGGTTCGCGACGTCGCCCTGCGACTGTACGAGCGCGGCGCCGCGACCGCCGAGAAGGCCGGCATACTGCTGGCCGACACGAAATTCGAGCTGGGCGTGGTGCCGAAGGAAGGGGGCACGCGGGCGTTCGGCGAAGCCGAACCCCGAAAGCAGTTCGACGGCGAAGCCGGCGAACTGCTCCTGATCGACGAAGTCCTCACCCCCGACTCCAGCCGGTTCTGGGACGCCTCGGACTACGAACCGGGACGCGCCCAGGCCAGCTTCGACAAGCAATTCGTCCGCGATTGGCTGGAAGCCCAGCCCTGGGACAAGACCTATCCGGGACCCGAGCTGCCGGCCGAGATCGTGGCCGGGACGCGCGAACGCTACGTGGCGGCGTTCGAGCGGATCACCGGGGCCAGCTTCGAGCGCTACCTGCAGGAGGACACGATCGCCCGATGAGCGAGTTTCGGTTTGCCGTCAACGTACTGCCCAAGCCCGGCATACTCGACCCGCAGGGACGGGCCGTGGAGCTCAGCCTGCCGCATCTCAAGGTCACGACCGTCTCGCGAGTGCGGGTCGGCCGCCGCGTGGAGCTGACCGCGACCGCGGATGCCGAATCCGAGGCCCGTGCCGTAGTCGACGGCCTCGCCAAAGAGTTGCTCAGCAACCCGCTCATCGAGTCGTACACAATCGAGCTGCTGGAAGCGACCTCGTCCGTGGCCGCGGCCGGAACCGGCCACGCGGTGACCCGGTCGTGAGGATCGGCGTCGTCACTTTCCCGGGCTCCAACTCGGACGTGGACGCGCTCAACGCCCTGGCCGTAGCCGGCGTCGAGCCGGTCTCGCTCTGGCACGAGTCGCCCGACCTGCAGGGCGTGGCCGGTGTGATCCTGCCGGGCGGCTTCGCCTACGGCGACTATCTTCGAGCCGGCGTCATCGCGCGCTTCTCCCCGGTCATGCGAGGGGTCACTGACTTCGCCGCGAAGGGCGGTCTGGTCCTGGGGATCTGCAACGGCTTCCAGGTTCTGGCGGAGGCGCGGCTGGTGCCCGGTGCGCTGCTGCGCAACCGATCGATTCGGTTCGCCAGCAAGATCGTCGCGATCAAGCCCGGGCGCCTGGACTCGCCGTTCACACACAAGGCGACTGGCGCGCCGCTGCACATCCCCATCGCCCACGGCGAAGGCTGCTACTACGCCGACGAGGCGACGCTCGACGAGCTCGAGGCGAGCGGCCAGATCCTGTTCCGGTATGTTCGGGCGGACGGCGCGCCGGCCCTGGATCCGGACGATCCGGCGAACCCGAACGGCTCGCTGCGGGCCATCGCCGGCGTGTGCAACGCAGCGGGCAACGTGGCCGGGCTCATGCCGCACCCGGAGCGCATGTCCGAGTCCATTCTCGGCAGCGATGACGGGATGCAGCTGATCAGCTCGTTCGTAGAGAGCGCCAGGGCGTGGGAGACAGGGCGATGAGCGACGAACTGCGAGCGACCGGCGCAGGCGACGACAATGCCACCACAGTTTTGGCGCCAGCCGAAACTGTCAAGACGGCGGCAGCGGACCTGCCGGCCGTCCACCGCCAGCTTGGCGTCACGGACCAGGAGCTGGACGGGATCCGCCAGAAGCTCGGTCGCGACCCCAACCACACCGAGCTGGCCATATTCAGCGTGATGTGGAGCGAGCACTGNNAAGAGCTCCAAGCCGCTGCTCAAGACTCTCCCGACGCGCGGCCACGGCATCATGGCCGGACCCGGCGACAACGCCGGAGTCGTCCGCATCGGCGACGGGCTGGCGGTCGCGTTCAAGATCGAAAGCCATAACCACCCCTCCGCGGTGGAGCCGTACCAGGGCGCCGCGACNNTCACCATGGGCGCGCGGCCCATCGCCGTCCTCGACGCGCTCCGCTTCGGCGACCCGACCGATCCGCGAACCCGTCATCTCGTGGACGGGATCGTTCGGGGCGTCGGCGGCTACGGCAACTGCGTCGGCGTGCCGACAGTCGGCGGCGAGTTGGTGTTCGATCCGAGCTACCAGGGCAATCCGCTGGTCAACGTCATGGCCATCGGCCTGCTCGAGGAGCGGATGCTGATCCTGGCGGAAGCCCCCGGACCCGGCAACTACGTGGTCCTGTTCGGTTCCACGACCGGCCGCGACGGCATCGGCGGGGCCAGCGTGCTCGCCTCGGCGACCTTCGCCGACAGCGACCCGAACAAGCGGCCCACGGTCCAGGTCGGCGACCCGTTCGCCGAGAAGCTGCTGATCGAGGCCAGCCTAGAGCTGATCGACCGCCGTCTGGTGGTGGGTATCCAGGATCTCGGCGCGGGCGGCATTTCATGCGCGACGTCAGAGTCGGCCGACAAGGCCGGCACCGGTATCCTGCTCGATCTGGACGCGATCCCGCGGCGCGAACTCGGAATGGCGCCGTGGGAAGTGATGATCTCCGAATCCCAGGAGCGAATGCTGGCCACGTGCCTGCCGGAGAACTACCCGGCCGTGCGCGAGGTCTGCGAGCGCTGGGGCATTCCGGTGGCTCTCGTCGGCCGCGTGACGACCGACGGCGACATTGCCATCGTCGAGGGCGGCGTCGGGCTCGACGGTCGGCCAAACCCCGGCGCGAAGGAGATCGCCCGCATCCCGGCAAAGGCTCTCACGAGCGAGGCCATCGTCCATTACCGCCTGGCGACGCCACCGGTGAGACACCGCCAGGCGCCCGCCCCCGGCATCCCGCTGACCGCTCACGACGGGCTTCCGGAGCGGGGCATGGACCCGGCCGCCGTCCTGGCCGCGTTGCTGGGTAGCGCCAATCTCTCGAGCCGGCGCTGGGTCTACGAGCAGTACGACGCCTGCGTCCAGAGCAACACCGTCGAGTGGCCCGGCCACGGGGCGGCGGTCGTGCGCGTGAAAGGCACCAAGAAAGCCCTCGTGGCCACGACCGACGGCAACCAGACTGTCAGCGCCATCGATCCGTACCTGGGAGCGCAACTCTCCGTCGCCGAAGCGACGCGCAACGTCAGCATCACCGGCGCCCGACCTCTCGGCCTGACCAACTGCCTCAACTACGGCAATCCGGAGCGCCCCGAGGCGTTCTGGCAGCTGCAGGAGGCGGTTCGGGGGCTCGGTGACGCCTGCCGAACGCTCGGCATCCCCGTCACGGGCGGCAACGTGTCGCTTTACAACGAGTATCCCGGTGGGGCGATCTCGCCCACGCCAGAGATCGGCATCGTCGGCCTGCTCGACGACGTCTCGTTGCTGGTGCGGCCACCCTTCACGACCGAAGGCGACTGCGTCATCCTGGTCGGCTTGAGCACGCCGGGCTTGGCCGGTTCGGTCTATGCCGAGCTGGCGGGGCTTGCGTCGGAAGACTCGCCGCCGAGCCTCGATCTGGACCGCGAGGCGGCCCTTCAATCGTTCATCCGCGAGGCCATCGGACGGGGCCTCGTGGCCTCGGCCCAGGATGTCTCCGGCGGCGGCCTTGCCGTCGCCATCGCCGAATGTGCCATGTGGAGCGGGCTCGGCGCCCACCTCCGTCTCGGCATCTCGGGCTCGCCCGCGATCGAGCTCTTCGGCGAAAGCCCTTCGCGGCTCGTCCTGTCGTGCCGTCCGCGCCATGCCCCCGCGATCGAGCTCCTGGCCCGCCAGTTCGGCCTGCCGGCCGTGACCCTCGGCACCGTCGGCGGGGACCGCCTCCGCATCGAGCTGACGGGGCAGGGTGCGACCGGCGCGGCGGAGGAGCGCGGCTCGCGCGTCGCAGACGCACTGGACGTGGCTCTCGTCGATCTTCTCCACGCCTGGGACCACGGCCTCGCCCGTGCCCTGGGAGTGGAGCCATCGGCGGCAGAGAGCCACCCCAATCCGACGGCCGCCTCGGGCCATGCCGGCAGGGCGCCGGCGCCCGGGGCTCGCGGGGCCTACGGCGCGACCGGCAAGGTCGACTAGCCATGTGCGGCATCTTCGGCGCGGTGACACCGGGCATGGATGCCGCGGCCATCGCTGCGCTGGGCGTCTTCTCGCTCCAGCACCGCGGTCAGGAGTCGGCTGGCATCGCCGTCAGCGACGGCGAGCAACTGATGCTCTACAAGGAGCTGGGTCTGATCGCCCACGTCCTCGACGAGCGGCGTTTGCCGAGTCTTCGCGGTCCGCTGGCCATCTCCCACTGTCGCTATTCGACGACAGGTTCCACGGTCTGGGAGAATGCCCAGCCCACTTTCCGGCTCGGCCACGGCCGCTCGATCGCGATCGGCCATAACGGCAACCTCGTCAACACTCGCGAACTGCTGGCGCACCTCGAGGGCGGCAAGTCGCGGCTTTCAGCCACCACCGACACGGAACTGCTGACCACTCTCCTGTCGGACGATCCGTCCGGGGACACGGTCGAAGCTCTCAAACATGTCCTGCCGCTCGTGCAGGGCGCCTATTCGCTGGCGATCCTCGACGAGAAGCGGGTCATCGGTGTCCGCGACCCGTTCGGCTTCCGGCCCCTCGTCCTGGGCCGCCTGGAGCCGGCTGCCGACGACCCGGAAGGCAGGCGTTCTGGCGGCTGGCTCCTCAGTTCCGAATCGGCCGCCATCGAGGTTGCCGGCGGCACGGTTGTCCGGGACGTCGAACCGGGCGAGATCGTCATCCTCGAAGAGGGGAAGGAACCGGTTTCGGTCCGGTTCGCCGAAGGTCACGAGCAGCTGTGCGTCTTCGAGCTGATCTACTTCGGCCGGCCCGACTCTTACATGCTGGGTCGCAACCTCTACGAATCGCGGCGGCGGATGGGACTGGAGTTGGCCGCAGAAGCGCCCGTCGAGGCCGATATCGTGATGCCGGTGCCGGACACCGGCGCTCCGGCGGCTGCCGGGTACGCCGAGGGCTCTGGGCTGCCATATCGCGAGGGCATGGTCCGAAACCGCTACTCGGGCCGCACCTTCATCCAGCCGTCGCAGGGCATGCGGCAGCGCGGCGTCAACGTCAAGCTGAGCCCCCTGCGCGAGGTCGTGGCCGGCAAGCGGCTGATCGTCGTGGACGATTCGATCGTGCGCGGCACCACCACCCGCCAGATAGTGGCCCTCCTGCGCAAAGCCGGCGCAACCGAGGTCCATCTCCGCATCAGCTCGCCGCCGATCCACCATCCGTGCTTCTACGGCATCGACACTCAGATCGAGACCGAGTTGATCGCGTCGACGCATTCGGTCGAGGAGATCCGCGAGTCACTCGGCGCCGACTCGCTCAGCTATCTCTCGATCAAGGGCGTGCTGGCGGGCCTGGACTTGCCGTATGACCGTTTCTGCTTCGCGTGCTTCGACGGGCGCTATCCGGTGCCGGTGCCGTACGACACGACCCGCCACAAGTTCGTCCTCGAGGACGCCGATGGTGAGCCGGTCTCGCACGGCGAGGCCGATGCGATCGCAAAAGCGACGTCCCATGAGTGAGCGCCGGGACGCCACGGCAGCAACCGGCTCGACCGGCGCGGCCAACCCGACCGGCGCGGCCAACCCGACCGGCGGCACCGGCGCGAGCCGCGGCGCCAAACGGGGCGGCGCCTGGGAGGCGTACCGCGGCGCCGGCGTGGACATCGATGCGGGCGAGCGCGCCGTCGACCTGATGCGGGCCTCGGTCGACGCCACGCGGCGGCCGGAGGTGATCGGCGGGCTGGGCGGATTCGCTTCTGCGATGGCCCTGCCGGCGGGCATGCGCGAGCCCGTCCTGGTCAGCTCCACCGATGGCGTCGGGACGAAGATCGCGATCGCGATGGCGTTGGGCCGCTACGACGCGGTCGGCCACGATCTGGTTGCGATGTGCGCCGACGACCTGGTCTGCGCCGGAGCGGAGCCGCTGTTCTTCCTCGACTACATCGCGGTCGGGCGCGTCTTCCCGGAGCGCGTGGCGGCGATCGTGGGATCGGTTGCGGATGGCTGCCGGCTGGCCGGCTGCGCGCTCATCGGCGGTGAGACGGCCGAGCATCCGGGCCTCATGGAGCCCGACGAGTTCGACCTTGCCGGCTTCTGCGTCGGCGTCGTGGAGAGGGACCGCCTGCTCGACGGAACCGCGGCCCGGGCGGGCGACGCGTTGATCGGCATCGGCTCTTCCGGGTTGCACAGCAACGGCTTCTCGCTGGTGCGGCGGATCGTGGCCGACGCGGGCGTGGACCTCGGCGAGGGTTACGCCGATCTCGTGTGCCGGATCCTGGGTCCCGAGACGGCGCCGGAGCCCGAGACGGTCTCACTCAGCCTGGGCGAGGTCCTTCTCACGCCGACGTTGATCTACTCGCAAGCGATCCTCGCGCTTCGCCGCCGGCTGAACGACGCGGGCTCGGACCTGCGCGGCGTGGCTCATATAACCGGCGGCGGATTGCCCGGCAACGTGCCGCGGGTTCTGCCCGATGCTCTGGGTGCGAGCCTTCACCCGGACGTCTGGCCGATTCCGTCGGTCATACGGCTGATGGGCGCGCTCGGCGGCCTGTCCGAGGCCGAGTTGCGCTCGACCTTCAACGGCGGCCTCGGAATGGTCTGCGTGGTTCCGGCGGACGCGGCGAAGAGGGCGATTTCGAGCCTGATAGCGGATGGCCTGGCCGCCTGGCAGGTCGGTGAGGTTGTGGCCATCGACGCCCTCGGGGCACGCTATTCGGAGTCCTGACGAAGTCTGTCGGAGTCGACACGGAGGAGGAGCGCGTGGCGCATCGGATCGCGGTTGGCGTTTCTGGAACCGGCAGCAACCTGCGTGCCCTGCACGCGCTGACATCGCGCTGCGCGCTGGACGCCGAGATAGCCCTCGTCTTCGCCGATCGCCCGTGCGCCGCGCTCGACTGGGCGGTGGAACAGGGGCTCTATGCGTTGCTCGTGCCGGCGGCGCCACGAGGCGATGAAGCCGCGCGCGCCGAGGAAGACAGGATCCTCGCCGAGTCGGTCGCGGCCGTGTCGCCTGAGCTGGTGGTTCTGGCGGGCTTCATGCGGATCACGGGGCCGGCGATGCTGGCCGCGTTCTCGGGCCGGATGATCAACCTCCACCCGGCCCTGCTGCCGGCGTTCCCCGGGGCGCACGGCGTCGCCGACGCGCTCGCCGCCGGAGTCAAGGTGACGGGCGTGACCGTCCATTTCGTCGACGCCTCGCTGGACGGCGGCCCGATCATCGTCCAGGAAGCTGTTTCGGTACTGCCCAACGACACCCAAGAGACGCTCTCCGAGCGAATCCACGCGGTCGAGCATCGGCTGCTGCCGCGCGCCGTCGGCCTGTTTCTGGCCGGCGCGCTCTCGATCGAGCAGGGCGGTCGAACCGTCTGCATCGACGCGTCGAAGGCTGCCGCGAAGATGCCGGTTCCGCGTCGAGCGCTGCTTTCGGTTTCCGACAAGACCGGTCTGGCCGAATTCGGGGCCGGCCTGGTTCGCCTCGGCTTCGAGCTAGTCTCTACCGGCGGCACGGCTCGGGCGCTTCGGACGGCGGGTCTGCCGGTCACGGACGTGGCCTCGGTCACGGGCTTCCCAGAGATGCTCGACGGCCGGGTCAAGACGCTCCACCCGCGCGTCCACGCCGGGATCCTGGCCGATCGCCGGGTGGCGGCCCATCGCGAACAGCTCGCCGCCGCCGCAATCGACCCGTTCGAGCTGGTCGTCGTCAACCTCTATCCGTTCGCCGCAGCAGCCGAACGACCCGGCATCTCCTTCGACGACCTGGTAGAGGAGATCGACATCGGTGGGCCGTCGATGGTTCGCGCGGCCGCCAAGAACCACGCCTCGGTTGCGATCGTGACGTCTCCGTCTCGTTACGAGTCGGTCCTCGGCGCGATCGAGCGCGACGGTCGAGTAGGGGAGGGGCTCCGCTCCGCCCTGGCCATCGAGGCGTTTCGCCACACCGGCGCATACGATGCCCGCATCGCCGCCGAGCTGCCGGCCCGCATGGCCGCAGAAGGCTGCGGCCTGCCCGATGAGCCGGGCCTGCCCGGCGCGACCGACCCGTACCCGCCCATCCTCGTCGTCGGGCTGGAGAAGGTCGAGACGTTGCGCTACGGCGAGAATCCGCATCAGCAGGCCGCCCGGTACCGCCGTCCCGGCACCAAGAAGTGGGCCGGACCGTTCGCCCTCGGCGGCTCGATCCTGCAGGGCAAGGCTCTCAGCTACAACAACGTGCTCGACGCCTCCGGCGCCTACTCAATCGCCCGCCAGCTGCGCGGTCCGGCGGTCGTGATCGTTAAGCACACCAACCCATGCGGCGCCGCCGAGCGCGCGACCCTCGCCGAAGCGTGGCAGGACGCCCTGGCCGGCGATCCGGCCTCGGCCTACGGCGGCGTTGTCGCGCTGACCCGCGAAGTCGATGCCGCCACAGCCGCCGGCATGGCCTCGATCTTCCTCGAAGTGATCGTGGCCCCGTCCTACTCCTCCGCGGCACTCGAGATCCTCTCGAAGAAGCCGAATCTGCGGCTGCTCGAGGATTCTGTCCTCGGCTCCGAGGTAGTGGCCCCGCCGCCCGATCCTATGGGCTCGCTCCGCGTCGCCGGCGGAGCGGTCCTCGTGACTGCGCCCGATGTTCTCCCAGACGACCCGAAGACCTGGAAGCGGGTCACATCCCGAGCGCCTTCCGCCGCCGAGCTGCGCGACCTGGACCTGGCCTGGCGCCTCTGCCGCGGCGTCGTCTCGAACGCGATCGTGCTCGTCAAGGACGGCATGGAGATCGGTCTCGGATCGGGCCAGACGAGTCGCGTCGACGCCGCCCGCCAGGCTGTGGCGAAGGCGATTGCCTTCCACGGGCCCGACTCTCTCAAGGGCGCGGCGTGCGGCTCGGACGCCTTCTATCCGTTCCCCGACGCGGTCGAGGTCTGCCTCGAGGCCGGCGTCGGCGCCTTCGCCCAGCCCGGCGGCTCGATGCGCGACGCAGAGGTCATCGCCGTCGCCGAAGCGGCCGGCGCGGCGATGATGGTCACGGGAGTGCGCCACTTCCGGCATTGAGCGCCCGCCGCCTCGCCTCGCCCGCCGCCTCGGCTCGCCAGCCGACCGTCAGCCTTCGGCCGTACAAGCCCGCCGCAAGCTTGCGCTCGGCTTCAGCGTCCTCAACGTGAAGCCTGGTCCGTGGCATCTGCGTCTCCGGTCTGCCGCAGCTGTCGGCCTGGATATCGGTCGGGGACTCATGTCGGAACCGAAACCGCAATCGCGGCCCGCTCATCCGGTCGGTGCCTGCTACCATCGGGCGCCATGAGCCCTCACGATCGCTACTACATCACGACGGCCATCGCCTACGCCAACAACCGCCCCGGCCTGCATACGCTCTACGAGGTAGTAGGCGCGGACGTCCTGGCCAGATGGCATCGTATGAAGGGCGATCGCACGCGATTCCTGACCGGCATCGACGAGCATTCGGTCAACATCGCTCAGCGCGCGGCCGAGCTCGGCACGACGCCCAAGGCCTTCGTCGACGAGAACGTGGCCCTCTTCAAGACGGCCGAAGACGCGCTGCTCATCAGCCCCGACCGCTTCATTCGGACGACCGATCCGGACCACATTCGCGCCGCCCAGGAGATGGTTCGCCGGGCCTACGCGAACGGCGACATCTACGTCGGTGACTACGAGGGCTGGTATTGCCCGGCCGAGGGCTTCAAAGCCCCGTCCGACGTTCTCGAGACGGCTCAGGGGACGCGCTGCCCGAACCATCCGACCGTCGCCCTGCAGTGGCTCTCTGAGCACAACTGGTTCCTGCGCCTGTCGGCCTACCAGGAGCGCCTCGAGAAGCATTTCGAGGAGCACCCCGAATTCGTCCAGCCGGACTTCCGGCGCAACGAGATGCTCGGCTTCATCCGCGGTGGCCTGGAGGACTTCTCGATCAGCCGGTCCGGCGCCTCGTGGGGTATCCCGTTCCCGATCATGCCCGACGGCTCGTCGGCGCAGCTCCCGGACGGCAGCTGGAACCCGGCGGCCGGCACGATCTATGTCTGGTACGACGCGCTGATCAACTACGTCACCGGCGCCGGCTTCCCCGACGACAAGGAAGCCTTCGAGTTGTGGTGGCCGGCGGATCTCCACGTCATCGGCAAGGACATCGCCCGATTCCACACAATCTACTGGCCGGCGATGCTGTGGAGTGCCGGCCTGGAGGCGCCGCGCCGCGTCTGGGTCCACGGCTGGCTGCTGGCCCAGGGCGAACGCATGAGCAAGAGCATGGGCAACTTCCTCGATCCGGTGGACGTGGTCCGAACCCTAGGGGGCGACGGCGCGCGATACGTGATGCTGCGCGAAGTCGCATTCGATCGCGACACGGACGTCTCCTGGGACTCCTTCGTGCGCCGCTACAACGCCGATCTGGCAAACGACTTCGGCAACCTCTTGAACCGGACGATCTCGATGGCGAACCGTTACTTCGACGGCGAACGCCCGGCGGTGGGTCCGGCGGCCGGCCTGGCGGCGGCCTGGACGGAGACGCTGGCCAGGTACATCGAGCGGCTCGAGGGTTGCCTCTTCCACGACGCGCTCGCGACGCTGTGGGAGTTCGTCGGGGCGGCGAATCGGCTTGTCGACGCCGAGCAGCCATGGGCATTGGCGAAGGCCAGCAAGGCGGGCGACCAGGATGCCACCCGTCGGCTGAAGGCCGTGCTGGGCGACCTTGTCGAGGCGTGCCGCCTCGTGTCGCTGGCGGCGGCGCCGTTCATTCCGGGCGCCGCTCCGCGGGCGCTGGCCCAGCTCGGATACGAATATGGCTACGCGGCCGACGGCAACGGCGGCCCCGCGCTTCTCGATGATTTGCGCTGGGGGGCGCGGGCCGAGCAGGCAGGCCGGCTCGCGACAGCAGAGCCGCTCTTCCCGCGCATTGAGACCGAGGCCGCGACCCCGGCCGCGGGGTGACGCCGAGGCGAGACGAAGGCAGCCGCACGTGCGCCTGATCGATAGCCACGCCCATCTTCAGTCCGATCCCTTCGAGTCAGACCGGGCGGCCGTCGTCGAGGCCTCCTTCGAATCCGGGATCGAACGCCTGCTCGTGCCCGGCTGGGACGCCGGGTCGTCCGCTCGCGCACTGGCGATGGCGAATGCGGATGCGCGAATCGACGCAGCCGCGGGCGTCCACCCGCACGATGCATCGGGGTGTTCCGACATCGATTGGGCGGAAGTGCTCCGGCTGGCCGCCGACCGCCGTGTCGTGGCGATAGGGGAGACGGGCCTCGACTACGACCGCAGGCACTCGCCCCGCGATGCCCAGCTCGCCAACCTCCGACGCCACCTGCGCCTGGCCCTGGACACGGGCAAGCCGGCGATCCTGCACTGCCGTTCCGCGGCGGGGCGTCGAGACGCCCAGGACGACCTCCTCGGCGAACTGCGAGCGGCCGGCTTCGGGGGAGTGGCCGCGCGAGCCGCTTTCGGGGACCGTCCGCCTGCCGTACTCCATTCGTTCTCGGGGCCGGTCGACTACGCCGTGGCCGCGCTGGAACTCGGGCTCGCCATCTCGTTCAGCGGCCTGGTGTTCCGCGGCGGGGAGGAGGCGTCCGCACAGGTCGCGCGGCTCGTCCCAGGGGAGCGGCTGATGATCGAGACCGACTCCCCGTACCTCGCGCCTCCCGGCGTCCCGCGGGACTCCGTGCCCGGTTTCGGCGGCCGGCGCAACTCACCGCCGTGGGTCCGCGTCACCGGGGAGTGGCTGGCCGAGCAGCGCGGCCAGAGCCCCGATAGCATTGGGGCCGGCCTCGTCGCCGCGTACGACGCCACTTTCCGGAGCCACTCCCCGGGCTGAGGGCGAGCGGGCGCCACGCGGAGCGCCCACCAGCAGGGAGCCACCGATGACAGACCGCACCTTCGAACGCGCCAACGACGAATCTCGCGCCCGCCTGGCCCGCCTCGTGGAACGGCTCAGGCCGGCGCAACTAACCATTGACCTGGGTGGTGGCTGGACCGTGGCCGCAGCTCTCGCCCACACCGGCTTCTGGGACCGCTGGCAGGCCGAGCGCTGGACTGAGATGCTTGCCGGCACCTGGTCGGCGGTTGACGCTTCCGTCTTCGCATCCGAGAACCTGGCCAACGCCGCGCTCGACCCGTACTGGTCGGGGATCGTGCCGGCCGGGATTCCGGCCCTTGCCCTGGATGCGGCTACGAAGGTCGATGCGCTCATCGCCCGGGCCCCGGATTCCATGGTGGAGTCCCTCGAGGGCTCGCCCAGCGCGTACCTGCTCCACCGCTATCGCCACCGCGGCGACCACCTCGACCAGATCGAGCGAGCCCTCGAGGCGGGCGGCAGAGCTGTTGCCACGGCGTCGGACGATTCGTACCTGGCGCGCAACGAGGCCAGTCGGACCCAGCTCGAGGAGCTGATGGCGAAGCTCTCCGCGGCGGATCTGTCACGTTCGTCGGGCGAGGGCGACTGGACCGTCGGCCAGCTCATCGGACATCTGGCCTTCTGGGATCGGTTCCTGGCCGCTCGCTGGCGCTCGGCCCTGACATCGGGAGGGGCTCAGCCAGGGACGTTGGCCCACGATGTGGCCGACGTGCTCAACGACGGCTTGCCGCCGACCTGGGGAGCCTTCGTCTCTGCCGCCCCAGCCTCCGCTATCGCCGACACAATCGACGCCGCCCGGGCGATCGACGGCCTGATCGCGAGCCTGCCTGAGGAGACGCCGGTCGCCGCCATCCTTGCGGATCGGCCAGCGCTGTTGGATCGCTCGATCCACCGGCTCGAGCACATCGAGACGATGGAGAAGGCCACCGCCGGTCGCCGCTGACGGCGGCTCGTCTGGCTCGTTGCTCAAGCGTGGACAATACGCGCCATCTCGGCCGTTAGGCCTACCCGTTCTAGTACCAATGACGTACCATGCCCCAGTATTTATCTCCCTCCGTCCCAGGGGGACTCGGCTAGGTTTCGGAGGCAGACAACAATGCGGCTCGCTTCTCGGGGTCAGGGTCTTGCGGAGTACGCTCTCATCCTCTCACTCATCGCCATCCTGGCAATTTCATCTCTCCTTTTCCTGAGCGGGCAGGTCAATACGATCCTGAGCACCATCGCCGACTCTCTTTAGCGCATTCGACTCAGAAGCTGAAACGGGCTGCTCATCGAGCCGCCAGTTTCGTTTTTCGTGGGACCGGCGAGCCCTCAAGGCCGCTTTCTGGCCTTCCAGACCTCTTCGCTGGGCCAGCGGCGCGCCCATTCCGCCGAGACGTAGGCGTGCCGCGTGGTCGCCCCTGCAGGTGCCTGGATTTCGATCAGGTCCTCGACCTCGAACCCGCTGGCGTGCAGAAGCCGGATCATCTCGCCGTGGGCTAGGTGGAATTCGACCGACTCGTCGCTTGACCATTCGAACCGGTGCGACCCGAACTGATCCCGCAGCAGCCGATCGGCTGCCGGGACGTTCTCGTCGTCAGGCTCGCACAGGATCTGCAAGTAGCCGTTGATCAGGAAGACGAGCCGACCGCCCGGCCGGAGCAGGCGAGCCGCCTCGGGGATCCAGCGATACGGATCGGCCCAGATCGAGACGCCGTATTCGGAGATCGCGAAATCGAAGCTGGCGTCGGGCAAGGGCACCGACTCGGCGCTACCCAACAGCAACGGGAACTCCAGGCCGTGCTCGAGCTGCAGGCGTCGGGCCGTGGCGAGTTGTTGGGAAGAGATGTCGATGGCAACGGGACGCGCACCGTGGCGCGCCAGCCAGGCCGAAACGTATGCCGTGCCGCAGCCGAGCTCGATGGCGTCGAGGCCGGCTACGCCTTCGATCAGCGACAGATCGGCTTCCGGGGTGCTCCATATACCCCAGTCGGGCTCGTCCTGCGCCCAGTTGCGCTCGCCGCTGGTCACCCAGTCGGGGGCCCAGTTGTCCCAGTAGATTCGATTCCGACGCACGTACTCGGGCAGATCGATCTCGCTCATCAGCGCAGGATGGCAGAAGGGGCGGACTGGGGGACGACCGGGCTCGTCGTCGCCTGCAGCCGCGGGCTTCCCCCCGGCCGCGCTTGACAGTCCAACCGACCCTGGTTAGGCTGTTAGCAGTCTCATTGGTAGAGTGCTAATGCGACGGTGAGGTATCGGAGTCGACGCGGCACCGCCACTAGGGCGGACGCCAGACCCGGGACCGCAGCCGCTGGAGCATTCAGGCACATGCGGCGGCGTCGACCAGTCGGCGCCCCGAAACGGACCACATCCAGGAGTCGCGACGGTCGGCATGTTTCGGCCGCCCTATAGGAGGAATTGCGCGTTGGCAACGGCCACTGCGACCAGCAAGAAGCTGAAGCCCCTCGGCGATCGAGTTGTAATCAAGCCGATCGCTCGCGAGGAAATGACCAAGAGCGGCATCGTCCTACCGGACACGGCCAAGGAGAAGCCGCAGGAAGGCATCATTCTCGCCGCCGGGCCCGGCAAGATTCTCGACGACGGCAAGCGTGAGCAGATGGACGTCAAGGAAGGCGACCGGGTCCTCTACTCCAAGTACGCCGGCACGGAGTTCAAGGTGGACGGCGAGGAACTCCTCATCGTCAGCCAGAAGGACATCCTCGCCATCGTTGAGAGCTGACGATGAGGCGCCACGGATGGCGCTCTATCGTCGAGGCTTAGGCTGCCGCCAGGAGCGGCGCCTGTATTGACCCGGCCGCGGGCGCGACCCGCGAGGCCGAAGAAGACCGGAGGACATACAGACTTGGCTAAGCAGCTCGTCTTCGACGAGACAGCTCGTCGATCACTCAAGCGCGGCGTGGACCGTCTCGCCGAAGCAGTCAAAGTGACGATCGGCCCCAAGGGCCGCAACGTCGTCCTGGACAAGAAGTTCGGCTCGCCGACGATCACCAACGACGGCGTGACCATCGCTCGCGACATCGAGTTGGAAGACCCGTTCGAGAACATGGGCGCCCAGCTGCTCAAGGAAGTCGCCACAAAGACGGACGACGTAGCCGGCGACGGCACGACGACCGCGGTGGTCCTTGGTCAGGCGATGATCAACGAGGGTATCCGCAACGTCACCGCGGGCGCCAACCCGATGCTCATCCGCATCGGCATCGCGAAGGCCGTCGAGGCCGTCGTCGACGAGATCAAGAAGCAGTCCCGCCCGATCGACTCGCGTG
>PMBR01000027.1:189-5907 GCA_003152995.1 Chloroflexota bacterium | reverse complement strand
GAGATCTCCTGGCAGCTCACCGGCATTCGCAAGGACGCCTGGGCCGACGCCCATCGAATCCCGGTCGAAGAAGAGAAGCCAGCAGCCGAACGCGGGCTCTACCTCCACCCGACCGAGCACGGCCAGCCTGCCGCCAAGGGTATCGACGCCGTCCGCAACGCCGCGATGAAGCCGGCCGGGCACAAGTAAGCCAGCACCCATTGCACCGGACTCCCGCCGGGTCGATGATCCACTCGGCGGTGCGGCCGCATGCGTCCATCGAAGCTCGCGCCGTCTGGAGGGTCTACCCCGATGGCCATCGCACCGCTGACCGAACCTGTCGTCGTCTCCGACCCCGCTCCCGAAGCTCCACCACCCGAGCCGGCCCGCTCGCGGCGCTCCATCCTTGGGGCCGGCCTCGCCGGCCTCGCCGGTCTGGTCCTGGGCTCGTTGGGGAGACCGCAAGCGGCGGATGCCGCGGCAGGTGGCTCGCTCATCATGGGTGCCTCCAACGACGCCGGGACCACGAACACGGACCTCGCCACCAACTCGACCGGCACCGCTCTCTATGTCCACCAGAACGGGACCGGCACGGCCGTTCGGGGCATCGCCAACAACGGCATCGCCGGCTTCTTCACCAGCTCGAACGGCTCGGGTGTCTCGGGTGTCGTCGCCAACAACACCAAGTACGGCGTCTACGGCGCCAACGACGCTCTGACCTACGGTGGCGGCGCCGCGATCCGCGCCGCGGGTGAGCAGAACCACGGTCTCGTGGCCACTACCGCGAGTGCCAGCGCCTACGCCATCAAGGCCACCAACACCAACACCGGCACCGACTCTTCGGCCGGAGCTGGCATCCGCGTCCTCTCTGGTGGCGGCACCGACGCCGACATCGCTGGGCTGGTGCTGTGGCCCGCTGCCGGGGAGTTCTGCGGCGCTCATGGAGTCGTGGCCGTGGCCAGTCCGGGGGACGGCGCCGGCGTCTTGGCCTACAGCAACTCGAGCAGCGGCGTCTACAGTTCCAGCGGCTCAGGGACAGGCGTCTACGGTATCAGCGCCTCGAGCTACGGCCTCTACAGCGATGGCAACGCGGGGGTCAGCGGCAACCTCGACGTCACCGGCACACTGTCTAAGAGCGGCGGCTCGTTCAAGATCGACCACCCACTCGATCCCGCGAACAAGTTCCTCTACCACAGCTTCGTCGAGTCGCCCGACATGAAGAACGTCTACGACGGAGTCGTAACGCTCGACTCGAAGGGCGAGGCCACGGTCACCCTGCCCGACTGGTTCGAGGCCCTCAACCGGGACTTCCGCTACCAGCTCACCGCCATCGGCTCATCCGCTCCGGACCTGTACATCAGAGCGAAGGTGAAGGCGAACGCCTTCTCGATCGGCGGTGGCAAGGCGGGTCAGGAAGTGTGCTGGCTACTCACCGGCATCCGCCAGGACGCCTGGGCCGACGCTCACCGAATCCCGGTCGAAGAGGACAAGCCGGCAGCCGAACGCGGGCTCTACCTCCACCCGACCGAGCACGGCCAGCCTGCCGCCAAGGGCATCGACGCCGTCCGCCACGCCGCGATGAAGCCGCACGCGGGTAAGTAGCGGACCGAGGAGCGGTAATGACCCCGATGCCCCAAACGACCTGACTGCCCGCGAGCGGGCGATACTGCCACTCCATCGGCTCCCGCAGGGTTAGCGCGCCTGGACCACGCAGAAACGGTTGCCCTCCGGGTCCTGTAGCGCCTCGGACCCGCGGGCGGTCACTCGTCTCCAATCGTCACGAACTGTTCTTCGCTCTGAGTGGCATAGACGGCCTCGGCCTGGTCGGCCGCTTCGGCCATCCACGTCGCTAGCGGCTGCGGCGCGCCAGCCAGCCCCTCCAGGTCGCCTCGTCCTGGCCGACGGTGACGTCGTCGCCGTATCGGACCAGTGGGAGCCGGAGCAGACGAACATCGGCGTGGATCCGCGCGACGAGACTGCCGAGGTCCGTTGTGACGTCCGCCGAGCCTGCGTCCGTTGGGCTGCGGCCGTCGGTTTCGAGGAGCGCCGCCGCCCCGAGCCGGCTCACGAACTGGCGGAGATCCGCGGCGTCCATCCGCTTCTTGCGCAGGTCGACGAACCTGACCACGATCCGCCGCTCACGGAAGAATCGGACCGCCGCTCGCGTCGGCTGCGAGTCGTCGAGGCCGAAGACCTCAATCCTGGGCATCTTCTTCGTCGGCGTCTTGCCGAGCGGAGCCGGCATAACTAGCACCTCAGCGTGTGACACGCCAGACTGGTCCGGCGCCAATCATCCCCCAGCTGGCCGCGCTTCACTTCGTCAGGGCCGCCACTCGTATCGAAATCTGCCTTCGCGAGACCGCGGCGACCGGCGCCGTCGGCCTTCCGGCGCCGGCCGGGGCTTCTCCGGCGTTGACTCCGAGCACCCGGGCCCGCTAGCGTGTGCCCGGCAAGTCCCAGCGAACCCAGGCGAACGACAGAGGAGCGGCCACTTGACTGCCAGGGGCGGCGATACCGGCGGCGACACCGGCGCGCGGCACATCGACTCGTGGGTGACTTTCAGGCCGGAGTTGAAGGTCCTCGACTGCACGATCCGCGACGGCGGTCTGATGAACAATCACCGCTTCGAAGACACCTTCGTGCGGCACGTGTACGAAACGTGCGCCGCCGCCGGGATCGACTACATGGAGCTCGGCTACAAGGCGGACCGCAAGATCTTCGCCGACGCCGGGCCGTGGAAGTACTGCACCGAGGACGATCTGCGCCGGATCGTCGGCGACGCGGCCGCGGGCGTGGGGGCCGACCCGGGCGCCCTGAAGCTGAGCGTCATGGCCGACGCCGAGCGCACCGACTACCACACCGACATCCTGCCGCGCGAGCAGAGCGTTCTGTCGTGCATTCGCATCGCCTCGTACGTCCACCAGGTGCCCGCCGCGCTGGACATGATCAAGGACGCCCACGACAAGGGCTACCAGACAACGTTCAACCTGATGGCCCTCTCGACCGTCCAGGAGCGCGAGCTCTTCGACGCCCTGGAGGTGGTCGTCGCGGGCCCGGTCGACGCGGTCTATGTGGTCGACAGCTTCGGCTCGTTCTACTCCGAGCAGGTGCGCGACCTGACCGGCAAGTTCGTGAAGCTGGCCCGCGACGCGGGCAAAGAGGTCGGCATCCACGCCCACAACAACCAGCAGCTCGCCTACGCCAACACCATCGAGGCGATGCTCGCGGGCGCGACCTGGCTGGACGCCACGATCGCCGGCCTCGGCCGGGGAGCCGGGAACTGCCCGCTCGAGCTGCTGCTCGGCTTCCTCAAGAACCCCAAGTTCCACCTTCGCCCGGTGCTGCAGTGCGTGCAGGATCTGTTCGTGCCGCTGGGCCACGAGCTCGATTGGGGCTACTCGATCCCGTACATGCTGACCGGCCAGCTCAACATCCACCCGCGCATGGCCATCGAGCTGCGCGAGAGCAGCACCCCCGACGACTACGTCGGGTTCTACGACTCGCTCACCGAAGACACGGACTAGGACGACCGGCCTTCGGCGCCGTCGATTGTCCTGCCCGCAGGCCAGCCCGGCCCGCCCGTCCGGATGCGCCCTTTCGGCAGTCTGCGTCGGCTCGAGGATTTGCCCGGATCCGTCTTTGCTCGCGAAGGACGGCTGGAACTGTGGGTCTTCGCCATTTCAGTTGGGCGATGAATCGGGCCGTGCGCAGATGATGCGGATCGACCTGTCTGTAGGGAGCCAGGGACGATTAGCTGGCGGCGCGCATGTTCCGACGCGCGCCATCGAGCCCCAGTCCGGACCGGGCTGTGAAGACCAGATTCCGGCCGGAACTGACTCGACCGGTCCTGCCATTCGCCCAGTGCCAGTCAAGGACGAGGCACTTCGCCGGGATCCCGCGCTCGATCTCGGCAAGGACGGCCGGCCAGGCCTCGCGCGTAGACGCGAAACGCCCAAGGATCTTGTTGGAGGGAATCAGCCGGAGCGAGTAGCCAACCGCTCCGTCGATGACGATGCCGAAGCCATCGGGCGAGCTAGGTCGGTTCACGAGCTTGGCCCGGCTGAAGTCGAACTCGACTCGTTCGAGATCAGCGTCGTCGTTCGTATTCATTTCGTTCGCGCTTCGTGGCGCGCCATGCGGAGATGATGCGGGGCAACTGCACGTTGCGATAGGACGTTACCACGACCAGGCAACGGTTCCGGCTCGACAGCCCGATCGTCAAGGTCCGGGGCTCGTCCTGTGAGTGAAGATCGTCCAGAATCTCGATTCGCCAAGGGTCCATGTGGACGCTCTTCGCTTCATCGAAGTCGATGCCTCGCTTGCGAACGTTGGCGTCGCTCTTGTCGGGGTCCCATGTGTACTCGGCCACGCCGCGGACAGTAGCGAGCGGCGCTTATCTCGCGATTACCTGAGCCTTTCACGGCGCCGATTGGCAGACCCGGCGCGCGGCCGCGCCACCGTCGCCGCCGAGTGACAGGCAAGGTGGCATTCGTTCGGCCGACTCTGCCACCATGGACGACATGAATGGGGGCGACGGGACCGAAGGTCGGGATCCTCCGGCGGGGTGGGCGGCTGTTCGGTGATGATTGAGAGAACCGATGAACCTCTCCCCTGAATACGACATCGAGCTCGAGGCGATGCTGGCGCGACTGGGTGCGACGCCCGGGGTTGGGCCTTCCCTTCTGACCGGCTTCTGGCCCATGACAGGATTGGCCTATTCGAACGGGCTGATGGTTGTCGGCCGGGCGGTCAATGGATGGATCGACCATATCTCCGCTCCGGACCTTGCCGACGCGACGGCTCGGACTCAGCTACGCGCCTCGATGCGGCGGACGGCAGAGGGCGACGGCCAATGTCCTATGCGGTGGGTGACCGACGCCTGGGGACGGCGGGGCGGCTACAGCACCGCCACGTCCGCGTTCTGGCGCCACATCCGAACGGTCCTGGCAGCCATTGAGCCGGCGTCGGCCGGAGATCCACGTTGGTCGAGCCGGTTGACCTGGACGAACTTGGCGAAGATCGCACCGGCCGGCGGCGGCAATCCACGCGGACCTCTTCTGCAGGTACAACGGGAGATCGGCCCGGCCCTGCTCGCTCGCGAGCTCGACGAATGGAACCCCAGCCGTGTCCTCGTCCTTACCGGTCGATGGTGGTTTGAGCCATTCGCGGAGTACCTGGGGCTTGCCGTGGACTGGCAGGCCGGTCTCGTTGAGGGAGTGGCCGATGATGGACCTCGCCGCTGGGTAGTCGCGCCGCATCCGCAGGGCAAGCCCAGGCGTATGCACGCGGAGGTGATCTCGGCGTTCGTGTGATGGCGCTTCACCGTCGCGGCCTGGTGTTGGGTTGCCCATTCGACAACAAGACCCGAGGAAGCATCGTCCGCGCCTCTGCATTGCGGCTTCACTGGCGCTTTCCGGCCATGCTGAAGTCGGCATGCCTACAGATCCGCGACCACCGGGGCGCCCGCGCGGAGTAGGCTGGACAAGTCAGTTTGTACCGCGCTCCGCCAGGTGAGTGGCCGCGGACCGGCGAGCCGTCAGCGTCCAAAGTGGGGTCGATCTTGAGCCCTCGCGGAGCCCGAACCAGCCGCGCCTCAGGCGCGCGCACGGCCGGCGCCGCCGCCGCCACTGACCCTGCCACGGCCAGCGCCACCACCAACCTCGAATCCAAGCTCTGGGCCTCGGCCGACATGCTCCGCAACAACATGGACGCGGCCGAGTACAAGCACATCGTGCTCGG
>PMBR01000027.1:0-141 GCA_003152995.1 Chloroflexota bacterium | reverse complement strand
GACGCCATCGAGCGCGAGAACCCAACTCTGAAGGGCGTCCTCCCCAAGGACTTCGCCCGCCCCGGTCTGGACAAAGCCCGTCTTGCCCAGCTTATCAACCTCGTGTCCGACATCGGCCTCGGCAGCCCGGCGGACCGCGCC
>PMBR01000104.1:13962-24755 GCA_003152995.1 Chloroflexota bacterium | reverse complement strand
CCAGATCAAGAACAAAGCCAAGGCGATGGCCGTGTTGCGCAGCCGGCTGCTCGAGCACGAGCGGGCCAAGGCCGCTGCCACGGAGTCGGCGATGCGGCGCAGCATGATCGGTTCGGGCGATCGGTCGGAGAAGATCCGGACCTACAACTTCCCGCAGGACCGGCTGACCGATCACCGCATCGGGCTCGATCTCCACAACTTGCCCGGTGTCATGGACGGCGACATCGAGAAGTTGATCGACGCCCTGAGCAATACCTACCAGGCCCAACTGCTGGCGTCCCTCGGCGACGGGCCGCAGGGATGACGGGTCGGCGGCGAGGGCCGCGTCCGTGGCGCGGGTCCGGCGGAGTGGACGAGCCGCGCGGGCCGCGGCGGTAGCGGGCGACTTCGAGTTGGCGACCGCCGGCGAGCTCCTGCTTTCGGGCACGGCGCGGCTGCGCAAGGCCGGGTCCGAAAGCGCGCGCCTGGATACCGAACTGTTGCTGGGCTGGTCCGTCGGCGCCGACCGGACGGCGCTGATCGCCCATCCGGAAGCGCCGGTCGGCGCGGACGCGGCGGCGGTCTTTGAGGGCGCGGTCGTGCGGCGCGAGGCCGGCGAGCCGGTGGCCTACATCCGCGGCCTGAAGGAGTTCTACGGGCTGGCGTTCAGCGTAGATCGGCGGGCGCTGATCCCCCGGCCGGAGACCGAGCTGCTGGTCGCCGAGGCCGAGCGGGAAGTAGCCTGGCGGCTGACGTCGGCGCCGCGTCCGGCCGGAACGCCGAATCTGCGAGTCGTGGACGTGGGCACGGGTTCGGGCGCGATCGCGATCGCGCTGGCGACGCTGCTGCGGCGGAGGCGGATGCTCCCCGAAGTCTCGATCCTGGCGGTCGACTGCTCGGCCGACGCCCTCGGCCTGGCGCGCGAGAACGCGGTTGCCCACGTGGTGGCGAACGAGGTCATCTTCGGCGAGGCGGACCTCCTGGCGGCGGCCGAACCGCCATTCGACCTGATCCTGGCGAACCTGCCCTACATCCCTTCGGCCGAGATCGAACGGCTTCCTATTGCCGCCTCGTTCGAGCCTCGGATGGCTCTCGACGGCGGGCCCGACGGACTGGCGGTCATTCGACGCCTGCTGGCCGCCCTTCCTTCGGCGCTGACGTCCGAGGGGACGGCGCTGCTGGAGATCGGTTTCGACCAGGGGCCGGCGATCGAAGCCGCGGTCGCCGAACTGCCTGGTGGATGGACCTGCCGGGTCCAGGCCGACCTTTCGGGGCGACCTCGCCTGGCCGGCATCGAGCGGGCGGCCGCCAATTCGACCGCCGTTAACTCGGCGAGCGCATATTCGACCGGTCCCCGTCCGACCGACCCCGGCGCACCTGGAGCACGCTGATGCCCGATCCCGTCCAACCCGTCCGCCTGATCGCCCTCGACATCGACGGCACGCTCGTCGACCAGGACCTGGTAATCGGCGAGCGGACGCTTGCGGCGATCGGCGAAGCGATGCGGCGCGGGATCGCCGTCTCACTCGCGACGGGTCGCACGGCCACGAGTTCCATGCCCTTCGCCGAGGCGCTCGGCCTCACCGGCCCGCTCCTGGCCCAGCAGGGCGCGCTGATTCGCGCCATGCCCGCGCCCGGTGCCCGAGGCCTCGGCCGCCTCCTGTCCCACCGACCACTCAAGCCCGAGGTCACGATCGAGATCGTCCGATGGTGCCGGGAACGGGCTCTGCTGCCGCACTTCAACTACCTCGAGTGGATGGTCGTGGCGTCCGACGAGGAGCGCCTGGAGGAATACCGCCTCTTCGTCGGCGATCGCCTCCGCGTCGTGCCGGACATCCTGGCTCGGGCGGCGCACCCCGTCACCAAGGTCGTGGCCATCGGCGAGGGCGAGCATTCGCTGGATGTCCTCGACGAGGCGCGGGCCCATTTCGCCGGGCGTGCGGAAGTGACGCTGAGCCATCCGCGATTCCTCGAGTTCGTGGCGCCGGGCGTCTCGAAGGGCGCCGCGATCCGCTGGCTGGCGCGGCGGCTGGGCGTTCCGATCGGGCAATCGATGGCGATCGGCGATCAGTACAACGATCTGGAGATGATCGGCGAGGTCGGCCACGGGGTCGCGATGCCGAGCGCGCCGGCGGCCGTCCTGGCGGCGGCGCGATATGTGGCGCCGCCCGTCGCCGAAGAGGGGGCGGCGCAGATGATCGAGCGAATCGCGCTGAGCGGGTGGCAGGCCGCTGGGGCGGCCGAGCCGCTCGGCGCCGACGGGGCGCGGCGCGTGGTTGAAGTGGAGCGGCGGTGACGCGCGTTGGTCCGGGGCCAACGCGGGCTCGGCTGCTCCCCGACGATGAAGCCGGGCGCGCGGCCGCGATCGAAGTCCTGCGGGCGGGCGGCCTGGTCGCCGTGCCGACCGATACGGTCTACGGCGTGGGCGTGGCGTTAGATGCCCGCGACGGCCTGGCGCGGCTCTTCGCCGCGAAGGATCGGCCGCTCGACCGGGCGATCGTCCTGCTGGTCGCGGACCTCGAACAGGCGGCTTCGGTGGGCGTGCTTTCGCCCGCAGCTCGACTACTGGCCGAACGCTTCTGGCCCGGCGGCCTGACCCTGGTTCTGGCTCAGGCACCCGGCGCCCAGCTGCCGGCCGTGCTGACCGGAGGCGCCGCTACGATCGGCGTCCGTCTGCCCGACCACGAATCGCCGCGGGCGTTGGCGCGCGCCCTCGGGCCGTTGCCCGTGACCTCGGCCAACCTGTCGGGCCGGCCCGACGCCAGCGAGGCCGCGGAAGTGCTCGCCCAGCTCGGGGAGCGGATCGATCTGGTGTTGGACGGCGGACCCGCCCGCGGCGGCGTGCCGTCCACCGTCGTGGATTGCTCCGGTGAGCTGCCGCTGATTCTGCGGGTTGGCGCCATCGACGCCACCGAAGTCGCCGCCGTCCTGAGCGCGGCCGGACTCTTCCACGGTATACCGGGCTAGAGGCTCCCGTCTTGCGGTCGCAGCCCCATGAGCGTAGGCTCTCTTCATGAGAACGACGTCGATTTCAAGAGGCGGTCAGGTTTCCATACCGGCCGAAATCAGGCACCGCTGGGGCACCCAACGCGTGTCGGTCGAAGACCAGGGAAACGCGCTGGTCATCCGGCCGATCCCGTCCGATCCAATCGGGGCGGCCATTGGTTCGCTTGCTGGCCGCGCGCCTACGAGCGAGGAGATGCGAGCGGAGCTCCGTGAAGCGGAAGCTGCCGCGGACCTCCGGAAGGGGAGTGTCCGCTGACGCTCCTCGACGCGCAGGCGATCGTCGCCGCACTTACCGGCGAGCCCGCCGCCGCAGAGGTCGAGCGGCTGCTTCGAGGCACAGTCGATCGCCCGCGAGTAAGCGCCGTCAACCTCGCCGAAGTGCTCGACGTCCTGGTTCGACTGCAGGCCTGGCCGGTCGCCGACGTCACCGAGAAGATCGACTGGCTTCGGGCGGGAGGCCTGGATGTTGTCGCCGCCGACGAAGAGATCGGCCTCCAAGCGGGGAAGCTTCACGCTCGTTTGTACGACAGATCCAAATGCCCGCTCTCCCTGGCGGACTGCATTGCTCTTGCGACCGCGCTGGCTCTGGATCAGTCGCTGGCAACGTCGGACCCCGCGCTGACCGCTGCCGCACATGGTGAAGGCGTGGAGGTCATCGCACTCCCCGATCGTCGCGGCGTTCGCCCGTGACGCGATCTGCGGTCCGGTGGCTTCTCCCCTTCGGCCGGCTCGGACGCTGCTCCGCCTGATCGGCGACAATAGTGCCGACCCGGGGCCCGGACGCGCGAGAGGACGACCGCGCGGGTCGCCCGACGGCGAGGAGCCGTTCGCCCCCGGATGAGAAGGAGCCACCGATGACGATCGCACGTCGAGAAGGGATCGCCTGGGCCCGGCTGGCCGACGTCGACCCCGAGCTGTGGGCGGCCATTCGCGGCGAGACCGATCGCCAGCGCTGGAAGATCGAGCTGATCGCCAGCGAGAACTACACCTTCGCCGCGGTGATGGAGGCACAGGGCTCGCCGCTCACGAATAAGTACGCCGAGGGCCTGCCCGGCAAGCGTTACTACGGCGGCTGCGAGTTCGTGGATGTCGCCGAGCGACTGGCCCAGGATCGAGCGCTCGCGCTGTTCCCCGGCGCCGAGCACGTCAACGTCCAGCCTCACTCCGGTGCCCAGGCCAACATGGCCGCATACCTGAGCGTGCTGAACATCGGCGACAAGATCCTGGGCATGAACCTGGCCCACGGCGGCCACCTCACGCACGGCTCGCCGGTCAACTTCAGCGGCAAGTGGTTCGAGGTCCATCCGTACGGCGTCGATCCGGAGACCGAGCAGATCGACTACGACGCGCTCGAGAAGCTGGCCTCCGAAGTCCGGCCGAAGATGATCGTCGCCGGCGCCAGCGCCTACCCGCGCACCCTCGACTTCGAGCGTTTCGGCAGGATTGCCCACGGCGTCGGCGCGCTGCTGATGGTCGATATGGCCCACATCGCCGGTCTCGTGGCGGCCGGGCTCCACCCGACGCCATTCGGCCACGCCGACATCGTCACGACCACCACTCACAAGACCCTGCGTGGCCCGCGCGGCGGCCTGATCTTCTGCCGCGAGGACCTCGGCAAGGCCGTCGACAAGAGCGTCTTCCCCGGTACCCAGGGCGGCCCGCTGATGCACGTCGTCGCCGCCAAGGCGGTCGCTCTCTTGCTCGCCAACACCGACGAATACCGAGCCGACCAGCGTCAGACGATCGTCAACGCCAAGCTGCTGGCGGCCACTCTCACCGAAAAGGGCGCCCGCGTCGTCTCCGGCGGCACCGACAACCACCTCATGCTGGTGGACGTCACGCCCCTCGGCGTGACCGGCAAAGAGGCGGAGCACCTCCTCGACGAGATCGGCATCACGGTCAACAAGAACGCCATCCCGTTCGACAAGAACCCACCCAACACTGCCTCGGGCATCCGCGTCGGCACGCCGGCCACCACCAGTCGCGGCTTCCGCGAGCCGGAGATGCGCGAGATCGGTGAGCTCATCGTCTCGGCCATCGTGACCCGCGACGACCCCTCCGAGCAGGCCAAGCTCTCGGCTCTGGTCCACGCCATGTGCGCTCGATTCCCCGTTCCGGGCCTGGCCGAAGGCTGAGCCGCACCCGGACCGAATCGCGGGGCGTCAACCCGAAGGTCACGCCAGAGCCCCAAACATGCCCGTCGCGAACCGGCGGCCTGGCCCCATCGGGCGGGGCTTTCGGGGGGTGAGCGATACCAGAAGTCCGCTGCTACACTCACGGCGCTCTGCCAGGGAGACGATGAACAACCTCGGGAAGAACTCCGCTTACGTCGCGCTCTTCTCTGAAATTGGGTTCGTGTTGCTCATCGTGATCCTGGCGGGCGTGCTCGGCGGCTACTGGCTGGACCAGCGGCTGGGCACCGTTCCGATCTTCGCGCTCATCGGGTTTACGGTCGGGTTCGTCAGCGGCAGTGTCGCCTGCTGGCGGCTAATCGCCCGCTTCCTGGCCCGGATGGACGAAGAGGACAAGAATTGACCGCGGCTCTCCGGGGGGCCGCCAACGCGGAGCTAGCGTGATAGACGAGCCGGGCGTCGGGCCCGCCACGAGCGAAGAAGGACAGGCGGCGCCGGCGCCGGCAGCCGCGCCAAAGAAGCGCGCCCGCGGCATCCCGTTTCGGATCCTGATCCCGGTCGTCATCGCCCTCGACATTCTGGCCGTGGTGCTGGTTCCCCCGTTCCCCAAGGGTGGCCAGGCCGGCCAGGCCTGCGACTTTCCGTCGTGCTTCGTGCAGAGCGCGATCGAGCTGCCACCGCCCGAGATCGTCTTCGACTTCTCGCCCGCAACGGCGCCGTCGCCGCTGCCGATGATCTACTTCCACCCCAGCATCAGCTCGACGATCTTCACGATGTGGATCGTCATGGGCCTGATCCTGCTCCTGGCCATCGGTTCGACCCGCCGGATGAAGATCGTCCCCGGCCGCGTCCAGAACATCGTCGAGTGGGCCTACGAGTTCGGACGCGACTTCGCCGTCGGGATGGGCGGCGAGGGGGCTCGACGCTACTACCCGATCTTCGCGGCGTTCTTCATCCTGATTCTCTTCTCGAACTGGAGCGGTCTCATTCCGCCCATCGGCAAGATCCCGCAGCTTCGGGCGCCGACCAGCGACGTCAACGTCACCATCGGCCTCGCTCTCACCTCATTCGTCCTGTTCCAGGGTGAAGGCTTCCGGCGCCTTGGGGTACGTGGCTACCTCTCCAAGTTCTTCCCGATCGGCGAATTCCGCCATGGGTTGGGGGCGGGCATCCTGGCGATGTACGTCGGGATAATCGAACTCTTCCTCGAATTCGTGAAGCCGGTCACGCTGGCAATGCGACTCTTCGGCAACATCTACGGCGGCGAAGTCGCCCTGGCCGTCATCTCAGCCCTGACCCTGGCCGTCCTGCCGGTAGCTCTGTACGGACTGGAGGCGCTCCTCAACGTCATCCAGGCCCTCATCTTCTCGGTCCTGACGCTCATGTTCATCCTCATCGCCATCGAAGGTCACGGCTCGGAAGAGCCTCACCCGGTCGCGGCCGGCAACCTCAAAGCCGATCAGGCGCCCGACGGCGCCAACCAATCCCAGCCCGTGGCGGCCTGACCGCCAGCAACGAGACGGCTTCGACCGGAGGTCGAGGCACAGGAGGTCATTTCATGGATCACATCGGAGCCGGACTCGCAGCCATGGGTGTCATCGGCCCCGGCATCGGCATCGGCATTCTGGCCGGCATGTCGAGCAATGCCATCGGGCGCAACCCGGACGCGGCCGGTCAGATCCGCGGTCTGGCGATCATCCTGGCCGGCTTCGCCGAAGGCCTGGGCGTGCTGGCGATCGTCGTCGGCCTGCTGGCCATCTTCATCACTAAGTAGGGCCGAGGTCACGGAGCGAGTCGAGTGAACCCCCTGGTCGCCGCCGCAGCTGCGGCAATCCCGGCACCCGAGCCGGGTCTGTCGATCAACTTCTTCTGGGTGATCGTTGCGGCGCTCAACTTCATCGTGTTCCTCGCCCTGATCTGGCGCTTCGCCTTCGACCCGATCGCCAATATCCTGGCCCAGCGCAAGGCGCGCCTCGACCAGGGGCTGGCGGACGCCGAGCAGGCTCGCAAGGATCGCGATGCCGGCGTGGCCGAGCGCGATCGAGTCGTCTCCGACGCTCGGCGCGAGGCCAACGTGTTGATTGCATCGGCGCAGAAGTCCGCTCAGGAGCTGCGCGACGCGGACATCGCCGCGACGCGCGAGGAGCTCCGCGGGCTCCACGAACGAGCCACGGCCGACATCCAGGCGGAACGGGACCGCGCGCTGGCGGAGCTCCGGGCGCAGGTCGCCGACCTGGCGCTCGCGGCCGCCGGCAAGCTCGTGGGCGAAACGATGACGAACGCCAGTCAGCGTCGCCTGGTCGATGAATACCTGCGCGAGCAGGCCACAACCGGCGAGGGACGGACCAACTGATGTCACGTCTCGGCGCCGGCCGGCGCTATGCGGAAGCGGCCTTCGAACTCGCCACTCGCGACGGGACCGTCGACGCGTGGCAGCGCGATCTGGCCGTTGCCGCCGGGCTGGCAGCGGATGACCGAGTCGCCCGGGACGTCGACAGCCCGGCCGTCGCGATCGCCCGCCGCAGCCAGGCGGTGGAGGAGCTGCTCGGAGGCAGCATTTCCCGCCAGGCTCTGAACCTGGCACTCCTCCTCACCCGGCGAGGTCGCTTCGGAATCCTGCCCTCGGTCAGCGCCGAGTACGATGCCATGGTCCGGAAGTCGCGGGGCATCGTCGCCGCCACGGTTACGACACCTGCGCCGCTCTCCGCCAAGGAGCTTGCGGCGGTCCAGACGCGGGTGGAGCAACTCGCCGGTGCACACGCTGAGTTGGGCGCGCAAACGGATCCGTCGCTCGTCGGCGGGCTCACCGTCCAGATCGGAGATCGACTCATCGACGCCAGCGTTCGCGGCCGCATGGAGCGGCTGCATGGGCGGCTGGTCCAGGGAATGAGCTAGACGCGGGCGGCGCCGAGCGGCGCCCCGAGGCTTCCACGGCCGAACGGAGAAGGCATGGCCATTCGATCAGACGAGATCGTCAGCATCATCAAGAGCACAATCGAGAACTTCGACCCGAGTGCCGAGTCGCGCAGCGTCGGCACCGTGGTCGAGGTCGGCGATGGGATCGCCCAGATCTACGGGCTGTCGGACGCGCTTTCGTCCGAGCTGCTCGAGTTCCCGGGTTCGGTCATGGGCATGGCCCTCAACCTCAAGGAGGAGACCGTAGGCGCGGTCATCCTGGGCGACCCGACCCAGATCAAGGAAGGCGACACGGTCAAGACGACCGGTCGGGTGGTCGAAGTCCCCGTCGGTGTGGCTCTCATCGGCCGGGTGGTGGACCCGCTCGGACGCCCGCTCGACGACAAGGGACCCATCGCGGCCACCTCAACCCGCCCGGTCGAGCGCATCGCNNAGACCGGCAAGACCGCCATCGCCATCGACACGATCATCAATCAGAAGGGCAAGGGCCTGGTCTGCATCTACGTGGCCATCGGTCAGAAGCTCTCGACCGTCGCCAAGACCGTGGCCGTCCTCGAGCAGCACGGTGCGATGGCGCACACCATCGTCGTCTGCGCCGGCGCCGAAGACTCGGCCGCTCTCCAGTACCTCGCCCCTTATGCGGGTTGCGCGATGGGCGAGGAAGTCATGGAGGTCGGCGTCGAAATCGACGGCCACCTGGTCAAGGACGCCCTGTGCGTTTACGACGATCTTTCGAAGCACGCCTGGGCCTACCGGGAGATGTCGCTGCTGCTGCGCCGTCCGCCCGGCCGCGAAGCATATCCGGGCGACGTCTTCTACCTCCACAGCCGTCTCCTCGAGCGCGCAGCGCGCATGAGCACGGAGAACGGCGGCGGATCGCTCACGGCCCTGCCGCTGATCGAGACCCAGGCCGGTGACGTCTCCGCGTACATCCCGACCAACGTCATNNGAGACGGACCTCTTCAACGCCGGTCAGCGGCCCGCGTTGAACATCGGCATCTCGGTTTCCCGTGTGGGCTCGGCGGCTCAGACCAAGGCCATGAAGAAGGTCGCCGCACCGCTCAAGCTGGACCTGGCCCAGTNNCCCTCGCCGCCTTCGCCCAGTTCGCGTCCGACCTGGACAAGGCCACGCGCGACCAGCTGACTCGAGGCGAGAAGCTTTCCGAGGTCATCAAGCAGCCGCAGTACCAGCCGGTCCCGGTGGAGAAGCAGGTCGCGATCCTGTACGTGGCCACCAAGGGCCTTCTCGACGACGTCCCGACGCCGCGAGTCAAGGACTTCGAGCAGCAGTTCTACCGCTTCCTCGAGACCGAGCACGGCGACGTCCTGCGCACGCTGGGCGAGACCAAGACTCTCGACGACGCAACCGCCGCGGCACTCGAAGCCGCCGCAAACGAGTTTCGCAAGTCGTTCCTCGCCTGAGGCGAGGGCGGCACCACCACAGGTCAAACCGCAAGCAGGGCAAACGTGCCGAGCCAGAGAGACATCCGCAGGCGCATTACCGCGTCGAGGAATATCAGACAGATCACCCGGGCGATGCAGTTCGTTGCGGCGTCCAAGCTGCGCCGCGCCCAGGAATCCACCCTGGCCGCGCGACCCTACTCGGACCTGCTCGACGAGATCCTGGCCGACCTTGCGTCCGTCCTCGGAGGCGACGAGCACCCGCTCCTCAGCCGCCGTGACGAGGGCAAGCGGCTCATCGTCCTGATCACCAGCGACCGCGGTCTGGCCGGAGCGCTCAACACCAACGCGGTGCGCTTCGTGTCAAACGAGATCATCGAGCACACCGGCGAGCTGGAGCTGGTCAGCATCGGCCGCAAGGGTCGCGACGCGATGCGCCGTGCACAAGTGCCGATCGTGGCCCACTTTGCCGGGCTCGGCGACCGGCCCTCGCTCGCGGACATTCTGCCGCTGGCCCGGCTCATCGCCGACGAGTACGAGGCCTGCACCTACAACCAGGTCGACGTCGTCTTCACCCGTTTCATCTCAACGCTTGTGCAGCGCGCCGACATGGTCCAGCTGCTCCCGATCAAGCCGAGCCTCGACACGCGCGGCATCCCCGGCTCGCAGTTCATCTTCGAGCCGGCCCCGGACAAGGTCCTCAACGAGCTCTTGCCGCGCTACCTCGCCACGCGGCTGTTCCAGGCGGCGCTGGAAAGCACTGCCAGCTTCTTCTCGAGCCAGATGGTGGCGATGAAGAACGCCACCGACAACGCCGACGAGCTGATCGAAGACCTGACCCTCAGCTACAACAAGGCCCGCCAGGCCAACATCACCAGAGAACTCATCGAAATCGCTTCCGGCGCACAGGCGCGCTAGGCAGCGAGGCGACCCAAGACCAGGAGGCACCGACAAGACGATGGCGACCGCCGCCCAGACCGCGACCGGCCGGGTTATCCAGATTACCGGCCCCGTCGTCGACATCGAGTTCCCCGCAGGCCAGCTGCCGGGCATCTACAACGCCGTCGAAGTCAAGCGCGGCGACGGCGCAATCATCGTCTGCGAAGTCCAGCAGCACCTGGGCAACAACTGGGTCCGCAGCGTCGCCATGACCACCACCGACGGCCTCGCCCGTGGCGTCGACGCGACCGACACCGGCCGCCCGATCACGGTGCCGGTCGGGGCCGCCACTCTGGGCCGCGTCTTCAACGTGCTCGGTGAGCCGATCGATGACAAGGGGCCGGTCGAGGCAACCGAATGGCTGCCGATCCACCGGGCGCCCCCGCCCTTTGATCAGCAGACGACCGAGACCGAGATCTT